>DASWVC010000386.1:0-28058 GCA_036401335.1 Chthoniobacterales bacterium
GATCGCGGTCGCCTCGGTTGAAGCGATGCGGGCGAGGGGGAGTTGTTCGAACTTGCAGCATCTCGCGTGCATGGCCAGTCCGCCGCGAGCCAGTCCGGCGTAGGCAGCCGCCAGGTCGATCAAACGTATCTCCGCGTTGCCGAGGATAAATCCTGCTCCGTAGTCTTCAAGCGTTCCTGGGAAATCAAAGCCCCATTTTCGCAGTTCATAGAAGGCGGACCTGGCGCCAATGCGGCTCAGCGCCATGATCGCCGGCACGTTGAGGGAGCAGCCAAGCGCCTCTCGCACGCGCACCGGGCCCAGGTAGCGGCGGCTGAAATTATGAGGATCGTAATCGCGGTACTCGCCCCGGATGGCGTCGGAAGTGTCGGGCAGAAGGCTGGCCGCCGTGAGCACCTGGCGATCAATCGCGGCGAGGTAAACGAACGGTTTGAGGGTGGAGCCGGCACTGCGGGGGCGAGTCGCGCCATTGGTTTGGGCCAGATCGTAATCTGATGAGCCTACCATTGCCTCCACGGCGCCCGAAGCGTTGTCGAGCACAACGATTGCCGCCTGCGTGACGTCGTAACGGTTCAGCGCGGCGAGGTGCGTGCGCAATGTTTGCTCGGCCGATGCCTGCAACTCCAGGTCAAGGGTTGTTGTTACCCTGCCGGTCATCGTTGGATGTTGTGCGCGCAGCGCATCGACGAAATGGGGCGCATGCCGGGGAGGATCGAAGCGCTGTGCAACTGGCAGGGATTGACGCAGGACAGCCTGCTGGTCCGGCGTGATTATCCCCAGTCGGGCCAGTCGCTGCACCGAGCGCCCGTACTTGCGGTTGGCGCTGTCCGCGTGACGCCAAGGGTTGAATCGCGTGGGCGATTGGGGCAGCCCGGCCAGAAAAATCGCCTCGGCCAACGTCATGGTGCGAGCCGATTTTCCGAAGTAGGCGCGTGCCGCCGCTTCCGGACCCAGCCGGCGATTGCCGTAATTCAGCCGGTTCAGGTACTCGGAAAGAATCCGCTCCTTGCCCCACCGCCGTTCGAGGTTCCATGCGGCAAAAGCCTCGCCCAGCTTGCCCAACCAGCTTCGGTGCCGACGGTTGCTGGCCAATTTTATCAGTTGCTGCGTGATGGTCGACCCTCCGGAGATCACTCGGCCCGACTGCAAATTCCGGATGAAGGCTGCGAGCGTGGCGCGCCCGTCGATGCCGGCGTGCCGGTAGAATCGGTGGTCCTCAATTGCCACGGTTACCCGGGGCAGCCATTCCCCCATAGCCCCAAGCTCAACCGGAATCTGGGCGCGCGCTTCGATTGAAGCCACCTCGGCGATCTCACGGTCATGGCAATCGACCAGGGTGAGGGTGCCTGACAAGGGTGTTTGCAAGCCTTCTGGAATTGGCCGGAACCACAGCCAGGCAGCAATTGAGGCCGTCATCATGGCCGCGGCGAATACCCCTATTCGCCAGAAATGACGCATACGCTTGACGGAGTTAGACCGGAGAAACGGCTGTCGTACATTGGAATGACCTGCGTCGCCGGCCAGCGAAACGTCCCCGCCGCCGTTGCGCGGGCAAGGACGGAATAGGTGCCCGTGCCCGGCTCCACGTCGTCAAAATAGAGTGTGGTAGAGCGGTCGCGCATTTCGACATGCGAAAGCGGGAGCACGTTCTCAGCGTCGTTGCCGACCGGAACTTCGAAAAACCTTCGGACCATCGCCAGATCAGGGTTGACCGTCTCGAATCCGGCCGGGAGTGCATCCTCGAGGGTGACGTAATTTTGCCGTTTTCGGCTGTTTATCCGGTACGAGATCAGAACTTGATCCCCGATGCGTAATGGGGCTTCACGGCTACCAGTGCGTTTCGCCTCCGTGAGGTTGCGCAGCACGCGTTCAACGCGAAAACCTCGATCGATGCGATCCGTCTCAACTTCATCGGTGACGTATTCTGCATGCAGCAGGTACGTCAAGGCAGCCGGGTTTAAGCCTTCGAGGAGCAACGCACGGTTTAAGGGCCGATCAAGCCACGCGACCGAACGACCGTTCTTTGAGTAAAGGCCTTTTGGCGCCTCCACGCTCAGCAACCCGGGCTCTTCCCCCGTCAGCATGGATTTGAACCCCAAAAGCAACCAAAGATTTTCCTGCGTTGAGAGTGACCCCGCCGTTTCCATCAGTGCACGCAGCCGGTCACTGATCTCCTTTCTCTTCGGAGATGTTAAGGGGACAATCGTTGCAAAGGCTAAGTCGCAAATTGCCTCGGCGCGGGTGGTGGAGGTGAACGATGCCGGATCGAAGGCACGCTCCCTAATCGGGGTGCTGATTTCACGAAGCAGTTGCAACTTTTCCTTCGGCATGAGGTTGAGCCGGTGAAGGGTAAGGGCAAGCAACGCCCGGCCCTCGTCGCCCATCTCGTTCCGGTGCAAATACAACTCCTGAGCGGCGCCCGCAAAATTTTCATTGGCGTCGCGTTGGGTCAGCACAAAGAGGGCAAACGCTTTCTCAAAAAAAGAAGCCGGTATGTGATCCCGGACGATTTTCGACAGCGTCTCGGGGAGTCGCTGGACCAGGTGCCCCGGCACTGGAAAACCCGCCTTGACCGCCTCGTCCAATGCCCACAGGGCCTCGGCCGTGACGAAGGCATGACCGCTTTTGCCGCCGGGCCAATACGGCAACATGCCGTTCTCGAGCAGGGAATCAGCGAGTTGCTGCAAGCCGTGTGCAAGCATCGCCCGATATTCCGTATCGCGCGTCTCGGCGGTTGGCAGGTAGGCAAGCAATTCGCCCATCATGGCGTACCCGAGAAGCCGGGTGGAAATCTGCTCACAACAGCCGTGCGGGTACTCGAGGATCAACGGTAGGCCAGCAATTTCCGGCAGGTACGGCGAGGTGGAAACGGTTATCCCGAACTGCCCGCGGCCGTGCTTCCAACCTTCGGGCATGACCCGCAAAGCCTCGAATTGCGGACCGGTGAACCGGCCCGCGATACTCTCGTTGCGGAGGATCGTGGGTGGCTGCACGGGGAGAGTCAATTCCACCGCGTCAACCATTTTCGGGTCGGCCTTAGCCCTCGCTTCAAAGCGAATTTTTACCGGTCGTAAATCGGGGTCGGCAAGTTTCGCTTTGAACCGAAACACGACCGGGACATCGCGGGACGCCGTCTGCGACGACTCGGTACCTTTCGACAACGGGCAACTGGCGTCGGTTACGCAATTCACTTCCAGTTCCTCCGAAGCCGAAAAACTCTGGCGCGCGACCGCGCGCAGTTCAACGTCATCGCCGTCGCGCAGGAAACGAGGCAGCGCCGCTTCGACGAGCAGTGGTTTAGAAATCTTCACGGTGACGCTTGCGTCAATCCCGAACTGCCCCTTTTTTGTTTGCCCCACCGCAACAACGCGGTAGGTGGTGAGATTATCGGGCGCGGTAAACTCAAAGACCGCCTGTCCGTGCTCGTCTGTTTGCAAGTTACCCTGCCAGTACGCGAGGGTTTGAAATTCTTTGCGAACATTGAGCACGTTCCCGAACTGGGCGTCACCGCCGTCCCCGATGGTAAAACCCTTCTGGGTAAGGTTTTGACGCGACATCTTCTCCTGGTAAGAGGCAAGGGAAGGAAAGCTCCGGACGCCGAATAAGCGTGGCAGGTAAAGTGACACCCCCAATTGCGGCACCTGCCAATCGCCAAGTTGGAGCACCGCGTCGTCAACGACGAAGACAAGAAGGTTCACCTTCAAGGCTGGCTGGCCGGCGCAGGTTACGCGCACGTCGCCTTGGACCATTTCGCCCGGGCGCGACGTCGCACTCGAAAGGTGCGGCTCGATTTTCAGTTCCTGCTCAGGCCGGTGTACCGCCAATTCCGTGTAGCCGAAACGTTCGCGCGGCAGTTCCTGCTCGCCGCCCGGCCGGGTAAGGTAGACAGAGACGAAGGCATTGGGTGCGTACTCTTGCTTGATCGGCAACTCGATCCGGCCGGCGTTGCCCTTCAGCGGCACCACCAGCGTGTCCAGGATTTCGTCGGTTTCAACCGAAACCCAGGCGGTGCCGGCGAACGGAGCTTTCGTCGTGAGGACCGCTGTCTCTCCGGGCACAAAGGGCGCAATGCGGTGATCGATCTGAAAGCCCGTTTCGTTTTCCACCGGGAGTTCTGCGATTTCTGCGCCCGTGATCGTGGCCTCGTCGGTGACCAAGGGGGTTTTTATCCCGGGTGCCGTCACCGCAATCACGTAGCGACCCGTCGCGGCGGCGGGGTATTGGAGTTCGGCGGGCGTTTTCGCCTCCTGCGAGGCGATTTTCGTGAATTGGTCGGCGTTATTATAGCGGTAAACAAATGGCGCGACCTGCTCCCTCGTGGTCTTGGTCGTCACGTGAAACAAATCGGCCCGCACGGCAACGTTGTTGACCGCCTGATCGCCTGGATCAAGTGCTTCGATCCTCACCTTCACGCCGCCCGCCGGACCGGGTTGTTCGACTGCCTGCACCCCTAACCGCGCAGGGCCGGAAAAGAGCGTGCCGGTGTTTCCGCCGGTGAGGGTTTGACCCTCAAGCGACGTGACGTCGGCCCGCCAGGACACGCTGCAGCGGCCAACTGCGGCGTTGCTTTTGAACGGCGATTCGCATCCGACCAACGCAAACCCGTGCTCGTCCAGCTTGGCATCCCCTTCGATCGATGCGCTTTCTGCGCCTGCGGGATCGAGCCTCGGACCAACCTCCGCGTAAGCATTGTAGCGTTTGACACCGTCTTCAGTTACCTCGGCCGCAGCCGTCCACGTTGCTTTCCAATGCACTTGGGCGCCAGCATTTGGCTTGCCGTGAAAATAAGCAGAGGCGAGCCGCGCGTGGGCCGAGGGGCCGACCTCTGGCCCGGCTTCCAGAATAACCGAGAACAGCGGGACGCGGTATTCCTGAAGATCGATGGCTGCGGCCCCGTCATAATCCTCGCTCCCGATTTTACACCGGATCTGGTAATGTCCGAGCTTGGCGTTAGCCGGTACGTCCCACGCCGCCTCCCATCCGCCCTCGTCGGCAAGCGTGACGGTCCCTTCCGCCACAACCCGTTCCCCATCGCTTTCCGCCACTCGCCAATGCACGTCGCGCAATCCGGGGACTGCGAGGGTTGGCCCCGTCGCGTCGCGCATGATCCCTTTCATTCTCACAACCTGGCCGGGGCGATAAAGATTGCGGTCCGTGATGATAACCGTGCGCCGCGTCGATGCGGGCCGAACGTCCTCATTTCCGGAAGGGTAGGCACCGCCGGAACCCACCACCCGTACGGCCGGGCCGTTCGCCGTGTCGGCAACGAAAAGGTCGGCGTGGAGCTGTCCGTTCGGGAAAAGCTGCAGGCGTGAAAACACCGCACAACCGTTTTGGTCGGTGATTGCGCGCCCCAGTTCAATGTTCTCGGCCGTGACGGCGCGCACCGTCAGCCCGGGAACCGGCACGGCGTCAGACATGGTCGCGATGCGCACGATCGTGGCGGTCCGGGTGCGTTTCTCCGTGAGGATGCAATCGCTCACGAACACGATCGAGCGGTTACCCACCACCGATCCATCGTCAAGCAACGCACTGGCTTCGAGCAGGTAGACGCCGGACAGCAGCTTGCCGTCGGCCGGAAGGCAACGGAGCTCCCGCAAGGTTTCGGCATCCCCGCCCGAGGCGGCCAGTGTCCCGCTGCTTGCGACCGGCAGCTCAAACGCACTTACGAGCAGCTCCGTGGGGTGTGCCATGGCGAAACCTGTCCGCGGATCCCTCAGGGGTTGGTGGGTGAGTGGATCGACGGCCGCCCGGTCAAATTCGGCCACCCGGGCTTTCACGGCCCCGAGCTTTTCCAGCGGGATGCGCGCCAGTTTCCAGGTCACTGCCGGCGTGTTGATCTGCAGGAAGGAAAACAGCAAGGCATGCCGCGCACGAAGAAAAACTTGGGAGGAGGGGAAAACGATGCCGGGAGCCTTCGGGTGAAACGTCGCCCCCCATCGTGATGCGGCCGGCAGACCGTAGCCGCGTTCTCCTTTCAAGGCCGGTGAAATGGTCACCTGGTAATGCTGTGCGAGATCGAAGTCCCCTTTTACGGTCACGTCGTCCCCGCTGGCCAGCAACTCCAGGTTGGGCACGGCCGGTTCGATGCGAATCTTATCGGGAGCGGCCTCGCGGGGGTCAATCTCGTCGCTGAATTTCAAGCGAATTTCCGGTTCAGCAAGCGGTTCGTTGAAGGCGCCAACCCACGTGACGTTCAAGGGAGCGGTCGTGCCGGCAGGAAAAACCGGCAGGTAAGGCAGCGGTTGGCGGCCGGCTGCGTCGAGCAGGCCATCCACGATCAAATCATAGGTCCGCCCGACCGGGAGCGCCGCGCGGGGTGCGACCCGAAACTCATGCGCCTCCAGCGGACCCGCTTCGGATTGGATCACCTCGGTTGGGAAGCGCTCATGCGAATCGCGGTCCTGGAAGTAGGCGTGATCAGCCACTTCAGCCAGATGCACGTCATAGGTCGAGGTCAGGGAAATTTGCGGCCGGGCACCGAGCTGCGCTCGTTCCTCAAAATCTGTCGCCAGGGCAAATGAAGGGGCCGTGAAGCTTGCCTCCCAATCCGGCACGTTCACCGGCTTTGCAGTGGCATCCTGCAGTTGGGGCGCCAGCGTGAGCCGGTAGACCGCACCGGCAATGACGTGGCGCACCGTGAAAACGCCCTCGGTCTGACTTTTCCAGAGGTATTGGCCTTCCAGTTTTGGTTTGCTGATGAAGGGCAACGGCTGGTCCGCCACGTCAATCCGATCCGCTCCGACCATGGCCTCGGGAAAGGTGAAGGTAAGCGTCGTTCCGGGCTCGATCTGCCCCTCACTCGGAGCGATGAGTACATCTCCGCCCTCCGGCCTTGGCGCCTCCTCGTCGGCGTGGGCCAGGCAAGTGAAGAGGCAGACGGCCAGGAAAAGGTAGCGTCTCATTCTTTGGCCGGAGAAAGTTGTGCCAACCGGGCCGCGTCGGCATCCGCCTCACGGATCCGTCCTAAACGGCGTTGCAAGTTCTCGCGCTGTTGCAACGCGACATATGACTCGCGGCAGGCGAGGGAGCGCGTTTGCGATTGGATTGCGCGGTCAAAATCCGCGCGCTGCGCCTCAAGCAGGCCGCGATAATACCACATGGTAGGATCATCTGAATTCAGCTCCGTAGCCCTTGCCGCGTGAGCCCTCGCCTCGGCGGCACGGTCAAGATCGTCAAGCGCGTGCGCCGCTTGGAAATGGGCTGCGGCGGAGTTCGGATCCAGATCAAGGGCAGCCTGAGCGTCGGCCAGCGCGAGCAGGTACTGATTGAGGCGCCGCAACGCCTTTGCCCGCGTGACCAGGGGCCCAGCTTGGTCGCGCCTTTGTGAGACCTGCGTGTCTGCGTCGGCCAGAGCCCGCAAAGCGTTCTCGCTTACGTGTTTATTCTCGGCTCGTGCCAGGTCTACGCTTACGTTCAGTTTTGCTGCTTCTTCCCCGCGATCGAGGTCAAGCAGCGCCTCGCCGGCTTGAACCCGTGCGCGCAGGCTCCAGGGCTCCAGTTTGATGGCCTGCCGGCAATCGCGCAGCGCCAAAGACGGGCGATTTGCCAGCGTGAAAAGGTGCGCACGCTCGAGCCAAAGCGTCGCCGTGTGGGGTAAAGCCGCAAGCTGCGCGTCCAGCCTTTTGATTCGAGGTAAGAAGGTCTTGAGCAACTCGAAGGACGGCAGGGACTCTTTTACCGCCGGATCGGCAGGCTGCAGCAGGCTGGCTCGGTCGATGTCGGCGTAAGCCTTGTCCCAATCGTGCACGCAGACCAGCACTTGCGCACGCGCGATCCGGTCGGCGACGCTTTCTTTCAGGGTTAGCGCGCGCGTGCGGAACTCGATTGCGTCGCGCCACCGTTCCTCTTCCGCGCACAAGGCGGCGAGTTTTTCGGTTGTTTCCAGCGTGTTCGGTTGCGCGGCAAGGTAAGCGCGCCAACACCGCTCGGCGATTGCATTGTCGTGACGCGCTTTCGCCAGGTCGCCACGTACATCATCTATTACCGCCGCCACCGGCCTCACTGCCTTTTCCCATGTCCCAAGCGTAACGGTGCACCGGTCAAGGTCGCCAATCTGCAATTGCGTCCGAGCGAGGTTTTGCCACGTCGCGGAATCCTGCGGGACGGCTTGTATCAGCCGACGGCTTAATTCGATGATCGCCGGTTTATCAGATGCCTGCTTGGCCGCAGCAAGTTGTTTGCGTAGTAAGGAAACGTCCGGGCCGCCGCCCAGCACGTTCCCGGCGGTCGCTAACACCCCAAACATCAAAAAGCTAAGCTGCAAAGAAATGAGCCGCATCCTGATTCTCCCAACGTCCAGGGCCAAAGTTTCTTAAGATCGGTAACGTGGCCAGTGGGTAAATTCTCCTGAGACTCAAATAACCGGCGATACAGTCGTTGTGACACCAGGGCGCAGGAAGGCCCGGCCCGGTAGGGCGGCGAGTCCCTTATAGATGGTCCAAAGTTATTCAGCAAGCGGGGGACGGAGGTCCTTTTTCAACTTCCGAGCGTGAGCGGCCCCCGATGGTGAATAACTTTGCCCGAGCGCGTCGCGCGGTTACGAACAAAGTCCCTGTTCAGCGATGAATGAGCGAAGAAATTCGAACCGCCCGATCGTGCGGCCGGGGTTAACGAATCCTCAGATCCGGACGAACCGGTTACCCCGGTTACGTCTCCCTCTAAGGAGTTCGCCGTTCCCCTCCCGCCGCGCCTGCTCCGCTGAATTCGCCAGCCCCAGCGCCTGCCGCGTCACCGGCCGTCGCCGCTTCGGCGACTCCCGCCCCCGCCGAAACGCCGCGGAGCCGCGGCCCACGCATCGCCGATCCACGCAACCTCTAGCCGCTGAACGCTCACCTTATGACCAAACAACTCAACCTAATTCTCAACGGCAAAGGCGGCGTCGGTAGGAGCTTCTTCGCCGTCAACCTCGTGCAGGCGCTGAAAGACCGCCGGCTGTCCCATCGCGCCGCTGACACCGACGACGAGAACTCGACGCTGCTGCGCTTCCACGCGGACGCGGAGTTCGTGAACATTCAAAAACCGCGCGAGACCGACCGATTGTTTGCGCTGCTCGAAACGACAAACTCGCTGGTCGCCGATTGCCGAGCCGCTTCGGCGGACCTTTTCCTCGACTACTTCGCCGAGATCAATTTGCGCGAAGTCCCCTGCTCGCTCGACGCCCCGGCTGACGCTCGTCACGCCGGTGAACCACGAAGCCGACAGCGTGCAGCAACTGCGGTTGCTTTCCGCGCGGCTGAATGGCGACTGCCACTATGTCGTCGTGGAGAACCAGGCGCACCGCGAACACTTCCGTATTTACGAAGACAGCAAGACCCGCGCACGGATCATGGGCGAGCTGCGGGGTCGCGAGATCACGATGTCGCGGCTGGCACGATTGGCTCGTCACGGCTCTGAACGAAAACAACGTCACCGCGAGCGGGGCGATGACGCATCCTGCCTTTTCGCTGATTGATCGCCAACGGCTGAAGCACTGGCAGCGGCTCTTCGCCACAACTTCTGTCGCAAGGATGGCACGCTTGACCGCATCCTCGAAAGCCTCCACCTGCGCTTCAACGAGGAGGGAAGCTGGACACTACCCTGGGGTGTGTGGATGCCACCAACATTCGGGCCAGCGTCTCAGCGTCAAGTGCAGCGAGGAGGGAAAGAAGGCATACAATCCGGTGGACCAAGCGTTGGGCCTCGCACGCCGTGATGGGAGCAAGATCGCGTCCACGTGGCTTCATCCAAGCTCCCCGGGGGCGCCGTGCGAAGTCTTTCTTTTTGTCTTGATTAGGAAATGATCATTCTCCATTCTGCATCATGCCTGTCACGCAGCAACAAGTCGCGAAACGAACGGGGCCCGGCCGGCCGCGCGAGTTCGACGTGGAGGCGGCTTTGGACCGAGCGATTCAGGTGTTCCGTGAGCGTGGGTACCATGCGGCTTCCATCGGTGATCTCTGCGCGGCGATGCAACTGACCACCGGCAGCCTCTACAAGGCGTTTCCAGACAAACGCGCGATTTTTCTGGCGGCCTTCGATCGCTACATCGATCGGCGGCACGCACGCTTGCAGCCACGGGTCGACGCCGAGCACAACGGATTCGACAAGATTCGAGCGTTGCTGCGCTACTACGCTGAGACGTCCTATGGCAGCGAGGGTAAACAGGGCTGCCTGGTGGTAGGCAGCGCGGTAGAGCTTTCCACCCTGGATGCGGCGGCGGCTGCGCGGGTCACCGCTGCCTTGCGGCAATTCGAAACGTTGTTGCGTGGTCTCATCCGCCTCGGGCAAGCGGATGGTTCCGTCCCGGCCAGAATCGACGCCAAGGCGACTGCCCGGACGTTGCTGTGCATACTCCAGGGAATGCGTGTCATCGGCAAAGCCGGGCGAATCCGAGTCGAGATCCTATCCACGGTGGAACCTGCCTTGCAGCTTCTCGTTTGAAGCCCGCTTTCACCGTTGAAATCTGTGTCCTTCCTCCGTCCGTTTAAATCTTTCCCGCACGTCGACTCGTGCCTCTCTCATGACCACCACACCATCCGCCGAGCCAGCACCTCAACCTGTGAGCGAAACGATCGCCAGTCCGCCCAACTCTCGACCTGCTCCCGATCTGCCTGGCTTTGAACACCGCTTTGAGACGGTGGACGGCGTCCGGTTGCACTATGTCACCGGCGGGAAAGCGGAAGGCGAAGTGGTCGTGCTGCTCGCGGGGTTCCCGGAGAGTTGGTTTGCGTGGCGCAAGGTGATGGCGCTGCTCGCCGCCGATTACCGCGTCATCGCCCCGGACCTGCCCGGTCAGGGTGACTCGGATCGACCACAGAGCGGGTACGACACCCAGGCATTGGCCATCAGCGTTCACGGGTTGCTTTCCCGACTCGGACTCAGCCGGTATTGTCTGGCTGCTCACGACGTGGGCGCATGGGTGGCTTATCCCTACGCCCAGCTCTTTGGTGCCGAAGTCCATTGCCTGGCCCTGTTGGACGCGGGTATCCCCGGCATCACCTTGCCGGACGCGCTGCCGACGGCTCCGGATAAAGCTTGGCGCACCTGGCATTTTGCCTTTCACGCGATCCCGGACCTGCCGGAGGTGCTCATCCCGGGACGGGAAAGGGAATATCTGGACTGGTTTTTACGGCGCAAGACCGCAGACCCAACCACCTTCTCGGACGCGGATCTGGAGGAATATCTGCGGGTGTTCAAGAAAGCGGGTGGTCTGCGGGCCGGGCTTGCCTACTACCGTGCCGCCGCCCTTTCCGCGCAACAAAACCGGGAATTGAACGCGCGAGGAAAGCTGCCGATGCCCGTGCTGGCGCTCGGTTCGGATCAGGGCTCCATCGCGGATATGGCCACTCCTTTGCGTGCCTTCGCCGAAGAGGTCGATGGTCGCACCCTGGCCAATTGCGGCCACTTCTTGCAGGAAGAACAACCGGAGGCAGTCGCCAGAGAACTGGCCGCTTTTTTCGGCAAAGCTAAAGGCTGAAATCCAAATCTACCGGCAGTTCGTCCGCCGCCGCCAAGTCGGCGCTGGAGGGTCTCTCCATCCGCCTGGCGCAGGAAGTAGGTCCGCTCGACATCCGGGTGACCGCCGTGGCGCCGGGCGGATTCCGTACCGCGTTCCTTTCCGAACGCTCGATCCGGCGAAGCCCGGCGACGATCTCCGCCTACGACACCACCGTGGGCCAGGCGCTCGCGCACCTCGACGAGATCGCCGGCCGGCAGCTCGGCGACCTGACGCGCGCGGCGAGCGCGGGGTCATTGTCAACGTCGTGTCCGTCGTGGCCGCCGTGGGCATGACCGGGTTGCACCAGGAGCAGACGGGACTTTCTTCGAATCCGAGCCTTGCATGGCCAGCCGCTGTCGCAGAGCTTGGGTGCGCCCCAGATTGAATACGCCTCCATGCACCCCATCCTCTCATCGGTTCCATGCGATCGACGCAGTGAAGACGCACCCGCCCGTTGGTTCATCGACATCCTCTGGATTCTTTTGGCCACCGGCGAAGACACCGGGGGCCAGTACTCCGTCATTGAGCAATACATGCCGCAAGGAGCAGGACCGGGGCCGCACATCCATCCCTTCGCGGACGAGGCTTTTTACGTGATGGCGGGCGAGATCACGGTGGTCATCAACGATCAGACGGTGGTGCTTGGCCCAAACTCGTTTGGACACATCCCGCGCAACACCGCCCATGCGTTCAAGGTCACCAGCCAGGAGGTTTGCCACTGCCTGAACTTCTACACGCCTGCGGGCTTCGAGCAGGCCATCCTCGGCTGCTCCCGGCCGGCCGAGGCGCGGACGTTGCCGCCGCCCGGGCTTGACGCACCCGATTCGCCGGCTGTCCTGAATTTTGCCAGCAACTATTGGGTCGCACCGGCGGAGTTGCCTTGGGCTGTGCAGAGGTACGCGCGGGAGTGACTCGCCTCCCGGGGGTGCGCCGTCTTCATCCCCGCAGCCGCAAGGCTGTGTGGACCAGCGCCACGTGCGAAAAAGCCTGCGGGAAATTGCCGATCAGACGCCGGTTCCACGTATCATATTCCTCTGACAACAGGCCAAGGCCATTGCGCAGGCTCTGATCGCGAGCCGCGAAAAGATGTTCGTCAGCCACTTCATGCGCCAACAGACCTACGATCCGACTGGGCCGGACGAGGACGCGCTGGAGGAGTACGCCCGCCGTTTGGCAGCGCCGGGGGCGGAGAACCCGCGAGGCTTTCCCACCTGTTCAGGCCGATGTGATCATGGTAACCGCCCGCGGAAAGAAACGCGGCGGAGTCGCCCACGCGGGCAGTCACGGCAAAGCCGAGGACATCGCGGTAGAAGCGGAGCGAGCGTTCCAGGTCGGATACCTTGAGGTGAAGGTGGCCGATCCGGGCTTGCGGATGGATAAGCTTCATGGCGGCAGTGATTCAATCCGGTGACCGATGGCAATCACCCTTCCCCGCCGGACCCAGATCCTTGCAAGGATCACGCCTGCGGATCGTGTCGTCGATCTCGAATATTGCCGAGAAATGCTGGACGCGTTTGCGGCCGATACTCAGGAAGTCAATCGCACACAGAACATCTGAGCGGTAACCGACTCGCGGAAGGCGGTCTGACTTCGATTTCGCGATCGGTCATGAATAGGGATCAGGGCTGAAGCCTCATCCCGTTCGCATTCCATTCAACTGGCTTAGAGATCGCCGAGGAACTTGAAGCCGCGTTGCAGCAATTTGCCACGATTGCCGAGGACTTGAAGAAGTGATCGAGCCCATGCGGTGCAACGTCACAGTCGGCTGGACCCTGAAAGCCACCGACCGCTAAGGTCTTTACCAGCAACTAAAAAAAGTGATGAGCGGAAACATGCGTGCCCGGGCCACGGTGGAGAAACGCCAATGGGCTTATGCTGTTCGTGGCGAGCTGGGCCTTGAACCGAAAACGTTGGTGATCACCACTCGTTCCATGGCTGCCGTGGGGATTTTTCCTAGCACGATGACGGTTGCCGGGGTCTTTGTGGAAGATGAGGAACATGAGCAAGCGGCCATCGAAGCTGCGGCCGCGTTTTGCGAGGCGATGACCGGTTACCCGCTCTTTGACGTCTCATTTAGCGTAGCGAGCACTTCCGTCAACAAACAACCCGGTGGAGGGTAGGCCCTGTACGGGCTCCCACCAGCGAAAGCAGTTTGGCGTTGCATACAAAGGTGATCATGGCTGAGAGCACACACGGGCTCCCTTACTTCTTGCCTGATGCCGCTCGCGGAGAACTCCAGATGCGGGCGATTGACTCCGCGGTCGAACTGAAAGCCCTCTGGGCCATTGATTGCGCGGCGTACGGCGAGGCCTCGATTTCCTACGAGCGATTTTACGATTGGTGGTCAGCTTACCCCCAGGGATTGCGGGCGTTGTTTTGCGAACGTCAGGTGGTGGGCGCGATCGGCTTCTGGCCGCTGTCGGCGAGCGGCGCGGGGCAGCTCCAGCGCGGCGGTTTGAAAGAGTCCGAACAGACCGGCGGGATGTGGCAGGGCGGCGAAGGGGTAACGCGCTTCTGGTACGCGTCCGGGATCGTCCTTCGGCCCGAGTGGAGGGGAACGCGCGCCATTCAGGTGTTGCTGGCGCAAGGCTTGGCGGGGTGGGGAGTGGAAGCCTCCGGGCGAAAAGGTCCCGTTCCGGGGAATCCGTGGGTCTCCCGTCGCGGTCACGAAGGGACGCGTAACCCTACCGTTTTTCTTCCGCGCCGATACCCCCATACCCCTTACCCCGACACTTTCTTCCCCCGCACCCTTTTTTCAGCCTGCAGTCCGGCTCCCTTTCAGCAAAGATCGTTGCCATCTGCTGCATCACAACAAAGAGACACCGCTTTGCCATCCCATTCGCGAGCTTTTCACGTCAGAGTTGAAACCTGTCGTGATCGTGCGCGTAAATCGTGATGATTGGTTGTTAAAGGCAAGAGCGCTGGATTTCGCTAACAATCGACCCTCAACGAATCATGATGATGAAACTGATTAACTCGGATGAAGAAACATCGCGGTGCAGTACAAGAGGGCACCGGCTGCGGAGAGAGCCAGAATCTCGTAACAAGCGCTCTCCAGCACCTGGTACACGGGGTCGGTTGTCTTCAGTTTCCAGAGCCGGCGTTCGGGTTCCCTTCCGTTGCGGCCGAATTTCAGGGACACCGAGCCGAACCGCGCACGGGTTAGCGCATTCCGTTTACCCGGAAAGGGCGACTGACGTTTCGTCAAGAACACCGTGCCTCCCTGTGAGAGCAACCGCGTGAGGCGTACGGTCGTCATGAGTTCATCCGCAACTCGATTTGGCGCGATCGCGTCAGGAGTCCGGAGTTGAGAGAATTCACGCGCGCGTTCACGCGTAGCGGCCCGAAGCGCGCTGCATTTGATGTTCATAAAGCGATGTTCAAGAGAGCTTTGTTTCCGAGTGCCCACATAGTCTTGGAGCAATAAACCCGAGGATGTTAGGGACCGTCCGTTCCACGTCTTGACTGCCGTAATCGCTGTCTGAGCGAGCACCTCGGACAGTTTGGAAAACGGCATCGGGTGACCGGAGAGCATTCGGTGCGAGCGTGCTTGAGGAGGTGGAGCCGCGGCGTCTGCGGCTGGGAAAGTCCAGCCGAGCCCGGCACCGGACAGCTTGATGGAGCGAGACTTCAACCACGAGATTACTCTCTGGTGCGTGCGGTGGAACCTTACACTCAGGCTCAGTCCCCACGGCCTGGTCTGGAAGAAGGTGTGGCGCGCCATCGTTCCGCCGGCCCACATGACGTTTTTGCCCTGCGTGCAGCACCAACGGTGCGAGCCTTTGTAAAACGTTGGCAGAGGGTTGCCCGTCCCGTCGGAGGCTTGACCAAGTCCCGCGTTAAGCTTTGGCCGGAACCGGAATCACCGCCCTCGATTGCCTTCGGTTGATCCCGGTCTCAGGCGGTTGCTCACCCATTGAAACAACGATTGCGGCAGATGGGACAAAACGGGCCGGCGTCTAACCTCCAAGTGTTAGTTTGCTTCATCACAGACATCGAACCTTCCACTCAATACCTTATGACTGCCGATTTTAGTGCTCTATCATCATCTGTCTGCCACCGGCCTATTCGGCGTGCACCATCAACTCTTTTGAGGCACGCAACCCGTTGCTGGCGCCCTTTGCGGGATTCGCCCAAGCACGTGAGGCAAAACCGGGAACCCGGGGCACCGATCCCCTTCGCAAACCCTGCCTTTATCGGATCAATGCTCGCGAGGAAACATGTTGTTGGCTGATCTCAGCGGCAGTGCTCGCCGATTGTGTCCACGGGATCATCGGACTTTGAAACGCCTTCTGTCGACCAACGCGCCCGGTCGTTCATGCTATTAGTCAGCAGAGGTGACAGTCTGTCCCGCTTGCCCGGATCCGGAGCTCCCCGCTGCGAGGTATTTACCCGTTCTCGTTCCTGAGCGAACGGGCCCGGATTGCATCCGTCAGAATGAACAAACAAATTTCCGCGGCGGACTGTGAGGTACCCGAGAACCTCTTTCTCGCTTTCCGGAGCAGGATCCAGAAAGCCGTTTGTTCCTTTCTAAGGTTTACCGAAGCAGATGTACTTGCTTTGCTGTCCGGACATGGACTTTACGTTCCGACGCTTGCGCCCTCGCCAGCCAAGCCTGCGCCGGAGCAGCGTGCAATCAGTGGAGTCTCGGCCTTGCTCAGGTCAGGCAGGTGGATCGACCGTCGTCCGGGACCCATTCCGATCGGTGTTCATGCAGAGCTCATTGGCAGGTCGATCACGTCGCGCAAACAGGTGCGCCGATAGAATCCGAAAGGTCCGTTCTGCACTTACCGTGCAAGATCGGCAATCGATTTGCGGCCATGCCTGAGTCATCAGATCCATGTCACTCGAAAGTTTGGATTGCGGTCGTCACAAAAACGTTCGGCCGTACCCGTAATCTGTTTTCCGCCGATCGAGCGGTGGCGAGATCGGGGGAGTCTTTATTCTATTTGCCTGTTCTACGATGAAGCGCGTTTCCTGTTCACTTGACTTGGCGTCGAGACCGGGGCCGTTTGCTTCAGGACGAAAACGGCAAGATCCAGCGCCCGCTTACTCATCGTGTTCCCGCGGTGTGCTCGTGGATTGCCACGAGCAAACATTTTCCGTGGGTGATGGGGCTCGCGGTTCGGTAAACTTATAAACTTAGCTTTTCTACAACAGGCCCATTCCGGGTTTTTCGCGATGGAGACTATTTTCAAGGATATCTGTGTATTGGTAACTGCGGCGTTCGTGCTCACCCTTGTGCCCGGCTTCAGGCAGCCTAAGCGTTCTCTGTTGTCGATGCGCGATCGAGGAACCGCATTGCTCGTGTTCCTAGCGCTCGGGTTGGTGGAAGAAGTTACCGTTTCGCACTCCGGTCTGCTCAGCGAACGAACCGTCACCGTATGTGCTGCCGGTTTGGTAGCGGGGCCTTGGGTTGGAATGGCCGTCAGCGTCTTTGTCACCTGGTTGGCCGTCACGTATGACGGCCTGCCAATGGGGTCGATCGGCATTTCAATGCTGTGCGGCGGTCTAGCCGCTGGGTTGCTGCACCGGCGGCGTCCAAAGCTGGCGCAACACCCACTGACGGGATTTTGCCTGACTCTAACCGCATCGTCACTGCGGAGTGGCCTAATTTTCGCTTACGCTTCCCACCCGCGCGCGGCGCTGCCTACGTTCGGGCCTATTTGGATGACCCCGGTGCTGCAAGGTGCGGGTACGGCGTTGATTCTTGCGATTGTGGCGCAGGTGCGCGAGCACGACGCCCAAGCACGAGCGGCTGTCTCGGCTGAGTTGTGCGCACTTCAGGCCCGCATGAACCCGCATTTTCTCTTTAATGCTTTAAACGCACTCGCGGCATTGGCAACGCTTGCACCGCGTGAAATCCCACGTGCGGCCGGGCGGTTGCGTCATTTTCTGCGGGCCAGTTTCGACCAGCATGAACGGGTGTTGGTTTCGCTCGAGGAAGAGTTGGCGGTGGTTCACGCTTACCTGGATATCGAGGCGCTACGGTTCGGCAGCCGATTAAAAGTAGAGGAGCGGATCGAGTCCGGGTTAGCCGAAGCTTTAACTCCGCCTTTCTCGCTGCAACCGTTGGTCGAAAATGCGGTGCGTCACGGGCTCCAATCCTCGCCAAAGGCCGGCCGGCTGTGCCTGGGGGTTCGTCTGGTGGGGCATTCCCTTGAGATGAGCGTCAGTGACGACGGCCAAGGGATACCCTCGGCTGAAGTCGAGAAAATCTTCTTTACCGCGCGTCCGCAGGTGCACGCGCTGGAGGTCCTGCGTCGAAGACTGCAAGGATTGTTTGGTCGCTCGTTTCGGCTGGAGGTCAGCAGCGAGGTTGGAAAAGGCACCAAGGTCAACTTGCGCATCCCCCTGCAGCGAGCGCCATCGGTCGAAGGTGCAGGCTCGACCAAGCGCGAAGTGGAGGAGCCGGCCAGGGCCCTGCGTTCGATGCCGGCGCCACGGAAACTCGGGGGTCGATCTGCGCGCGAGATCAATGGAGCAGAAAAAATCAGTTCGGTTGAATCGCCGGAGGCTTTCGCCCCCGGACGTCGGTGAGTTGGCATTGCATTTAAATCATGTGGATCCGAATCCGTGCCGTCATTATCGAAGATGAACCCTTGGCCGCCGAGTACTTGGCAGCATTGCTTGATGAGACCTGCCAGGTAGAGGTCGTCGGTACCGCCTTGGAAAGTGAGGCAGGTTTGCGCCTTTGCGCCGAGTTGCGTCCTGACGCGGTCTTTCTCGACATCAATCTGCCGGGCAGAGACGGCCTTTCGCTCGCGGCGCAACTCGCCCTGCTGCCGCAGCCGCCGCGTCTGGTCTTTACCACCGGGAACGCCGGTCGTGCCGCAGACGCCTTCCGGTTGGAGGCTGTGGATTACCTTTTGAAGCCGTTGGATCCCGAGCAGCTCACCGAAGCGGTTGCTCGATTGTTGGCCCACCTGCGCCCGTTTGAGTCTGGCCCTTCTCCGTTCGCCGCGCGCACCGTGGACACGGCAGTAACGCCAGACAAAACGCCCCTCACCCACGGGGGAAGCGACCTGCTGCCGGTCAAAGATGCAGACCGTGACCAGATCCGCTTGCTCACCCGCCGTGAAATTGTCGCGGTGCTGCGATGGGATCGGCGCACGTGGGTTCACACGGTGCGGGAAGAATTTGCCACTTACTACCCTCTGGCGGAACTTATCGGGTGGCTGGGCGAAGGTCTTTTTGTCCAGCTTGGAAGGCATGCGGTCGTGAACCTTCAGGCAATCGAACACGTCACTCATTACGGCGACCGGCTTTACCGCGTGCGGCTGCGCGACCGAGTAGGAACCGAAATCACGGCCTCGCGCACGGGCGCGGTTCGGCTGGCCACGGTACTGAAGGCGCCAGTTTAAGCAACGGCAGCAACCGGCAGGTCGAAAGGCGAACAGGGCATAAAAAGGGGCTGTTCGTGATGAGAAAGCCGCGCTGCTGTTGAGACAAGGAATACGGCCAAAGGGCCATTTTAAACGGAGCACTTCCATAACGCTAACGGGTTCACTGACCGGCTGGATCGGCCGGGACAGCGGATCGCGCTGGAAAAAGCATCCATGAGCGGCCGAGCATTCGACGGAGATGCCCGTTCCTCATCGAACTTGTGATTCTGTGACGATCCCATCAACAACACCAGGTATCCGAGCCTCGTCGGTTTCAAAATGTAAAGCCCTAACCCAAGGTCATGAATACAAAATGGTTAGTCTTAGGTGTTATCAGCCTCTTCGTTCTCGACACGAAGGCTGGCGACCAGGAACAGTTAGCAGCATGTCGTCAACAAATCGATTCGCTTGATCAACAAATCGTCTACTTAATTCAGCAGCGGGCTCGAGTAGTCGAAGAGGTTGGCAAGATCAAGCGCGACGCGCATCTCCCGGTGGCCGTTCCCAGCCGGGAGCAACGGGTCGTTGAAAAAGCGCAAGAACTCGCCAAGGAAGGTCCCTTACCCGCCGAAGCCGTTGGCCGTATTTACCAACGGCTGGTTGAGGAAATGCGCAACTGGGAAGCCGGACTCGCTGATTAAGCTCAATGGCAATGAAAAGGCAGGTTTTGCGGTGGGGCCATGCCGTTCGACAAAAGAGCATAAGAAAACGCCGGCATCGCGCGGTAGGGCCGCGTGACCCGACCGCGCCGAATCCGGCCTCTTTGGAAAATGCCTTATCCGGAGTGCGTTTGGCTCATGACCGACTTGAAGCTTGCCGCCGAGCTGGTCCGTTCGCTCGTCCGTAGGAAAGAAAAAGGCTTTTTAGAGCCATAGCGTTACGAGTGACACGCGGTTAGGATCTATCATGATCGTAAGGCATTCATTCCGTGCTGAGAAGGGCGTCCTGTGAGGGAAGTGGTCCTCCCATGATGATTCGAACCACACTGAACAGCCTTAAAGCCTGTCCGAATTACCCGGCGGCACGTTAAGCAATTAGGCCGCAGACGAAGTGAAGCAGGCCCAGGTAGTTCTCGGTTTTTTCGGCCAAGCGGATCAGCAAGCTGCGGAAGCGGTTTATCCAGGAGTGCGTGCGCTCGACCACCCAGCGGCGGGCTTTCTGGTCAAGCTTTGCCTCCGGCGCGGGGGCTTCTTCGCCGCGTGTGCGGATGTGGCCGACCAAGCCGAAGGCCGCGGCCCGCCAGCGCACCTCCTCAAAGTCGTAGCCCTTGTCCAGGCCGAGGTGCTGAGGTTGAGCGGACGAAGGAGCGGGCCGCTCGACGGGGATGCTCCGGAGGGTTTCAACGAACAGCTTAAAGTCGATTTTGTTCGCGCCGGCGACGGCTAAACCCACCGGCACGCCGCTGGACTCCACAAGCAACGAGCGGCGGAAGGCAAGCTCTTCGGCAACGGCGACGAAGGAGCGCAGGCGGCGGGGTTCCATGCTGCCCAATTTGATGCTGATATCGACAGCAAAACGCAAGTAACAACGCATTAGCCAACGCGTGCGCTGCGCTGAAGGGTGGACGGATGAAAATTCTTGTGACAGACGGCACCGGCAAAGTCGGCCGTGAATTGCCCAAACAACTGCGACAGTGCGATGTGAAGGTCCGCGCGCTCGTTCGAATAAAGGGGATATCCGTCCCGGATGGTGCCGAAGCGATCGTGGGCGATCTGCTCGATCCAGTCTCGGTCGGGAACGCGCTCGAAGGAGTCGGTAAGCTCTATTTTCTCAACGCGGTTTCGCCGGACGAACTAACGCAAGGACTGATCGCCTTCGGCCTGGCGCGGAAGCTCAGGCTGAAACACGTAGACTATCATTCCGTATTCCGAGCGGAGCCTGATCCCTGGCATTCAGCCCAACCGCACCAGTGATCTGCGCAGCTCATTTGCCGCGGTGGCAGGTCCGTCGCCGAAGAGACGCTTGAACTCGCGGCTGAACTGCGAGGCGCTCTCGTAGCCGACTTGCGTGGCGGCCGCGCCGGCGCTGACGCCTTTGTTCACCATCAACATGCGCGCTTTGTGCAGCCGGATGTTTTTCAGGTATTGAAGCGGAGACGAAGAAGTCACCGCCTTGAAGTGCGCGTGGAAGGTTGAAGGGCTCATCCCGACATCGCGCGCGAGGGTCCCGACGTCGAAAACGCGCGAGTAATCGGAGTGAATTCGATTCAGCACGCGGCTGATCTGGCCGAAGTGCGTGTGCGGCGCGGCAAGCGCTCGCAGGTTGTGGCCCAAGGGACCGAGCAGGACGCGGTAGGTGATCTCGCGCACGGTGGGCGGGCCGAGAATGCGCGCATCGTCCGCGGACCGCAGACATTTAAGGAGGCGCTCTGTGCAATCGCTGAGCGTCGCGTCGAGCGGTGCCGCTTCGATGGCTTGCAGGCGCTTGCGCTGCTTGCCCAGCGCCGGGTGTTCTATCTGCATCAGCAACTCGGCGACTGTTGCGGGAGTGACCCCGATTTTCAGTCCGAGCAGCGGCTTTTCCGGCGTTGCCTCCACTTCGCACTCGAACGGCAGCGGCACGGTGAGAACGAGATAATTATTCGCGTCGTAAACGAACCGTCTCCGGCCGAGGTAACCAGTCTTGCGGCCTTGCACGACGATGAAGATGCCCGGCTCATACGCGATCGCGCTGCGCGGATAACACCGCGTTGAGCGCATGAATTCCACTCCGGCCAAGCTTGAAGGACTGGCGCCTTCGCCCTGTGCGAACTCCGCGACTAGGGAGGCGAGCCGCGAGGTGTCCGTTTGGGGACGGGAGGCGGCGGCGCTGGTAGCTTTCGGCATTCCCCCATTTTACGCATCTGAAGGAATAGGCAAGATATTTGCGCCTATTTTGCGGCTCAGTCCGTCGGGTTGGAGAATTAGGCATATCTTTCGGAGGAACTTGCCATTGCCGCCGGCGTCCGTCGGCTCTTATTGTGGCGGACGCAAAATGAAAACCAGTAACAACACTATCCTCATCACCGGCGGCGGCTCCGGCATCGGACGCGGCCTGGCCGAAGCTTTCCACGCTCTCCGCAATCAAGTCATCATCTCCGGCCGGAGCGAGAAGAAGCTTGCCGAGACCACAGCCGCCAATCCCGGCATGAAATCGCTGACCGTCGACATGACCGATCGAGAGAGCATCAAAACCTTCGCGAAGCGAGTCACGGAGGAATTCCCGACCCTCAATGTCGTGATCAACAACGCGGGCACTATGGCGCTGGAAAACGTGCTCGAGCAGTCTGCCGATGACGGTAACGCAGGGGCGATCATCACGACAAATCTCCTCGGCCCAATCCGTCTGACCTTGGCGCTGTTGCCGCTGCTGCGAAACCAGTCGCGCGCGACGGTGATGAATGTCTCCTCCGGCCTCGCCTTCGTGCCGTTGGCGATGACGCCCACTTACTGCGCCACTAAGGCCGCGCTCCATTCCTACACGGAATCGCTCCGTTACCAGCTGAAGAAGAGCACCGTCGAAGTGCTCGAGTTGATCCCGCCGTACGTGCAAACCACATTGATGGGCGACCGGCAGGCGGGCGATCCGCATGCGATGCCGCTGGCAGAGTTCATCGCGGAGGTCATGGAGATCCTCAAAACACAACCGCACGCGACAGAAATCAACGTGGAGCGAGTGCGCCCGCTCCGCTTCGCCTTCGAAGGCGGAAGCGAGAAGTACGATCAGTTCTTCACGCAATTCAACGATACGATGAAAGCCGCCCTAACGAACGGCTGAAAGACTTGGAACGTTATGACTAACACTATACAATCACCCGCGCAGCCTCAGAATAACGCATCAACAACACTGCCTGGCGGCACCTTCGAGTTGGCTGACGAACTGAAACTTACTCGCGCGGGCTATGGCGCGATGCAGCTAGCTGGCCCGCACGTGTTCGGGCCGCCAGCAGACCACGATGGCGCCATCGCCGTCCTGCGCGAGGTCGTTCACCTAGGCATCAATCACATCGATACCAGTGACTTCTACGGTCCGCACATCACGAACCGGCTGATCAAAGAAGCGCTCCATCCCTATCCGCCCGAGTTGCGCATTGTAACGAAGGTCGGAGCGCGTCGAGACGCAAAAGGGAATTGGCCCAAAGCGCTCGCACCGGACGAACTTCGACAGGCGATTCACGATAACCTAACGAATCTTGGCCTCGACTCTCTCGCTGTCGTGAACCTGCGTGTCGGTGCCATCGATAAGCCGGATTCGAGCTCGATCGCTGCACCTTTCAATGTGCTAGCGGAAATGCAACGTGAAGGTCTCGTCAAGCACTTGGGAGTAAGTAACGTAACGGCCGAGCAGGTTGCTGAGGCGCAATCGATCGCGCCAGTAGTGTGTGTGCAAAACTTCTACAACATCGCCCACCGGCAGGACGATCCGCTGATCGATTCACTAGCCGAACAAGGCATCGCTTATGTGCCGTTCTTTCCACTCGGCGGCTTTACGCCATTGCAATCCGACACGCTCTCGAAGGTTGCTGCGCGCCTAAACAGTAGCCCGATGGGCGTTGCTCTGGCCTGGCTACTAGAACGCTCGCCTAACATCCTGCTCATTCCGGGTACGTCTTCGGTCGACCACTTACGGCAGAATGTTGCTGCGGCTGGCCTGCAGCTTCCAGACGACGCAATCCAGGAGCTGAACGCCATCGCCGGCAAGTAAGCTGATTCTTATATCCAGCGACTTCGCCAAATATCTTACTCGGATCGCAGCCGGCGGCAATTTCATCGACACTGCCAACATTTACACGAACGGCTCGAGCGCACCGTGGAGCGGGAGCTCGTCCCGATGGCGAAGGACCAACAGATGACCGTGCTGGCTTGGTCGCCGCTGCGCAATGGCTTACTCACGGGCAAGTACCTGCCGGAAAACGTGAAGCAATGCGCAGTTGAGGGAGCGCGCATGCACAGCTAGATGATGAAAGGCTTCGGCGCGGTCGAAGAGTCTGCGCACACGACCGTGCGAGGAATCGTCGCAGTCGCAGAGGAACTCGGCGTTTCGGCGGCACAGGTCGCCCTCGCGTGGCTGCGTTATCGTCCGGTGTCGGTGATCCCAATCATTGGCGCGCGCAAGCTCACTCAGATCGAGGACAATATCCGCAGCCTGGACGTGGAGCTTTCGCCGGAGCAACTCCAGCGGCTCGACAAAGCCAGCGCGGTCTCGCTGGGCTTCCCCCACGACTTCATCGGTTCGCGCATGCTGTCGGAACTCATCGACGCCGGTCAGCGGGTGCTTGGCATGACCCGCTCCGACAGAAGCGCGCGTCAGCTCGAGCACGCCGGCGCTGAGGTGCACCGCGGCACGCTCGAAGGCGTGGAGAGCATCACGAGCGGCGCCGCCCAAGCCGAACCGGTGATCCACACCGCCTTCGACCACGACTTCTCTCGCTTCGCCGAGAACTGCGAGAAGGATCGGCGCGTGATCAACGCGATCGGCGCCGTGCTCGCCGGGTCGGATCGGCCGTTTATCATCACCTCCGGCACGGGGATGGGCAGTCCCGGACCCGGCCACGTCGCGATCGAGGACGTATTCGACCGTGACAACCCGAATCCCCGCCGGCTCTCCGAAGTGGCGGGCGAGGAGGTGGCGAAGCGCGGCGTGTCCGTCGCCGTGGTACGCCTGCCGCAAATTCACGACGCGAAGAAGCAGGGGCTGGTCTCGCCAGCGATCAAGATTGCGCGCGCGAAGGGCTTCGCGGGCTATATCGGTGACGGGGCGAATCGCTGGCCGGTGGCGCATGTAACCGACGTCGCGCGGCTCTACCGGCTGGCGCTGGACAAACATCAGGCGAGCGCGCGGTGGCACGCGGTCGCAGAGGAGGGCGTGCCGGCTCGCGAAGTTGCCGAGGCGATTGGTCTCGGGCTCGGGGTTCCCGTCAAGTCGCTTTCGCCCGACGAGGCGATGAAATACTTCGGCTGGCTCGGTCCTTTCGCTCAGATGGACATGCCGGCCTCGAGCGCCTTTACACGCGAGCGGCTCGGTTGGGAGCCGCAAGGGCCCGGCCTCATACAGGAGCTACGGAACATGGATTATAGCTCAGTCGAAGCGCAGTGAGGCGGCAAATTGAACACTGGCTGCGGGTGCACGGAGAGCAAGTTCAAGACATTGCATTTCACGCATGCCAACAATCATTATCACCGGTGGCCATGGCGGCATCGGGTTCGAATGCGCGAAGCAACTCGCCGCCGGCGGGCGTCTGAACATTCTTCTTGCCGGACGAAACATGGAGCGCATGGAGCCGGCTGCACAGCAACTGCGCACGACCTACCGCGTGAAGGTCGACACCATTCAGCTCGACACCTCGTCCCTCGCGTCGATGAGCGGAGCGGCCGCTCGGTGCCGTGACCGATGAAGGCTACTACCCGGCGCAATTCTGTCATAGGTCGCTGTCTGCTTTCGCTAGTAGCAGCAGTCTCAATTGGAGGTTCGTTTCTAGCCGATTGGAACAATACTCACATATACAAACCCAACTGGCCGCCTCACGCCAAGTTTCACAATGGACAAACGATGGCCGTTGGCGTCTTGCTAGGGCGGGCCGCGGCTTTCTTCACCTGGCGCCGGAAGGGTGACGCACGCACAAACCTGATGGCAGCGGCAATGTTTGCTTCTTTCTATTGGGTTAGCCAAGCCATGGCGTTCCTGTTTCCAGGTGTCACGTGGACTGGTCCGAATTTGCTGAAGCCGGGCGAGAGTCTTCATCCGGCCGTGCCGCTGCGGGCGAAGCTGGACCTGGTCCTCATCACCCCGGTCATTCTCGCCGTCGCTTTGCTTTGGCGCACCACAGGTACGCAGCCTGGTGAACGACGATAGACGGCCGGACTTCGCAATGCCTTTCCACATAGTGAGTTCACTCCCAGCGGCTGAAAGGAATCTTCACGAATTTCACCGGCGAGGGTCAGAGCTTTGGCAACTTGGTTGAACACATCAGGCAGTTCCAGAAGAAATCGCCGGGAGCGTACTTCAAGAGCAACGACGTTCTCACGCATCACGACCAGCTCTTAGCTCGAGTTTGGCGTCGGCCGCGCCTTTTGGTACCAGGCACTCTGACGAAAGGCTTGCTGCCAGGCCGGCTGACGTTGGACGATTAAGGCCACCAAGGCGTACAGGACTAACCGGACCGGCGTGGTGCGCGCAACGGCCGCATCATTCCATTGGCGCTGGCCGTCGACGCCCAAGTACTGGCGGGCCGTTTGGAACGTGGTCTCCATCGACCAACGCCGGATGAAGTAGAGCACGATCTGGCGGGCGGAGAGCGTCAGGTCAGTCGAAAGGAACGCTTGGGGTTCGCAGCGCTTTTTAGGGTCGCCCACCAGCACCCACTGGCTGGCCTCCAACCAATTGCGGCTGTGGTTTTCGGCTTTTGTCCACCTGATCCTGAGCACGCTGCAGGCCGCGGTCTTGGTCGGCACCGCGTTGGAATGGGCCTCGATTGGCCAGATCCGCTTGCGGCTTTTTAAGATCGCGGCCCGCGTTCGCGTCAGCGTGCGCCGGGTCCACCTGGAGTTGTGTTCGGCCTATCCTTTGCAGGCGCTTTTTGCCGTGGTGCATCAGCGGTTGCGGGCCTTGCCCACGGCGCTTTAGCCGCGCAAAGACCCCCTCCCAAGCACCGGTCGAGCCCCTGGGCGCTCCTCGCGGCCGAAAACCTGTGCCCTGCCATCGCCCTGCGACCCAGCACCACGCCCGAAAAAGGCGCAAAGACGGCCGCCCACGTCGAGAAAATCATGGTCCGACCAAGGCCAGCCTGCGGATCATCTGCAACCTCCTTCCAGCACGTTCGGACTTACACTTTGTGAGCGATTGGGGCTAAGCGGAAACCCGGAACCGTGTTATTGTTGAAGCGAAGGCCATGAATTTTGCAGAATATTTTCAGCGAGATCCAGGGATCTGTGGCGGTGAAACCGTGCTGAAAGGGACACGAGTCACGCTGCGGACCATCTTAGCGAGCCTCGCGGAGGGTGGCTCTTTCGAACAGATATTGAAGGACTATCCGTCCTTGACCCAAGATCAGCTGCGGGCAGCCGTGGCTTTCGCGGCAGCGTCTGCGAGAGAAGATCTACCGACCCGGGTTATGCCAGCCGTTGGGTGAGGATCAAACTCGACGAGAATATCCCTGTGTCTCTGGTGGGGCTTCTCGCGTGGCACGGGCACGACGTGGAGACTGTCAGAGCCGAAGGTTTGGTCGGGCGAAAGGACCAGGAGATTTGGCGGGACTGCCAACGCGAAGATCGATTGTTAATCACGCAGGATTTGGATTTCTCTGACCTGCGGACGTTTCAGCCTGGGACCCACGCCGGGATTGTGCTGGTTCGCTTGCAGCACCCCGGGCGGGTCGGGTTGATCAGGGTTCTTTCCTGGGTTTTCCAAACACACGACGTGGAGAGTTGGAAAAGCTGCTTCGTGGTCGTGTCCGACACGAAGGTTCGGATCCGGAGGGGATGAGAAGAACTCGCTAGCCCAAGTTCGCCAGTTTGAAAGGCAGTTTTGCTGATTTTCAATGACTTAAACCGATTAAAGGACCATTTTCTCCATTGCACCTTCAATGCTTTTTGGTCGGGTGGGCAGCTCGACGCCCAGGCGGACAAGCAACTCGGCCACAGGGGCGAAGCAGACGCACCACGCCGTCTTTGTCAACCAAGCCGGCCAGATCGTGGCCGAGTTCGGTTTTGACCGCACGGAAGCCGGCTGGCAACACTGGCGCCAGCAACCCCCCCGTTTTGCGCCGCTGTCCGTCACCATCGAGACCAGTCAGGGTGTCCTCAGCGAGGTTCAGTCCGGTTCTTATCCCGACCCGTTTCGGCGCGGAAACGCAAGAGTGTCTAAGAAACGTCTAAGCAAATCAGAAGGTACTTCTCGATTTCTGTTGTAAGTGCTTGATTTTGAGGCATGCACCCGGAGAGGCTCGAACTCCCAACCTTCTGATCCGAAGTCAGACGCTCTATCCGATTGAGCTACGGGTGCGGCACAGCGAGGAAGAATGCCACAAACCGGAAGAATGCAAAGTAGAATGGCAGGGGGCTCGCCTGCCATTTAACGCCGGACCGCCGGGCTCTTTTCCGGGAAGAACAATGAACCGTGGACCAACCGCGACGGCTCAGGAACCCAAGAATCTGCTTCCCTGGCGCTTCGGCCGGTTCAGCACCCCGCCTTGGCAACGGGGAAGCCCGTGATATAAT
>DASWVC010000387.1:0-8530 GCA_036401335.1 Chthoniobacterales bacterium
GGCGGCAGCTACGGCGTGGAACGCCTTTTCCATTACCGCATGCTGCCGGAGATGGGACCGCCCGAAACCGTTGTCTACGAGTTTCCGCGCGGTGACCAGTCGTGGCAGATGGAGCTCAATGCCTTTATTGAGGACATTCAGCAGGACCGGCGGCCGGACCCGGGTCTGCCCGAAGGCCTGCGCACGCTTGAAGTCGTCGAGGAAATTTACCGGCGAAGCGGCTACCTGCCCTGAGGCTGACGGTCTCTGGTGAGCAACGGGAATTGTTGTTCATTGACGTTCGTTGTTGTTCATTGCTGTTCATTGTTTCATGATCATCACCCGTTCTCCGCTCCGCATCTCTCTTGGCGGGGGCGGCACTGACCTGCCATCCTATTATGAGGAACATTCCGGTTTCCTGATCGCTGCCGCCATCGACAAATACGTCTACATCACGATTCACCAGACCTTCGTCGACGAGTTAATCGTTAAGTATTCCAAACTTGAGCGCGTCAGGTCCGCCGGTCAGCTTGAGCACCCGATCATCCGGGAAGCGTTGCAGGCCGTCGGTTTACCTGGCCCTTACCTGGAGATCACCTCGATGGCGGACATCCCGGCAGGCACGGGACTCGGCTCGTCCGGCAGTTTCACCACTGCGCTCCTCAAAGCGCTGCACACCGTCAAGAAACACCTTGTGCACCCGGCTGATCTCGCCGAGCAGGCGTGTGACATCGAGATCAATCGACTGGGCGAACCGATCGGCAAGCAGGACCAATACATTGCGGCGTACGGCGGAATCACCTGTTTCAAATTCATGCCGGACGGCCGGGTAACGGCGTGGCCCTTGGAAATCAGCGAGGAAACGTTGTTCAACCTTGAGGATAACCTCCTGCTCTTTTTCACCGGCTACTCGCGTTCTGCCGGCTCCATTCTCAAGGAGCAAAAACAAAAATCCCTGGAAGCTGACAAAACCATGGTGGAGAACCTGCATTTCGTAAAAGACCTTGGAAAAGCAAGCCAGCGGGCACTGGAGCGAGGCGACCTCCACGAGTTTGCTCGGTTAATGGATGTGCACTGGCAGCGCAAGAAGGAGCGTTCCAAAAACATGTCGAACGATCGCATCAACGAGTGGTACGACCATGCCACGGCCAACGGCGCGCTCGGGGGTAAGCTGATCGGTGCGGGCGGAGGTGGGTTTCTCATGTTCTACGTCGAAGATAAAGCCAAGCTCCGTCATGCGATGCGTGAAAAGGGGCTCACGGAGGTGCGTTTCCGGTTCGATTTTGAAGGCACCAAAGTGGTCATCCAGAATTAATTCCCCCTGTGCCCCGGCCGTTTCGCACCTGCCCCAGCGCACCGTGCCGGCGGCGAAGGGACTCGCCCACCGGGGTGTCGGGGCAATGGCACGAAGGTAAGGGCTTTTGGAGCGCAAAAGGAGCCCGCGTCTTAGGCGTGCGCCCGGTAGGGCGGCGAGTCCCTTCGCCGCCGGGGAGCGACCGCTCCTCCATCCGACCCGTCGACCGGCAAGGACGGAGTTGTGCGTCAAGTTCCGCAATAACGGGCTGGCTTGCGGGTGGCTTTTTGATCCTTGGTTACTGCTGTTTTCTGGTTCTGTTTACGGGTTCAGGCGGCCTCGGCCCATCGGGCGGTGCACCCGGTCTCGGCGGGTGCGACGGGGGTTGCCGTTCCACCCCAGTGCCCCGGCAGCGAAGGGACTCGCCGCCCTACCGGACCGCTGGTCAGGCGGCCCTTTACGGCCGAAAGGTCGTTATCTTAGTGCCATGGGGAGAGCGGTCGCTCCAAAGCGCTTGAGGAGGGCGCTTGGGGACACGTGACCCTACCGGAGAAGGCGCGGCCCGGGTGGCGTGTTCTTCCCCGGACATCAGCCTTATCCCCCGGTAATCCCGGCTTTCTTCAACTCTGCCTGGAATTTATCACTGAAAAGCCGGTACAGCTCCTGGTCTGACCGGTTGGCGTTCAGAATGATTCGCCCGACCGCGTCATTATCGTGCAACCACGTTTCCTCGCCGGGAGCACGATCGGTTGAGTTGACCACCTTCATCCCGGCGGCTTCGAACGGTATGCCGTTGCGATTAAGTTTGTGCTGCAGCAGAAGGAGGCTTTCCGGCATCCGTTCCACCAAACCGACAAAAAAGAACCGGTTCAGCGCAGCGCAGGCATCAACCAACGAATCCTTGCCGTAAAAACCGTAGCCGGGCGGCCGCTCGTTCAGCCTGACGTTCGGGATCGGGCTGAAGAAGGCAGTCTGCATCGAAAACTGCTGGCGTTCATCGAACCAGTTCTCGATGTGAAATCGTGCAATGTCACGGAGTGACATCGATTCTATCCCCTGCGGCAAGGTCCGCTTCTGCTCGTCCGACAACGAAGGGTAAGATTTCCGGAGAAAACGGAAGAGGGACAGCGTCAATCCAAGCGGATCACGCAGGAAAGTAAGGTACAGGACCTTTCTGCCCGCCAAGGTCTCAGGGAAAATCCGGAGAAAATGCGTGCTGACCGCGTCTGCCTTGGGGTTAGCTCGTAAGTATTCCTCAAACTCCGGAACGGAACAGTATTGCTGAGGGTGAGCCAGCTGTAAGGAAACGAACCTGCCTGGGAAATTCTGCTCAAGTAAGCCGCGGAAGGCGAGACCCGCGGTCTTGGGAATGTGAGCGTGAAAGATGAGACGGGGGTTGTTTTCCATTTGGCGGCGCTTTCAGCAGTTCGCTGCGATTGGCACGGGAAAAATTCGAACGAGCTTACCGCTGGAATAAATTGCGGATTTCAACCGTAAGGGCAGGGGAAAAGAGTTGGTCGTACCAGACAGCGTAAAATTTAAGTTTACAAGCGCCCTCAAGGTCCGTTGTCTCCAGCAGCGCTTCGAATCCGACCTTGCCCATCTCCGGATGCTTGAAGTACGCATTCACGTCCGGACGGGGAACCACCCGGGTCCGAGCGATGCGGGCGCTGCCGTCCTCCCCCACGATGGCAACGTAGACCGATTCGGCAGCGATTCCCTTCTGTCCGGAAACGGCCAGCCAACCCTGAACCAGAAGGGGCCCTTTTACCCCGACCGGTTGTTTTGCGTCGAGCAGCAGCACCTGTGCCGTGCGGCCGACCATGCGGTACCGGGCCAACACCGGCTCGTACGCGTAATGTTCCGCTGAACAAACCCACGCCATAACGCTGCAGATGATGATTGGAGCCACCGCTTTTGCCAATGCCACACTTCCGGCTGCCAGGGCGAGCGCCACCAGTGCATCTCCGATCAGCATCAAATGGTCCGTGGCAGGGTTATATTGCCGGGTATAAACGGCGGCGTATGGGCCGAACGTAACAATGATGTCCCGGCCGAACTGCATGCGGTGTGCAACCGCTTCGTTCATGGCGTAGGCCCACGCGGGATCGAGCCCCGGGCGGGGGAAAACGGGGACGAGGGGAACCCACGCCAGCAGCAGCCCGAGTGGAAAGCAGACTGCGAGAATCCAGCGAGCTGCGGTTTTCAGGTGGGTCCGCTCCTCGTCCGAAGGCGCGGCTGCGATCGGGGCCGCTGCCCGAAATGTGTCTCTGTTCAAAGAGGAATCCATTTACTTGTCGGGTAAACGGGCGGTGCTCCACGCCCACGGTCACGGCTTCCTGAGTACCACACCGGTTTGTTCAGGCAACACATTCCCTGTCGGGCGCGTTCCCTCCCATTTCAGAGCGCAATGCCAAGCGCAAATTGCTTGTGTGGAGGATTAACTTGTCTGAGTCTGCTCACCGCATGCAGTGCAGCGCCGCAGCGGTCCCCGTGGTGATCCTGGCCGGAGGCCTTGCCACCCGCTTGCACCCCTTGACCGAAACAATCCCGAAAGCGTTGGTCGAAGTCGCCGGAAAACCGTTCCTCGATCACCAACTGGAGTTGTTACGGGGTCAGGGCCTTCCGGAGGTGGTGCTTTGCGTGGCTCACCTGGGCCAAATGATCCTGCAGCGGTACGGGACCGGTGCGGCTTTCGGGGTCAACCTGAAGTATTCGTTCGATGGACCGACCTCCCTTGGCACCGGCGGCGCGATCAAGCATGCCTTGCCCTTGCTGCCGGACCCTTTCTTCGTCATGTACGGCGACTCGTACTTGCCCACCGATTTTCAAGCCGTCCTGGCTGCTTTCCGGAAAGCCGGCCAACCGGCCCTGATGACGGTGTTTGCCAACGCGGATGCATGGGACCGCAGCAACGTCTGGTGGGAGGAAGGCACCCTGAAACGGTACAGCAAACGTGAAAAACTGCCCCTCATGGGGCACATCGATTACGGTCTGTCCGTCTGCAGCAAAGGCATTTTCGACCGTTACCCGGACGGCGCGCCGTTTGACCTGGCGACGGTGTTCGAAGACCTTTCCGGTGAAGGGTGCCTGGCCGGGTTCGAGGTGGCCGAGCGTTTTTACGAAATCGGCTCGCACTCAGGTTTGTCTGAGCTCGACCGATGCCTGCGCCGACGCGAGCTTCCCCACGCCGTTCAAACCCAATACAACCCCTGATTCCCTGGGCGCTCACCCATGGGCTCAGGCCGCGCTTTCCATTGTGGGCTTACCGTAAGTCTGGTTTCCTCACCCTCCATGAGCACCTACAGCGCCCAACACCTGGCTGAGACGGCCGAGATCGTGTCCAAACTTGATGCGGCCGGTTTGGAAGCGATCGTGAAACACCTCGCCGCGGTTCGAGACGGCGGCGGCAGATTGTTCATCCTCGGGGTGGGTGGCAGCGCGGCGAACGCTTCGCATGCGGTCAATGACTTCCGCAAGATTGCCGGCTTTGAGGCCTACGCACCCACCGACAACGTCTCTGAGCTGACCGCACGCACCAACGATGAAGGCTGGGCCTCGGTGTTTGTGGAATGGCTGCGCGGCAGTCGCCTCCGCCGCCAGGACGGACTTTTGATCCTCTCGGTGGGAGGAGGCAGCCTCGAGAAGAACGTGAGTCCCAACCTGGTCTCCGCGCTGAAATTTGCGAAGGAGGTGGGGTCCACCGTCCTCGGCATCGTCGGCCGGGATGGCGGGTACACCGCGCAAGTGGCGGATGCCTGCTGCCTGGTTCCAACCGTCAACCCGCAGAACGTCACTCCCCATGCGGAAGCTTTCCAGGCCGTGATCTGGCATTTGTTAGTGTCCCATCCAAAAATAAAAGTTCAGCAAACCAAATGGGAATCGACGAGATAACGGGACCCCGCCGCCCCTTCTTTTCACTGCGGCACCCCGATCAGGCACCAACACCTTCTACCTGCCAATTACCCACATCTTTGTAAGCCGTTGAGTCAGAACCGGTTATAGGTGCGCGTTTATCTGAACACTATTCATGTAAGGTCCTGCAAGAGAAGGACTTGCAAAAATCAACTCCGAGATGCGAGTAATCGTCAGACCTTCCACCCCGTCGCTCCCATACCCCGACACTCCGGTACTTTCTTCATGCCTGCCAGACACCCTGCCGTCTTCTTGGACCGTGACGGAGTGGTCAACCGCCCCCTGATACGGGACGGCAAACCCTACCCGCCCCGATCGCTCGAGGAATTTGAGCTGCTGCCCGGAGTGCCCGCCGCCTGTGCACAACTGAAGCGAGCCGGTTACCTTTTGGTCGTTGTCACCAACCAGCCGGACGTGGGGCGTGGCACGCTAAACCGCGGTGTGGTTGAGGCCATTCACGAACGCATGCTCGTCCTCCTGCCTATTGACCTCATAAAGGTCTGCTACCACGCGGGTGAGAGGTTTGGGGACACCTGCTCCTGCCGCAAGCCCCGGCCCGGCATGCTTTTGGAAGCCGCGGCAGAACTGCGCATCGACTTGGCCAGCTCTTTTATGATCGGTGACCGCTGGCGTGACATGGAGTGCGGACGACGCGCCGGTTGCCGTACCATTTTCATTGATTATGGGTACGATGAAGCCCTACATAGAGTTCCAGACTTTCGCGCCCCTGACTTGCCCGGGGCCATTCCTTTTGTCATCACGCCGATGCTCGCATGACCAAGCTCGAAAACCTCACGGTAAGAATCTTCGCCGACGGCGCTGACCTCGCCGGCATGCTCGACCTTTACCGTAACCCCCTCATCAAAGGCCTGACCACCAACCCCACGCTGATGCGCAAAGCCGGCGTGAAAAACTACGAGAGCTTCGCAAAGGAAATTCTGCAAAGCGTTCAGACGAAGCCGATCTCGTTCGAGGTTTTCTCGGATGAATTCCCGGACATGCGCCGGCAGGCGCTCAAGATTCGCGATTGGCAGGGGAACGTCTTCGTAAAAATTCCCATCACGAACTCACACGGGCACTCCTCCATTCCGTTGATCCAGGAGTTGGCCGCCCAGGGCGTGCAACTCAATGTAACGGCCCTCCTTACGCTCGAACAAGTCCGGCAGGTGGCGGCGGTGCTCAACCCCGAGGTGGCGGCCGTCGTTTCAGTGTTTGCCGGCCGGATTGCCGATACCGGCCGTCACCCCGATCCCGTGATGCGGGCCAGCAAATCGCTCTTGAGCCATTTGCCCAGGGCGGATCTTCTCTGGGGGAGCGTGCGCGAGGTGCTGAACATCATGCAGGCCGAGGAATGCGGGTGCGACATCGTCACCGTGCCGCACGACCTCCTGAATAAGGCCATAAAAATGATCAGCACGGACCTGGAAGCCCTCTCGCTCGACACCGTCAGAATGTTCGCCCGTGACGCCCAGGAAGCCGGCTTCAGCCTTTGAGAATGCCACCAATCAAAGAATGCCAAAAATGTAGAAGCCGTGTGCAGTGGTTCCGGTTCTCTGACCGGCCGGATTTTCGTGCCCTCAAATTTGTGGCATTCCTTTAATTTTTGATTCGTGGCATTCCTATCGGGCGGGTTGGATCGTCCAAACCGGGTTAGCCGAAAGGTTCGGCAACTGGTAAGCGGGTTGGTAAGGGTTGGCCAATGACCAGGTGCTTAACTGACCGGTGTCCGGGTTGCTCCAAAAAAGTTGGGCCCGCCCGCCCGCTCCGTCCACGTTAGCCGCGCCCGCAAACACCCACGGTTCTCCGGCAACGCCGAGGAAAGCTTTGCCGGGAGCACCCGCGCCGTTCATGTACCAGACGCTCACGTACCGGTTTACCGGATCAAACCAAACCAGGTCGTCAATGCCGTCGCCGTTGCAATCAGCCACTGCGACCAGCCGCCACGTTCCGGTCACTTGACCGTAAAGCGGGTATTGCACGGGTTGAAAGCCTGAGAAAAACCAGGCCGCCACGGTCCGGTCAGACGCCTGCCAGATGAGTTCGACCCGTCCTTGCGGGTTGGCGTTCAGGTTCGCCGCCGCCACGATGTTCCAGTCTATTCCCGGGTTCTGTTCGAAGACTTGCGTCAGGGAAAGTGTGCTTCCCGTTATCCCGTTATTCTTCTGGATGATCACGTCCCCGGAGGTGAAGTCGCGCCAAACCAGATCTGCTTTCCCGTCCCCGTCGATGTCGCCGACGGCTGCCAGGTAGTAGTTGGGTCCAGGAGCATTTACCGTCAGGTAAAAAGCCGGGTTGACGCCATCCATGATCCAGATTGCAATCGAGTTGCCGCCGTTGTTTTGCCAGACCACGTCGCTTTTACCGTCACCGTTAAAGTCCGCAAACCCGAATATCCGATAGGCCGAGGTATTGATCTGCAGGTAGCTGTAAGCGGCAACGGACAAGCTGTTCATCAACCAAGCCGAGACGTAGCTGCTTGAACCGTTGCGCCAGAACAGGTCCTGCCTGCCATCGGCGTTAAAATCACCTGATTTCGGCGCGTAGGTTAGGCCACCGCTGCGGGCGCCGTAAAGGTATTGGCCTCCGGTAACGTCGTCACTGGTGAGTTCGTCCGTGTCGCTGATCACGGAGTTCATGATCGCCGCGACGTTCTGGCCGTATTGGTCAGGGTGATCCAGGCCTATAAAATGCCCGAGTTCATGGAGCGCAACCCGGCGTAAGTCGATGGGGGAATCCAAGAGCGGGCCGCGGTAGGAGTTCCACGCGTAAGAAGTGCTGAAGACGATGTCAGTCGGGGCAAATGTGTTTGGGGTTCCCTGATCGTAGTAGATTTCAGTCACGGCCAAGGTGTCGGCCCCAAGGCTGCTGCCGCCGGCCGCGGAACCAAAACCGGCCTCGCAAAGGTCATTGTTTTCGTCAAAGCCGTTGGGATTGGTTCCCTCAACGGTCTGGATCTGCAGGTCCGCTAAGTACGAATCCCATGACGCCACAGCCCCTTCAAAAACCTGATTGTAACTGCCCAGGCCATCAATCAACGGGAAGCCGGCAAGGTTTGTGCCCAGGCTTCCCTGCGATGCCGACAGGTTCACGAACAGCGTTGGATTGGGAATGTTCCAAACGATGTTTTCCAGCACGAACCCGCTTGCGGGATGGACGGACCACGCGAGGACCAACAGGAGACTCAGGTAAAGCTTTCTCGTCACAAAAATCCCTTTTTACTCGTTGGCCGCTTGCCGCACCCGGTCCAGGAACTGCCCGACGGAGTCTGCGGACCGCAAGTACTCCCGGGTGGCCGTCCCGGTCACGGCCGGCACCCTGGTCTCGAATTTCTCGTTTGCGTTG
>DASWVC010000388.1:0-7038 GCA_036401335.1 Chthoniobacterales bacterium
ACGCGCTCTTGATGGCCAGCAGTCCCACCGGCCCACAGCCCCAGACCGCCACAATGTCGCCTCCATGAATGTTGCAATTCTCCGCGGCCATGTAGCCGGTCGGCAGGATGTCCGTCAAGAACAGCACCTGTTCGTCCGTCAACCCTTCCGGCACTTTCATGGGACCGACGTCCGCAAAAGGCACCCGTGCATATTCCGCCTGCCCTCCCGCATACCCACCAAACAGGTGAGAATAGCCGAACAGCCCAGCTGGTGAATAGCCCAAGAGCTTTTCCACCATCGCGGCGTTGTGGTTCGGGTTTGAGTTATCGCAGAGCGACCAAAGGTCGTGCTGGCAGAAAAAGCAGTTCCCGCATGCGATGGTAAAAGGAATCACCACCCGGTCGCCCACCTGCAGGTTCTTGACCGATGGACCGAGCTCAACGACCTCGCCCATGAATTCATGACCGAGAATATCGCCGGGCAACATCGAAGGAATGTAACCGTCGTACAGATGAAGGTCAGACCCGCAGATCGCGGTGGAAGTAATTTTAATGATCGCGTCCCGCGGATTAAGGATTTTTGGGTCCGGAACCGTTTCCACGCCCACCTTCTGAACGCCCTGCCAACAAAGTGCTTTCATGTTTTTACCAGACTGTAATGACGGTCTGCGGCCTACTTTTCCCGGCCGCTCGGCTGGCCGTCGGTCGTGGCCACCTCACCTGTTTCCAACAACATTTTCAGCTGCCGCAAGCTGAACGCGAGCCAACCTTTTTCGATCAACTTTTCCAGCGGCGACGGCAACGCACTTAACGATCCGGCAGTCAGCTTGCCCGTCACGGTAATTCCCCGTGAGCCCGGCACGAACTGCAATTCCACCCGCCCAAGCGGCTCGGTCGACGAGAGTTTTTTGAAGGTGTAGGCCACCCGGTCCGGGAGAAGGGTTTCAATCTGCCCGTGCACGTCTTCTGAAACGCCGTGCGGCCCTGCAAATCGCACCACAAAACTGCCGTCGCTCTCGCCCCGGTAATCTTGCGCCCGGGCCAGAAAGTGGGGGAGGTTATTGGGGTCGCCGGCAAACCGAACAACTTCGTCCAGGGAAGCATGGTTGATCAGGACGGCTTTGGTGACCTCGTGCTCGGCCGCGTCCTTAGCATCCTCGTGACGGCGACGGAAATAGAAGGTAAGCGCAAGTGCGCCTCCTACCAGGATCAAGGCACCCAAGGAGGTGCCGGCAGGCTTTGATTCTCGAGACTGATGAAAGATCATACGGCCCAGGTGTTCGCGACAGACGCCCGTCCTGGACGGGAAGTTTGGAAACTGAGGGCCCGGCGTCGCGCCGCGACGCTGCCAAACCGGAGGCGCCGTCATGCCCCATCGGCGGCGAAGGGACTCGCCGCCCTACCGGAGAGGGTCCGGCAGGTCCGGCGCATACGGCCGCCCGGTGGACCCGCCGCGAACCAGCAGCACCGGACTGGCCGGTTTCGTCGGGTCAGTCCGAACCATTTTATGGGCTCAATTGATCGCGTAATTAAAGACGTCGGCACCTCCATTCGCGAAGCCGTGTCAATGGACGCTCCGTCCTACCCCGCAGAGAACCCTCCGAAGAAGGAGGAAAAGGAGCAAATGACCGAGCCGGCCGACGAGTTCCGGGATTTGGAGTCAAACAAAGCGAAAACCACGAGCCCGGAGCCGGACACAGGACCCCGTACGTGAGACGTCCAGAAACTTTGCTTCGTTTGATCGCCCCCTGACTGCTAATGGAGTTTTGCCATGCAAGATGATCCGGAAATCGTGGCCGGCACGGAGCCGCCAGGTGCTGACAAACCTTCGGTTGAGGAGAAAGTAGACGATACTTTGGACGACAGCTTTCCGGCGAGCGATCCACCAGCTTGGCCGTCGCGTTCCCGCGAAGAATCGGACCCTGACGTCACGCCCTGAAAAGCGGGCGCTTGCGTAGAGTGGGTAGGCTGCTTCTTGCCGGCCATGGTTCGGAGTTCGTCGCTGGGGATACGTTGGACAATCGGCGACGTCAGTGATGAGGGATGGGAGGCACTGAGGTACAGCCTGTTGGGTGCCTGGCGCCTCTTTGGAGTAACGGCGCAGTATTCCGTTTGCGTCAACAGCATTTCAACGGCCGCACTGCCATCCTCCATCGCACTGCTTCCTTTCCCGGTGACGTGGCATCACGTCACCCGGATGAATGCGAAATTCCTGCCCCATTGCGATGAGTCGTTGAGCGAAGGAACCTCTTGGAAATTCAGCCCGGTGCGCTTGTTCCCCGATTGCCACGAACTGGCGTTGGACAACGATTGCATCCTGTGGCGCATGCCTGCGGCCATCACAAACTGGTTGAAAAGGACAGATCGTTTCTTGCTCGCTGCGGACGTCGTCCCGGCGAACGGCGCCTTTTCAGACTTGGTCGGAGCGCATGCCCTTAATTCCGGCATCCGTGGCTACCCGCCAGGATTCGACTACGAATCCGCACTTCTGCATACGCTTGAGCGCACCCGGCGTCAGCTCCGGTCCGAACTGGACGAACAAGGCTTGCAGGTGCATGTCACGCGTTCCGCCGGACCCTGCGAGGTTGTGCCCGTCGAGGACGTCACCATTTGTTCCCCGTTTCCTCCGCATGTGCCGGAACTGGGCCGGTGCGGCGCACATTTTGTGGGATTGAATGCCCGGAAACTGCCTTGGAATTTCAATGGCCGACCCGCCGCAGACTGCCGCCGGGAACATTGGCGGGAGCATCGGGCGCTGGTGGCCCGGCTCGTTGGGGACGTCCCTTCACCGTAGGCCCGGGCAGGTGGTCCCCGGCAAATGCCACAAGCCGAAAAGTCAAAGAATGCCACAAAGGGCCAATGTAGAGAAGCATCCCTGATTCCAGCTTCAGAAACAAGCTTGGCATCTTTCGGTTCTTCGGCTTTTGGCATTTGCTTCGCCCCATTGCGCCGACACCTTCTACCATCGTAACCGTCAGCACCGGGAACGAGGCCCGATTATGACAGGAAAGACCCTTCGGTTTCAGAACGTTATCCGTGTGGCGGCATCCTCCGCCGCCTGCCTTGCCGTCTGTTCCCTTTCAGGCCTCGAAGCGCAATCGATCGCCATTGCCCCTCCGACGGACCGCGGCGACCTGACGCCTGCCGGCCAGAAGTTGACGCCCACGGCCGCTCCGGGGTCAGCCTACCAGCTTTTCGATCCCCGACTGGTCGGCGCTGCCGGTTTCCATCCTTCCGGCGGTGCCGCTGCCGTCCTGAGCCCTGACCAGAAAACGTTGGCCGTGGTCACGGCCGGTTACAATGACGTGAATGACGCTGCGGGCAAGCTCGTAGCCGGTTATTCCATGGAGTACGTCTTCCTCTATGACGTCAGCAGCGGCGAGGCGGTGCAGAAGCAGGTGCTGCAACTTAACAACGGCTCGGTCGGCGCGGCGTTCAGCCCGTCCGGCACAAGCCTCTACATCGGCGGCGGGGCGGATGACAACGTTCACACCTACACGTTAAACACGGACGGCACTTGGTCGGAAGCGGGAACCCCGATCCGCCTTGGCCACACCCGCACAAACTCGATGCTGCCCACCGACGTGCCGCCGGTCACGGCCGGGCTAGCGGTAACGCCGGACGGATCGAAAGTCGTGGTGGCCAATTTGTACAACGATTCGGTCACCATTCTTGATCCGATAGCGCGCACGGTCATCGCAGAACTGGACCTGCGCCCCGGCAAGAATGATCCGGCGCAACGCGGTAAACCGGGCGGCGAATACCCCTACGGCATCGCCGTCAAAGGCAACGAAACGGCCTACGTTTCAAGCTTGCGGGATCGTGAGATCGTGGTGGTCAGCCTGGGCGCGAACGCCGCCGTGACCTCCCGGATCAAGGTGAGAGGAACGCCCAACCAGATGGTCCTGAACCCGGACCAAACCCGCCTGTATGCGGCTGCCGACATCCAGGACGTGGTGAATGTCGTGGACACATCCACGAACACCTTGATCGGAAGCATCCCGACGTTCGGTCCGCGCTCCGTGATAAAAGAATCCATCCGTCCATACAAGGGTAACAGCGCAAACGCGGTTGCGATGCCGCAGGACGGACAGACCCTTTACGTGACGAACGCCGGATCGAACTCGCTGGCCGTGATCAAGCTGGGGTCAAATGGGTTGGGGCGCGTCGCCGGCATGGTGCCAACGCCGTTCTGGCCGACGGCCATCGCGGTGAGCCGGGACGGCAGGAACTTGTATGTGGCGAACTGGAAAAGCCCGTCTGGTCCGAACCCGCAGGGAAAATCCTGGCCCGCAAACCAGTACGTCCTCAAGCTGCAGGCCGCCGGTCTGCTTAGCTTGCCGGTGCCGGATCCGGCTTCGTTGGATTCGTTAACCAGGACCGTCGCAGCCAACAACGGTTGGCAAACCGGCACGAACACAGCCGACGCCAGGTTGATGCGGCAACTGCGTTCACGCATCAAACACGTGATCTACATCGTGAAAGAGAACCGGACATACGATCAGATCCTGGGCGACCTGGAAACAGGCAATGGAGACCCTTCCCAGACGCAGTTCGGCCGGGTTGTCACCCCGAATTTTCACCGGCTCGCCTCGGATTTCGTTGACCTCGATAACTTCTACACGCCCGGCGATGTGAGCGGAGACGGCTGGCCCTGGAGCACCGCGGCGCGGGAAACGGATTATGGCGTAAAGAGCATTGCAAACAGCTATGCGGAAGCGCCGGACGGCAACGCGCTTCCCGGTTCAAACAGCCGCGGCTATGCGTATGAGACGGAAGGCACAAACCGCGACGTCAACGTCGCCCACCCGACCGTGGCCGAACGGCTGGCGACGGCGCCTTACCAAAACCCTGACCCCGACCTTTTGCCCGGTTCCGCCGATGTGACCGCTCCGGACGGTCCGGAGGGGGAGGAAGGCAAGGGTTATTTGTGGGACGCGGCTACGGCGAAGGGCCTGACCATCCGGGACTATGGATTCTTCTGTGATCTTACCCATTACAGCAGCGCTGCGGGACCTTACCGGATTCCCCTGGAACGGGAGCCGGCGGCCAAACGGTTGCAGGTGGCATTCCCGACCAAAGCGGCGCTCCTGGCGAACTTTGACCGGTATTTCCGGAGCTTTGACACGGCTTACCCGGACTTCTGGCGGGAACACGAATGGGAGCGGGAATTCACCCGGTTTACCCGAGACGGAAAATTGCCCCAACTAAGCTTCGTCCGGTTCATGGAAGACCACATGGGAAATTTCGGGACCGCCATCGACGGCGTGAACACCCCGGAAACCCAGCAGGCAGACAACGATTACGCCGTGGCGCGCCTAATTGATTGCGTGAATCACAGCCGCTACAAGGCCAACACCTTGATCCTCGTGTGCGAAGACGATGCTCAGGACGGAGCCGATCACGTGGACGCGCACCGGTCCACGGCTTACCTCGTGGGTCCGTACGTCAAACATCGCGCGCTGATTTCGGACCGGTTCAGCACCGTCAACCTGATCCGAACCATCGAAGACGTCCTCGGGCTTCGGCACTTGAACCTCTACACCGCGTCCGCGCGGCCAATGGCTTCCTGTTTTGACCTGAACCAAAAAGAGTGGACGTTCCGCGCCACGCCTTCGGTCTACCTGGTCAACCGCACGCAGCTTCCCGTTCCGCGGGACGGTTCTGTTACGCAGAGAGAGGGCATCCCGGCCCACGACGCTCCGTACTGGGCGGAGCGGACCAAAGCATTCGATTTTTCGGAAGCGGACAACCTGAAAGATCCGGATAACTTCAACCGGATCGTCTGGGAGGGGCTCAAGGGCAGCGTTCCCTACCCGACAGGACGCTCCGGGGTTGACCTGCGTCAGAACCGTCGGCGACGGTTGGAACAGGCAGGAATTGTGGAACCTTCTAAAAGCCCAGCGGTAACCGCGGGCACCCGTTGATCGGTCCCTTCCCGGAACGGTGCTCGGACGCCCCGGCGTTCCCGCCGCAGCTGCCTTGGCGTTGACCGGACAATTCGGCTTATTCTGCCTTCAGGCCGGGTTGATCGGTCCGGAGGGTTCCCGTGATGCGATCTCTCAGGAAACACTGCCGTGCCTACCCTGGTCACACACCCTCGCGCCAAGCGTCCGGCCCACTCCGTCGTCCAGTGGATGCTCGGCGGCCAAGAAATCAAAGATACCCACGGTCCACACACCGACAAGAAGGAGGAGGAACGGCAGCACCCGTGGTGGCAGGTCATGTGCCTGACGGGGGTAGATTACTTTTCGACGTTGGGTTACCAGCCAGGGATCGCCTTTCTGGCGGCGGGAGCGCTTTCTCCGCTGGCGACTTTGGTGCTTGTCCTGGTGACGCTCTTCGGGGCGTTGCCAACCTACCGCCGCGTGGCGGAAGAAAGCCCCCATGGCGAAGGTTCGATCGCCATGCTGGAACACCTGCTGCCGTGGTGGGGTGGAAAACTGTTCGTGTTGGCGTTGCTCGGTTTTGCCGCAACCGATTTTATCATCACGATCACTCTGTCAGCGGCAGACGCGAGCGCCCACCTGATTGAAAATCCCCTGACCCCCCATTTTCTGCATGGACAGTCGGTCGGCGTGACCCTGGTGTTGGTGGGACTTCTGGGGGCCGTGTTCCTGAAAGGGTTCAAGGAAGCAATCGGCATCGCGGTAGTCCTGGTGGCCCTCTACCTGGCCCTGAACCTGGTTGTGGTGGTCGTCGGCATCGAACAATTGATCGCGCACCCACACGTGTTTGCGGACTGGACCCGGGCTCTCTACACGCAGCACGGCAGCCCGCTTGCGATGATCGGCATCAGCCTCTTGTTGTTCCCGAAGTTAGCCCTGGGATTGTCGGGCTTCGAGACGGGCGTCTCAATGATGCCGTTGGTGAAAGGAGAACCAGACGACACGGAAGAGAAACCGAAAGGGAAAATCCGCCGTACGCACCAGTTGCTGCTCACGGCCGCCGTCATCATGAGCGTTTTCCTGCTCGCTACCTCATTGATCACCACGCTCCTGATCCCGGCCGACGCGTTTCGCTCGGAGGGCCCGAACGGAGAGCCTGCCGGCCCTGC
>DASWVC010000389.1:0-1780 GCA_036401335.1 Chthoniobacterales bacterium
TGACCGCCGACGTCTTGACCGCCTCGCTCTACACCCGCTTCCGCTCGCGCAAGGAGCACACCTTTGCCGAAAAGGTCCTCTCGGCCATGCGCCACAAGTTCGGCGGCCACGTCGAAACCTACCCCACCACGCCCAAGTAAGTCCCGCCATGGACGAATGCCAGCCAACCCCCCGCGCAGGTGAACCCTGTGCCATCGTCATCTTCGGCGCTTCGGGCGACCTGACGAAACGGAAGCTTTTCCCTTCGTTCTACAACTTGGCTTCCTACCATCTTCTCCCGGAAAACTTCAGCATCATCGGGGTTGCTCGCCAGGATTGGTCTGACGAATTTTTTCGGGATCAACTTGGCCGGGACCTGCAGGAGCTTGGCACCCAGCCGGTTGATCCCAAGATTTGGGATCATTTCCGAAGCCGGATGAGCTTTTGTTCCGGTGAATTTGATGATGACAAGACTTACGAAAAGCTGAAAGAGGGCATCGACAAATCCAACCGCGAGTTTAACACCGGTGGAAACGTCCTTTTTTACTTCTCCATTCAACCCGATTACTTCGGAATCGTCGCAGACAAACTGGCTGCGCACGGACTCACGAAGGAAGAAGGCACCGGCTGGCGCCGGGTCATTATCGAGAAGCCCTTCGGACATGACCTGCCATCAGCCCGCGCCCTGAACGCGGAGCTGACCCGCGTTCTTCACGAAAAACAAATCTACCGGATTGACCATTACCTGGGCAAGGAAACCGCCCAAAACTTATTGGTGTTCCGCATCGGGAACGCTGTCTTCGAGCCCATCTGGAACCGTCGCTACATCGACCATGTGCAGCTCACCGTAGCGGAGTCGCTTGGAGTGGAAAATCGCGGATCGTTCTATGAGCGGACCGGCACCTTTCGCGACGTAATGCAAAACCACATGTTCATGCTGCTCGCACTGATTGCCATGGAGCCACCGACCTCCATGCAGGGTGAAGCAGTCCGGAACGAAAAGGTGAACCTCCTTAGGGCGATTCGTAAAGTCAGTCCCGAGGAAGCACTGCAAACCACGGTTCGAGGGCAGTACGGTCCCGGTCAGATCGGGGACAAGCAGGTGAACGGTTACCGCCAGGAATCGAACGTGGATCCCCAGTCAACGACCGAAACCTACGCGGCCGTCAAGTTGATGATCGACAACTGGCGCTGGGCCGGCGTTCCCTTTTACCTCCGCTCCGGCAAGCGGTTGACGCGCCGCAGCACAAAGATCGTTGTGCGGTTCAAGACGCCGCCGCTTTCCCTGTTCGACGGCAACCGGTCCGACCCGATCGCACCCAACTACCTCGTGTTTCACATCCAGCCGGATGAAGGGATCACGTTCCAGGTCCGGGCGAAAGTTCCGGGACCGACAATTTCGACCAAAGCGGTTCACATGGACTTCGACTACGCTCAGTTTGGGGGTCAACCCCCGACGACGGGTTACGAAAAACTGTTGTACGATTGCATGGTCGGAGACGCCACCCTTTTTCATCGGACGGACATGGTGGATGCTGCCTGGGAGGCCGCGCAACCCATCCTGGACGCCTGGGGCAATAATCCGCCCAAAGATTTTCCCGACTACCCCGCGGGCACTTGGGGGCCGGCCGAAGCCGATGCGTTGATGGCGCGCGACCATCACCGCTGGTGGTACGCGAAGAAATGAGCTTTTCCCGGTTGATGCCGTGTGACCGCAAACAAACGCTCTCATCCTGCAAGCCCTAGGGGTGTAATGCGTGTTCATGGCCGGCGGATTGTCATTGTCTCCTGCAGTGTCCAG
>DASWVC010000390.1:0-45018 GCA_036401335.1 Chthoniobacterales bacterium
GATGATGGCAACCAACGGATGGGCTGTCTCTCCGAGTGCAGCCGCACCCAGGCCAAAAAAGACGGCAAACACAACGATTTGAAGCAACTCGTTGTTCGCCATGGCCGCAAAGATCGACGTTGGAACCAGGTGGGAGACAAACTCTTTCGGGTTCAAGGAAGCCGTCTTCAAGTTGCTGGAAGCATTCGCATCCGGCAGCGGCAGGTTCAGGTGTTCTCCCGGATGCAGCACGGAAACCATGACCAACCCCAGCGCGAGGGACACCATGGAAGCGGTGATAAACCAGCCCATGGTTTTGCAGCCTACCCGCCCGACGGTCTTTGAATCTCCCATGTGTGCGATGCCCACCACGAGGGTCGAGAAAACCAGGGGGGCAATGATCATCTTGATCAGCCTTAGAAAGACGTCGGTGACCAGGGAAATGTACCCCGCAATCGTGGTGGCGGTCTTAGGGTCGGGCCAAAGGCTGTGGCACCCATAACCGACCAGAATCCCAAGAACCATTGCAATAAGAATGTAGAGCGTCAGCGGTCTGGTCTTTTTCATGAAGTGCGGCTGGGCAAAAGGCTGCTTGGCTGGAGGGAACCGGGAGGGGTGCGCGCTTTCTGGCAACTCCTCAAAACAAAGGCCGGGTGCAAGGGCACACCGCGGTTCGTGACACCGCCAGAGCAGTTTTTGTGCCGTCAGCACGTCCTGTTTCCTTGGTTGCTCAGCCGGTAAAGGACTTCCGTCCACGTCTCGTTCCGTTCCATCCCGGGGCAGCCGTCATCAGGTCGAAAGAAGGTGTGTTGAGGGATTTGCGCGAATTTTTCTAGGAGAATCCCTTTCTTCCTCCCTATACTCAGTGGCCACTTCATGATTCATCGAGACTACCTGATCGTCGGTGGCGGCATCGCCGCAGCCTGCGTTTGCGACTCCCTCCGGCAGTATGATCCCAAAGGATCGGTGACCTTGGTCAGCAACGAACCTTACCTTCCGTACCAGCGCCCGCTGCTGTCCAAATCGGTGCTCAAGGAAGGCCTGCCGGAGATCGATCAGCTTGTAGAAAAAGACGCAGATTGGTACCAGGCAAAGGGCATCGAAATGCGGCTGGGCACCGTCGTGCGTGAATTTAACCTGGAACGCCGGTTGGCAGTGCTCGAGAACGGCCAGACAATTGAGTTTCGTAAGGCTTGCCTGGCTACCGGAAGCAGGCCGCGTCGGCCGCAAGTGGCGGGATTCAACCTCGGGAACGTGGTTTACATCCGCAACTACCGGGACGCTTTGGCCACCCGCGAAATCCTGCAATCAGAAAAATACGTCGTGATCGTTGGATCGGGTTTTCTGGGCGCGGAGGTCGCCTCCACCCTTTCAGGTTCCGGGGCAAAGTTGAGCGTGCTGACCCGCGACCGGGCCATCCTCCAGGATATGTTCGACCCAACCACGGCGGATTGGCTGACCGAGAAATTCCGGGCCGCTGGGATTCAACTGCTCCTAAACGAGAGCTTGAACGGGTTTGAGGGCAAAACCGTTATCAAGAACGTCCAGACCAAAAGCGGCCTCCGTTTTCCCGCCGGCCTGGCAATCGTGGCCATCGGGGCCGAGCCGAACCTGCAACTGGTTCAAAACACGCCGCTGAGCAGTCCGGGCGGTTGCCCCGTCAACGAGTTTTTGGAAAGCGATGAAAAGGGCGTGTTCGCGGTTGGGGACATCGCCCTTTACCCCGACCGGGTTTTTGGCGGTGTCCGGCGCATCACCAACCACGAGATGGCCAAAGCTCAAGGGGTGGTTGCGGGCGCCAACATCACCGGGCGCAAACGGCAGAAGTTCGAGATTGTGCCGACCTGGTCGAGCTTGTTGCTCGGCATGCCGTTCTATTTCGTGGGGGATTTCTCAACCCCTCACCTGCTTGCAGCCGTTGAAGGGTCGCGCGAAAAAAACAGCTTCATCGCCCGTTACCGTCGAGGCGATACCGTCGTGGCCGCCGTCCTTTGCGACCGGCCATTGGAAGAAGTGAGGGCTGTCCACGACGAAATCCGGACGGGAATGCTGGCCCGGCCCAGAAAATAACGTTCAAAACACGGCCGGCACGCCTTCTTCCATGATCCTGACCCGGTGGCTTAACCGGTGCCGGTCAATTTCCGCGCGAAAGCGCTGCAGCGGCTCGTCCAGCGGCTCATAACTCAAGCGGAAGGTGCCATAATGCATGGGCACGAGCGTTTGCGCGTTCAGCTCCAAAAACGCTTTAACCGCTTCTTCCGGGTTCATGTGCACTTCACGTCGGGTCGGGGGTTCGTACGCGCCGATTGGCAGCAACGCAACCTCGGTCGGCAACCGCTGACCGATCTCTTTGAACCCATCAAAATAGGCGCTGTCGCCGCAATGCAGGACGGTGCGTTCGCCAAACCTGAAGTGAAATCCGCCAAATCCCCGGTGCCGGTCGTGCAGGACGCGCGCACCCCAATGGTGACAGGGCGTCAAGGTCACCGCCACGTCCCGCAGCCCAAGGGTTTCCCACGGTTGCATTTCGTGGACCCGGTCGAACCCGAGGTTCCGCACCAGGCTTCCGACCCCCTGGGGAACGATGATCGGCTGGGCGGACGCGATCCGCCGGAGCGTGCGACGGTCCAGGTGATCAAAATGAGCGTGCGTCACCAGTACGGCGTCAATGGCGGGAAGGTGATTCAACTCGATGCCGGGGTACTTCATCCGCTTCACGACCTTCAGCCAGAGCGCCCAGATGGGGTCCACCAGCAGGTTCAGTCCACGCCAGCTGATCAGAAACGACGCATGCCCGATCCACGTCAGGCAGATGTCGTCTCCACGCAACGGCGGAAAAGCCGGCTGCCCCGCCTGTCCATGCCGCCGGGAGAAAAGGGACGGCAGGTAGACCTCAGTAATGAAATTGCGGCGCAGCCAACCTTTGCCCGGTTTCAGGCCCACCTTGACGCCGTGAGGAGGAGAGGGTTCCACTGCAGTTTACCGTTTCACCGATCCGATCCAGATGGCAAATAAGCAAACGACCGTCACGAAACAGGCCGTTCGACGTGCCGCAGTGGCAATGCTGAACCAAATGACGCCGGCAGAACGCACAGAGCGATCTCAACACATCTGCCGCGATTTGCTCCCCTGGCTTGAAGACACCAGGACCGTGGCGTTGTTCGCGCCCCGGCGCAACGAACCCAACCTGCGGTACCTCGGCGAGTTGACGTCGTACCCCGATCGCGTGTTCCTCTTTCCACGCATCGATGGGTCCGACCTGGTGTTCGTCCAGGCCCATTGCTGGTCTGAGTTGCTTCCCGGGCGGTTTGGAATCGACGCGCCCGTCGGACCCGCCTGGCCGCACCCCCCCGACGTGGTGGTCGTGCCCGGCCTCGCCTTCGACCTGACCGGCCACCGGGTTGGATGGGGCGCCGGCTACTACGACCGTTACCTGGCCCGGCTCCCCCGTGACACGCGCACCATCGGCGTCGGCTTTGGACCGCAACTGGTTGACAGACTCCCGCACGAACCGCACGACGTCGTTTTGCGGCAGATCCTCACCGATGAAGAGTACATCGGCCTTGCACGGAAGTAGAAAAATTAGACCAGTTGTAAGAATTGTATCAGTTCTACCATCTGAAGCAGGAAGGCATAGGCCGACACGCCAATAGCCCTCTGCTAAGGCGTTTGGGGCGGAGAAGCAGCCCCCGTCTCGGGGCCTCCGCAGGACCGAGGGTCCGGTAGGGCGGCGAGTCCCTTTGCCGCCAGGGCAGCGTGCCGGGGCCGCTGGTCGGGTCGCGTGTCCCTGCGCGACGTCCGGCAGGGGAGCTTGTCCTCAAGCGCCCGCGGGGATGCGCCTGTCCCGTCGGTCGAGTCACGCGCCGTTTGCGGGCGAGGCCTTCCGGGGAGCGCCCTCCCGCCCGCCCTGATTGGCGTTCTTCCTACGCTTCTTCCGCCGGCACACTCATCTCAAAACGAGGGATCCGGGTGACAAAAGGTTTGCCGTCATCACTCATTCCGAGAAACGAACCTTCTGCCACGCTGTGCACCCCGATGACGTGGTAGCTGTTGTAAGAAAAACGTTCCCCCGGTTTCAGGTGGGGGTGTTCGCCGACCACGCCGTCCCCCTCGACCACCACTTTCTGGCCCCGGTCATCGCTGATCACCCATTTGCGCCCCCGGATGGTCACCGCGTGCGGCGATTGGTTGTCGATCGTAATAAAATAGACAAACGGGTAAGGCCGATCCTCGGGAGCATCGAGGGTGGGCACATACACCACCTTGTCCACCGTTACCCGCACCTCATGAAGCTCGCGCAACGCCACGAAGAGTTGGTGTACATTGGAGCTAATCAAATGGAAAGTGGTTTCCATGGACGTACCGGTTGCCATGACCATTGCAGGGTCCGACAATTCGGCCGGCGCCGGCATTCAGGCAGACCTGAAAACGTTTACGCATTTCCGGGTTCACGGACTGACCGCCATAACCTGCATCGTTGCGGAGGTGCCGGGCCTGGTTCGACGCATTCAGGCCGCCGACGTCCAGGTGGTTCGTGACCAGGTCGAACTTGGGTTGGAGACCTACCCGGTTGCGGCCGTGAAGACCGGCATGTTGTATTCGGCAGAAATCATCAGTGCCGTTTGTGACGAGCTCGAGCGGGCGGAACCGGCGCGCCGTCCTCCGCTCGTGGTTGACCCGGTGATGGTGGCAAGCTCCGGCGACCCGTTGCTTCAAGCCGATGCCATTGCCGCCTACACCGAACGCTTGTTCCCGCTTGCGGCACTGGTCACGCCGAACCTGGACGAGGCGGCCGTCCTGCTCGGCCGGGCAACCATTGGGACCGACGAACTGCCGGCCGCGGCGCAAGCGCTCTGGGAGCGGTTTCGCGTGCCCTTTCTCCTGAAGGGCGGCCACCTCAGGGGCGACACCGCCATCGACATCCTTTTCTGCGGGGATCAGCAGGAAACGTTCAGGGCGCCTTTTGTCCCGAACGTTTCGACCCACGGAACGGGCTGTACCTTCTCCGCCGCCATTGCCGCCCAAATCGCCCACGGCAAGTCCCTCCCCGTTGCCATCGCAGAAGCGAAACGGTTCGTGACGGCCGCCATCCGCCATTCATTGGGCTGGACCCTCCCAAAACCAACCTCAGCCCTGAACCATTTTTGAGGCGCAGCCTTCACCTAAACGGCGCCGGAATCCGGTCCATGCCGGCCCGGGAATTTGAGGAGAAATCACCCGCCCGGCCGGTCGGGAGAGAACGCCACGCTCCACCCCTGCATGAATCGATTTACCTTGTGCCCACCAGGAAACCGTGTTCTTAGCTGGCGCAGGGTACCTACTTAGACACCGTCCACGTTACCAGCCAACATGACTTACCGACAGGAATTAGAGGAAATTGCCACTGCATGGGTGCACCGTGGCTGGCGGGAACGGGAACTGGACATCGTGACCGACCTGCACGCCGAAAACTTCACGGATCACTCTGCAGGGACTCGGGCCGGCGACAATGAAGGTTTCCGCAACCGGATGCGGGCTTTGTTCACCGCGTTTCCCGACTTCTCGGCCGGCATCGAAAAGCTTGTCATCGATGAAACTTCATCTGAAGTGGTCGTGCAGTGGTCAGCCTCCGGCACCTGCCAGGCGAGTTACGGCGGTTTTTCTCCCAACGGCCAACCGGTGCTGTTTACCGGGATCGACATTCTCCGGGTGGAGCAAGGCCGGATCACCGATCGCTGGGGTGAATGGAATTGGGCAGAGATCCTACACCAGTTGCACGGCATTCCGTAGAAAAATTGGATCAATTGAATCAGTGCAGGGCGTCTTTACCCGGATACGCCGAGAATGCCATGAGCCGAAAAATGAAGGGGTGCCACAAATGGCAGGCTCCGAGAATAACCGCTGCTTGTCCCTCCTGAACCATTCGTGGCATCCATCGGTTCTTTGATACGTGGCCTTTGCTTCACCCCGACACCCCGTCACCTTCTTCGAGAAGCTTGAACGCCGCCGGGCCCTGTGTCACGCTGCCCGTCTTTGGTCCACCGATCCCCGCCTGCCATGCACCGTTCCCTTTTTCTTCTGGTCGCACTTTCCTCCCTTCTGCTCGGCTGTGGGCACCGCCACCACCGGACGGAGGCGCCAGCACAAAGCCTCGGTCCGCAACAGGCGACCGTGGAGTGGTTTGGGCATGGCTGTTTTCGGGTGAGTTCATCGATCGGCCTCAGCGTGGTGACCGATCCGTTCAACCCCGCGGTGTTAAATTACCCGGTGAAATCAGCGAGCCTGTCCGCTGACATTGTCCTGATCTCACACGAAGACGACACCGCCAACTTCACTGACCTCATCTCCGGGTCGCCACAAGTTTTTCGCAGCTCCATGGCGGTCGGGGTTGACCGCGCCAGCGGCATTCTGGTGCGCGGCATCCGAACCAGCTCGGAAAACTACGCTGCGACGCGCCTGAATGTCGCGTACGTCTGGTCAATGGACGGCGTCCGCTTTTGTTACCTGGGCAACATCCAGGATGCGCCGACCATCTCCGAGGCGCTTAACATCGGGACCGTCGACGTCCTGTTTTTGCCGGTCGGCGGCCCTCCGGAATTTACGGCGGCAAAACAGCATGAAACCGTGGAGCGCCTGAAACCGAAGGTAATCGTGCCGATGATGTACGCCACGGGCCATTCCGGCAAGGTGCCGTTGCGGCCGCTTGGCGAGTTCCTTTCGCGCCAGCGTAACGTGACACGAATCGGCGGAAATCGATTTGTGATTTCGCATCCAACGTTGCCGGCTGTGCCGACGGTTTTCGTGCTTTCCTCAAGGTAGCGGCCGATGAAAGTCTTGGTGATCGGCAGCGGAGGCCGGGAACACGCGCTGGCGTGGAAGTTAAGCCAGTCCGCCCGCGTTGAGCAGGTCTTTGTGGCTCCCGGCAACGCCGGCACCGCCCGGGTTGCCACGAACGTGCCCCTTTCCACTGGTGACCTCTCCGGCCTGGTCCGGTGGGCGACGGAGCAAGGCATGGACCTGACGGTGGTCGGGCCGGACAACGCGCTGGCGGGGGGCATCGTGGACCGGTTTGAAGCGGCGGGCTGTCGCATTTTCGGTCCGCGGCAAGCGAGTGCGCGCCTGGAATGGTCAAAGAGCTTTGCCAAGGATTTCATGGTGCGGCACGGCATTCCGACGGCACGCTACGTCAGCTGCGGGTCACGCCGGGAGGCGCAATCGGCGTTACAGAAGTTCACGTTTCCCGTGGCCGTTAAAGCCGATGGGTTGGCTTTGGGAAAAGGGGTCGTGATTGCCCAGGATTATGGCGAGGCCGAGCGGGCCGTGGCCGAGATGATGGAACAGAAGCGTTTCGGCGAGGCGGGGTGCCGCGTTGTCCTGGAAGAATTTTTAGCCGGCACGGAATGTTCCCTGCACGCCTTGGTGGATGGGCGTTCGGCGTTGCTCTTGCCCACTGCCCAGGACCACAAACCATTGTACGAAGGCAACCGCGGACCGAATACAGGTGGCATGGGCGCCTTCAGCCCTTCCGACAAGCTGGGCCGTGAAGGCCTTGGCCGGGTTGAAAAGGAGGTGCTCTCCCCGTTCATGCGCGGGCTCCAGGAGGAAGGCCTGAAATACCGGGGCTTGCTGTTTCCTGGCCTGATGTTGACGGCCGAGGGACCCAAGGTACTGGAGTTCAACTGCCGCTTTGGCGACCCCGAAACGCAGGTCCTGCTGCCGCGCCTCGAATCTGACTTGGTGGACCTGCTGGAGGCGACGCTGGACGGGCGGCTGGACACGGCCCGTCCGGTCTGGAGTCAGCGCGTGGCGGTTTGCGTCGTGGTCGCTTCCCGAGGTTACCCGGGAGACTACGAGACGGGCAAACCCATCACCGGCCTCGACCAGCTTGACGCCTGGCCGGACGTGATGGTTTTCCACGCCGGCACGCGTCAGGACGGAAGCCGCACCGTCACCGCAGGCGGCCGGGTGTTGGCGGTCACGGCTTTGGGGGCTACCTTGTCGGCCGCGCGGCAGCGCGCCTACGAAGCGGTGGAGCAAATCGAGTTCGACGGCCGCTGCCTGCGGCGTGATATTGGACTGGTCTAACCTGCACGATGCCTTCACGCCGCTGTTTATTGGTCATCCTGGCAAGCTGCCAGTTGTGCTCAGCGTGGGGCCAGGGAATCACTCCCTTGCCTTCACCGTCAACAGCGTTGAAACCGGACCTGCCGGATCCGGAAACGCGTAAACTGATTGAAACGCTTCAACCGGACCAGGTGCAAAAGCTCCTCGCAGAACTTCAGGCCCGTTACGCCAGCCAGGCTCCGATGACCAATCAGGAAGTGAATCAAGCCACCCTCGAAGGGTGGCTGGGCCGGTTAGGTCCCGAAGTGACGCTCGAACCGGCCGGCGCGGAAACCGGGCCTCCGAAAGTGGGACGGCCATTCCATCGGGAAACGGTTTATGGGCAATTTGGTTACCTGCGGCCAGGCGCCCTGAACCCGGATGTGATTCCGGCGGTGGACGATGCCCTGCACGGATTTCGTGCGCAGAACGTGAGCGGTCTGGTCTTGGACCTCCGGATGACGCCGGCCGGCGACAACCTGCAAACCGCGACGGCCTTCGCGAGCCGGTTCCTGCCCGATCACACCCTCGCCTTCGCCACAATGAAGGCGAAAACGCCCCAGGAACAGTTCTACACGGCTGCGGCCGGCGAATCGTTCACGGGTCCCCTGGCGATCCTCGTGGATCACGGCGTTGCGGGTGCCGCTGAGGCGTTGGCAGCAACGCTGCGACGCTACGCCCACGCCTTGATCATTGGTGGACCAACGGCCGGGCGGCCCCTTCGGTATGACCACATTCCAGTTGGCGGCAACCTCCAACTTCGCGTCGCCGCAGTGCAGGTCCAAGTGCCCGATTACCCCGACCTTTCCCCGGGCGGATTAAAGCCGGATGTCGAAGTCACGGTTCCGAGCGCCGATTGGCAGGCCATTTTGCAGGTGCCCGACGCCGGTTCAGTGATGCCTTTCGTTGCGGAGGACGAACGTCCACGGACGAATGAAGCCGCCCTGGTGGCGGGGAAAAACCCTGATCTCGACGCGTATGAACAGCAACAGGCCAATCGTGGCAGGCCGATAAAACCAAGGGATGTGCCCCTGCAGCGAGCCCTCGATTTTCTGACCACCATCCTGTTTTTCCGGGGCGCCAACAATCCCTGAGCGCCCGGGGGAAGGACGTGTCGGCGTGAGAAACCGGAACAAACCCGCTTCATTGATACAGTTCATACAACTGATACCACTGTTACAATTTACGAAACTCACGCTTGGACAGCCGGGCGTGAACCCGCGGCCAGAATGCTGCGGTCGCTGCCAGGACCATGAGCCGGCGGACTTCTGGTCGCGACACCTTCACGCCGGCCTCGGCCACTGGTGCTTCAGCCATCTTCCGCAGGGTCCGCACCCCGATGAGGACCGGCAAAGCACAGGAAAAGCGGACTGCCTTTGGCCTTAGGGAACCGGTGTAGGTCCAGGCTGCCTGCAGCCTGCTGAAAGCCTGGTTCAGGTAGCGGCGGTGCACCTCCCGCGCCCGTTCGGGTTCCCTCCGCAAGGCTTCCGGATCGGCAACGGGCAGGTAGCATCGGCCCGCACGAACGTCGGCCGGAAAATCCCGTAGGATGTTGGTGAGTTGCAGGCCCTGGCCAAATTGGATTCCTAGGGTCAGGAGCTGCGCTTCCGGCAGCGTGGCGTACCGGGGCCACTCGAGGCAACAAAGCTTTGTCCAAAACTCTCCCACGCAGCCCGCAACCAGGTAGGTGTACTCGTTCAACTCAGCGTCGCTTTTGAGGGCGCGCAAGCCGGGGCCGGTTTCAAAACGCTCCACATCGAGGCTTTGGCCGTGGACGATTTTACGCAGCACGTCGGCCACCAACCTCCGGTGGGTCGCCGGAAGCTGGGGCATCACCCGCAAGATCTCGGGCAGCGCTTCGAGCAGCGCCTTTTCCGGACCCGGTGCCTGGCCCTGAACGCATGGTTCCAACCACCGGAGAAACTCCGGTGAAATTTGAAACTTCGGTGAACCTAGGAACTCCGGGGAGCGTTGGTCCAGCGCACCGGTAAACGATTGCAGTGCCGCCAAGCGCGCTTCGGCGGGCAATCCATTGGTGTCGGCAATCGTATCCGAAGCCCTCGCCAGCAGGTAGGCCAAGGCCAGCGTTGGCCGGATGTTTCTCGGGAGAAAACGAATGCTCAGGTAAAACGAGCGGGAAACCGGTTTCAGCCAGGCCAGCAGTTGGTGCTCGGTTTGCAAGCTCCTTAACGGACTTCATGAACGTCGATCCGGTTCGGGTCGGCGTTGCCGAGGCTGTAGTCAAACGCCGTGCTGATGTATTTGGCGTCTTTGGAAGCCGGCTCCATCTTCGCCTCTTTGCGCCAGCGGTCAATCTGACGCACTGCCAGCGCGTCAATGGCAACGGGATCGCGGCCGGCCAGCAGCACTCCGGCCTGCACGGCATAATTAAGATCCCCCATGGGCGCCCCGGCGTAGCCGGCGATCAGGCCATCCATGACGGTAAGCACCACTTTAGAACCGATCAAAGGGTTTGAATACAATTCCGGTATTTCCGGATCGCCCTTGACCGGGTCTTGCACGAGGCGGCGCCAGTTGTCAACGTTCTGCACCGTCATGTTGTAAAGCCCTCCCGACAGACCGCAGCTGATGTGGTCCGTCATCACGGGGACGTTAACGACTTTCGTCACCAGCCGGGCCAGGATGCGGCTGATGTGGCTCTCGTTGCTGAAATCATTCTGCGACCGTTCTTTCTTGTCACTGACCGCGAGCTCGGCCCCAAGGGTGGGAACGCGCCGGCCGACAAAGAGCAGGTCGCCGTAAATGAGCTTGCCGGTGATGGACGAGCTTACAACGGCGGCGGAATCGTAATTGCCCTGGTTCCAAAGCAGCCGGTACGCATGGTTTCTGGTGGTGTAGCCGGCCTCCTTGAGCAGTTCTTCATCCCGATCGAACACCACGATGTTCTGCGGCGGGACCCCGGCTTGGGCAAGGCCGTCGCAGATGGCGGCAACCACGGCCGGGTGGGAGCTGAAAAACGGCGCGCCGTTCGCGCACACTTTGATTCCGACCACGTCGGAGGGTCTGACGAGGGAACCCCAGGCCGCCGCCACGGACCCTTGGCCCGTGACGTTCAACACCAGGTTGTCTACCATGGCATGGACAACGGTGGCGCTCGGCGTGAAGTCATTGACCGCGTTCCCGTTCTGGGCCCGGTAAACGTCGGACCTGAGTGCTACCGGCGTGGGGGTCGGTGCCGCGGCCGGCGGCTCCGGAGCGGCAGCGGGGGCCGCAGACTGTGCTAACGTGAGCGCGCAGAGAGCGGCCAAACAACCCAGGGTCGCAGCGACGCGAAACACGCGCCCAGCATTTATCCGATGAATGAAGAAAGCAAGGAAGGAAGTACGCCGGTGCGCCACCTGTACGTGCACGTGCCGTTCTGCCTCCAGATCTGTCCTTACTGCAGTTTCTACAAAGAAGCCTCCGACCGGCACAAGACACAACCTTTCCTGGACGCCTTGCTGAAGGAACTGCGTTCAGTCGGGCCGGCCTTAGCGGCGGAAACCATTTTTTTCGGGGGCGGCACGCCGACGGCGCTGTCGGTCAAGCAGCTCGCCTACCTGCTGGAAGGCTTTCGGGAGACCTTAGATTGCACGGGGCTGGCCGAGTGGACGTTCGAAATGAACCCCGCAACGGTTTCGCTCGAAAAAGCCCGTCTGCTGAAGAGCTTCGGGGTGAACCGCGTCAGCATGGGGGTCCAATCTTTTGACGCCGGGTTGCTGACGGTGCTGGGCCGGGTTCATTCCGTGAAGCAGGTTTTGCAGTCTTACGAAATCCTGCGGCAAGCCGGCTTCGACAACGTGAACCTGGATTTCATTTTCGGGGTGCCGGGCCAGACGTTGAAGCATTGGCAGGACACCCTTCAACAAGCGGTACAGCTCGCTCCCGAACACCTCTCCACCTACTGCCTTACGTACGAGGAAGACACCGCCTTCTTTGAACGGCTGCGCTCGGGTGAATGGCGTCAAGATGTGGATCAGGACGCCGATTTTTACGAGGCAACGATGAACGTCCTCGCAGACGCCGGCTACGATCAATACGAAATCTCCAATTTCGCGCAAGGAGGCCGCGAGTGCCGCCACAACGTGGCCTACTGGTTCGGGGCTGACTACCTTGGCCTGGGCCCGAGCGCCTACTCAACCGTCGGCTTCCAGCGTTGGCAAAATGTTTGTGACACGGCGCAGTACATCGCCCGCTTGGAGCACGAACTGCCCCGCGTCAATCGCGAGGCTCTGACGGAGGAAGTTCGGACCGCCGAACGCCTGGCGTTTACCTTGCGGACCAAGTGGGGCGTCCCGGAGCATGAATTGAGGGCGATCCAAAAAGAATTGCCGGCCTTGATCGAAGAAGGGCATCTCGAAAGGTGCGGCCAACGAATCCGTCTCACGAGGAAAGGGCGCTTGGTCGCGGACAGCGTGGCCGAGCTCTTGGTATGAGAAAATACGACGTGATCGTGGTTGGGGCCGGACCGGCCGGAACGACTGCGGCTGCGTTGACCGCGCAGGCCGGGCTGCGCACGTTAATCATCGAACGCAGCCATTTCCCGCGGGCCAAGGTCTGCGGCGACTGCGTCAATCCGGGTTGCTGGGAGGTATTTGCGGAACTCGACGTCAGCGCTAAGGTCGCGGCGCTTTCCCACGCAGCCCTTCGCTGGGTCGATTTCGTTCCGATGTCGGGCCGGCGCATCCGGGTGCACTTGCCGGGGAGCCACCGTGTCGAAGTCGGCTTGCCGAGGCAGTGGCTCGACGCAGCCCTGCTGGAACGGGCAACAGCCCTGGGCGCAGAGGTCTGGTTCGGTGAACCTGTCCAGGAGGTGCGGCCGGGCTGGGAGGTGGTGACCGCCACAGGCCGGGCGGCCGGCCGTTTTCTGGTGGCAGCCGACGGCCGCAATTCAACGGTCGCCCGGTTGCTCCGCGAAGCTCCTCCGGTCAGGCCGGAGCGGGTCGCGTTGCAAACCCATTTCGAGGCCGTGAGCACGCCGCACGTGGCGTTGGAACTGCACCCGGAAGGCTACCTGGGCCTGGCCTCGGTTGGCCCGGCCACCATCAACCTTTGCCTGGTTGCTCGTCCGCGCAACGCGGCTGCCCTCAAGGCAAAGGCATCCACCCGCTTTCGCCTGGCCCCCGGTCATGCATGGCGGTCGGTGGCACCATTGTCGCGCGCCCCGATCTGGTCACGGCATGAACGCTTGCTGTACGTGGGCGACGCCGGGCACGTCGTGGAACCGCTCACCGGCGAAGGCATCTATTACGCGTTGAAGACGGGAAGCATCGCCGCCGAGGCCATTCATCGCGTTGTGCGCAGCGGCGGCAGCCTGACGGCGTGGTACGCTTCCCGGACGCAACGGTTGTACCGGAACCGGCTCTGGGTGAACCAATTGGCACGCCAGGCCGTCCTGCACCCGCGCGTGGCCACCCGTGGGCTGGAAATGGCGCGTTACTGGCCTGCCCTGCTCGGCTTCCTGACCGCGAAAGTGGTGAGCCGCTGACGAAGGTATCGGGGTATGGGCGTGTCGGCGTAACGGGGTAGAAGAAGGGGACGGGCGCGCCCCCTCACGTTTTTCCACGCCGACACACCGACCCGCCGCGCAGGCATTTCGGAACCGGGCACCGGCGTTTACCGGCACACCCCAGAACCGGTTTGACATACCGGCATAACCGAGTAAGATCGCCCGCAGTCCCAAAATTTATTCATCAATGTATATTTATTCAAACAGGGCGTTTGGGTTGCCTTCTTGCGCTGTCCCCAGCACGGGCGAGCGACCGCTGCGTCCCTCCGGCAAAGACGTTCGCGACGTTGCCAAACCCGCCGGGGCCGGTCCGAGACGCCACGGGGCCCAAGCTGCTTTGATCGCCCAGGTGGCCCGGTTGTATCACGAAGAAGGCCTGACCCAACACGAAATCGCCACCCAACTGCGTTGCTCACAGGGAGCCGTCTGCCGGTTTTTGCAAAGGGCCGTCGACCAGGGGATCGTCCGCACCGCGGTAATCCCTCCGGCCGGGACTTTCGTCGACCTGGAAGAGTTGCTGGAACAGAAGTTCGGGCTTGGCCAGGCCGTCATCGCGCGGGCGGCTCATGACTCGGAAGAAAACGTGCAACACGCGGTGGGCACGGCCGCGGCGCACTTTCTGGAAACCATCCTGAGGCCACGGGAGGTCATCGGCGTGGACGCGGGGAGCGCCACCTTGCGGTCAATGGTCCAGCAGATGCGTCCGGTCTGGAAGGTGGCCGATTGCGAGGTGATCCAGGTTTTGGGCGGAACAGGCGACGTCGCGGCCGCAAACGATGCCTGCTGCCTCCTGCGGCAACTGGCCACCTTGGTGCAAGGGAAAGCGCGGTTATTACCTGCGCCGGCCGTCATGGCCTCCCCGCAGGCGGCGAACCTTCTCGCGGAGGACCCCCACCTCGGCGAGACCATGGCACAGTTTGAACGGATCACGGTCGCCCTCGTCGGAGTGGGCACGGCCGAGGCCTCGGCCTGGTGCGCGGGTGGCGGCGGGCTTCTTTCCACCGAAGCGGTCCAAACGCTCCAGGCGCGGGGAGCGGTAGGCCATGTCTGCCTTCGCTATTACGACCGTCACGGACAGGAGTTAAAGGACCTGCCAGGTGCCGCAGTGTTCGGGTTGGAAGCGGCCCGGCTGAAACGCGTCCCCCGGGTGGTAGGAATCGCCGGCGGCAAAAGAAAGCATCAGGCCCTTTTGGGAGCCCTGCGAGGGCGCTGGGTGAACGTTCTGGTCACCGACCAATTTAGCGCCGAAGCCCTTCTCCGGGCGTGAGGAGGCCGCCGCGCTTCAAACCGGAGTTTGCGGACGCACGCGGAAGATCGGCGAACATCCCTTGTTACCCAGATGCATGCCCCTGCCGCAGCATCGTTATCCACCTACATATTTATGCACCACCGCCTAACGGCGGGTTAGACGGCCGCCTTTCCTACAATGGGTAAGAAATAATGACGGTTCGGCCGTTGCCCTTGACAAGCGGGCATTGTCCATCGTTTAGTTGACTCGACGGCAGAACTAGTCGGCAATGCATAATTATTCAGGTGGATAACTATGCACGGGCGTAATTAGTTACCTGCATCGTTACCCCCCATCCTTGATCTAACCTTTTCCCCAACCATCGGTCGTTCCTCCTAACCAAGCCATCGGACGCACGGAGGGAAGGCGTTTGAAAGAAAACCTACGGTTCATGAAAGCCATTCTCGCACTGGATGCGGGGACGACCAACGTCAAAGCGATTTTGGTGGATCATAGCGCCAAGGTGCTTGCCCGGAATTCGGTACCCCTTTCGATCGACTTTCCCCAAAGCGGTTGGGTTGAACAATCGGCCGAGGCCGTCTGGGACGCCGCGCGACAAGCGCTGGCCGGCTGTTTGGCCCAAGCTGGCGGCCACGAGGTCGTCGCACTCGGCCTTTCGAACCAAAGGGAAACGCTCGTGGCCTGGAACCGCGGAACGGGAAAGCCCGTCGCCCCAGCCATCGTCTGGCAGTGCCGCCGAAGCGCCGACATCTGCCAGGTTCTCCGGCGGAAAGGCTTTGCGAAAACCATTCGGGCCAAGACCGGCCTCCAGGTTGACCCGCTGTTTCCCTCGAGCAAGGTGCAGTGGCTGCTTGAACACCGGCCTGAGGTCCGCAAGCTGGCCGGGACGGGCGACCTGTGCCTGGGTACGGTGGATGCCTGGCTCGTGTGGAAACTCACCGGCGGCAAACGGTTTGTCACGGATTTCAGTAACGCTTCGCGCACCCAGCTGTTTAACATTCGCGAGGGCGCCTGGGACTCGGAACTGCTTGCGCTTTTTGGCGTGCCCGGGTTCGCCCTGCCGGAAGTGGTCGCATCCAACGCGCCACTGGGCGAGGCGGCGGTGGGCGGAGGCAAACCGATTCTTCTCTGCGGCATTCTGGGCGATTCCCACGCCGCGTTGCTCGGCCACGGCGTGCTCGAGCGAGGCAGGGTAAAGGCCACCTACGGCACCGGTTCGTCGCTCATGACCCTGTGCGAGGGACCGCAAGGCGGCGAAACCGGCATCTCGAGCACGATCGCCTGGAAGTTTGATCGAATCCAATACGCCTACGAAGGCAACATCACGGTGACGGGCTCCGGGCTGTCCTGGGCCTTGGCGCTCACCGGGTTCAAAGACCTGGAGCCGGCCGTAAAGCTCGCCTCCGAACTGGAGGGCAACGGCGGGGTCTTTTTCGTGCCCGGCCTGGCCGGCTTGGGCGCGCCCCACTGGGACGAAAAGGCGCGCGGGGCGTTTTTCGGCATGTCGTTTGGCACCCGCAAGGAACACCTGGTGCGCGCCGCCCTGGAGGCGATCGCGTTTCAGGTTAAAGATGTGTTCGATGCGATGGAGCAGGCGGCCGGCGCTCGCCTGGAAAGCCTGCTAGCGGATGGCGGAGCAACCAAGAACGAATGGCTGATGCAGTTTCAAGCCAACGTGCTTGACCGGCCGGTGTTGCGCAGCCAAACGGCCGAGCTCTCGGGGCTCGGGGCGGCGTTTGCGGCCGGGCTCGGCTGCGGATTCTGGTCCTCGACCGAAGAAGTCAAAAACGCGGTGGCCCCGCACGACGCGTTCGACCCAGGGCTCGAGGAAGGCGAGCGAAACCAACTCGTGCGCCGTTGGAACGGTGCGGTGGCCGCGGTCAAGGCCTACGGATCCACCGCATGATGCCATGATTAACCACGTGCCTGACCTTCGGCTTATGGTCCGGGTCGCCCGGCTTTACCATGAAGAACGGCTGACCCAAACCGAGGTGGCCCACCGGCTCGGGATCACGCAGGTGGCTGTCTCTCGTCTGCTCAAAAAAGCGGAGGAACACGGGATCGTGCGAACCACGGTGGTCAGTCCGCCGGGCGCATTCGCGGAACTTGAGGAACTGCTCGAGCAGAAATTTGGTTTGGACCAGGCCATCGTGGGCGAGGCCCCGCGCGATTCGGAGGAGAACGTTTTAAGCGCAATCGGCTCCGCCGCCGCTCAGTTTCTCGAGGCCACCGTGAAAACGGGAGAGGTGATCGGAATCTCATCCTGGAGCGCGTCGCTCCTGTCGATGGTGGACCAGATGCACCCGATCCGGAAAGCCGAAAACTGCGTTGTCGTGCAAATGTTAGGGGGGATCGGGAATCCTTCAGCGGAACAACACGCCAACCGCCTGGCCTTCCGCCTGGCCCGGTTGGTGCGCGGCGAGGCCCGCTTTTTGCCGGTGCCCGGCATTGTGGGCTCGGCGAGTGCCGCCAAGGTCCTGTTGCGGGATGCCAACGTGAGCGAAACGGTCGCACTCTTTGAGAAAGTCACCCTGGCGCTGGTCGGCGTGGGTTCGCTTGAACCCTCGGCCCTGGTGGCAAGCAGCGGCAACACGTTTTCTCGGGACGACCTGGAAACGGTGCAAAAGCACGGCGCGGTGGGCGACATCTGCCTCCGGTTCTATGATGCCAATGGCCATGAAGTGAAAAGCGCCTTCGAGGGCCGGGTCATCGGCATGGACCTTGAGGGCTTACGCCGGGTGCCACGCTCCGTCGCGCTCTGCGGAGGCAAAAGAAAATTTCCGGCGATCCTGGGGGCACTGCAGGGCAAATGGGTCAACACCCTGATCACGGACCAATACACGGCGCAACGGCTGGTTAAAGCACCACCGGCGAAAACTGCGGCGGTGTTGGCAACCAATCCCTCTCGAACACCCTCAACCAGGATTTCTTCCAATGCTGAAACGATTTGAAACGAAAAACGTGCTGATCACCGGCGCCAGTCGCGGCATCGGCAAAGGCATCGCCCAACGGTTCGCCGACGAAGGGGCAGGTTTGATCCTTGCGGCCAACGAGGCGGGCGTCCACGAGCTGGCCGAAGCTTTAAAAGCCTCTGGGGTAAACGCCTTATCGGTGGTCTGCGACGTGACGGTGAAAGCGGAGGTCGAGCAGCTCTACGATCGAGCGGAGGCAGAATTCGGCAAAGTGGACGTGTCCATCCAGAACGCCGGCGTCATCACCATCGCGCGCATCGAAGAACTGTCGGAGAACGACTGGGACCGCGTCATGGCGGTGAACACGAAAGGCGTTTTTCTGTGCTGCCAGGCAGCCGCGGTCCGGATGAAGCCGCGCCGGTTTGGCCGGATCATCAACACGGCTTCCGGTCAGGCGCGCCAAGGCTTTATCTACACGCCGCACTACGCGGCGAGCAAGTTCGGGGTGGTGGGCATCACCCAAAGCCTCGCCAAAGAGCTGGCTCGGGACAACATTACCGTGAACGCGTTTTGTCCGGGGATCATCGAGACGGACATGTGGGCCTACAACGATGCGGCCTGGGGCAAGCTGTTGGGCAGCTACCAACCGGGCGAACTGATGAAAGAATGGGTCAACAACATTCCCATGAAACGGGCCGGCAAAGCGGAGGATGTTGCCGGGCTGGTGGCTTTCCTGGCGTCGGACGACGCCGCTTACATCACGGGCCAGACGATCAACGTCGACGGCGGACTAATCATGTCCTAACCGGCGGGAAACTAACTTGTAACAAAACCGGAAGCAAAGCCAGCAACCAACGTTTTCCAGTCTGCCGGGGTCGTTTTCCTTGACAGGAACAACCGATCTAACCTAACCTGACCCTATTAGGTAACAAAAAGTGAATTTTTATACAATCTGATATTTAGTCAGTTGGATGTTCAGACAATTAGGTTGATGTTCAGACAAGTTACCCTGCTCCGATCCTGCTCCGATTAACCCCCGCCAGCACCCCATGCTAACCGAACGCGACCTCAAGCTCAAATCGGCGCAGTACCGCAAGGACCTGCTGCGGCTCATAAAAGCTTGCGGCACCGGCCACACCGGCGGCGACCTTTCCTGCCTGGACATCCTCAACGTGCTCTACAACCGCGTGTTGCGGGTCAGTCCGGAAACGTTCAAAAGTCAGGACCGCGACTACTACATCCAGAGCAAAGGGCACTGCGCCGAGGCGCTCTTCGTGGTGCTGGCCGACCGGGGTTTTTTTCCCGCCAAAGACCTGGAAACCTTAAACCGTTACGGTTCGCATTACCTCGGCCACCCCACGCGTGACGTCAACGGGGTGGAGCAGAACACTGGGGCGCTCGGCCACGGCCTGGCAGTGGCCGTCGGCATCGCCCTGGCCGGCAAAATGGACCGCAAGGATTATCGGGTCTTTACGCTGTTGGGTGACGGGGAACTGGCCGAGGGCTCCAATTGGGAAGCAGCCATGACGGCAGCCCATTACCGGTTGGATAACCTCGTGGCCATTGTGGACCGCAACGGGCTGCAGATCACCGGCTCAACCGAGGACGTCTGCCAGTTGTCCCCGCTCGATGAAAAATTCAAGGCGTTCGGTTTTGCGGTGCAGCGCTGCGACGGCAACGACGTGGGCGATCTGGTGCGGACGTTAGAGGCGGTGCCCTTCCGCCCCGGCAAGCCGAGCCTGGTGCTGGCCAGGACGCGCAAAGGCAAGGGGGTCAGTTTCATGGAAAACGTGGCCAAATGGCACCATGGGGTGCCCAACGACGAGGAATTCAGCCGGGCCATGGCCGAACTGGAGGCGGCGGAGGCCGCGATCGCCTGATGGAACAAGCATTGGTAAACCTAGAGGTTTTTTCGGCCACGCTCCTGGAGTTGGCACGTGCGGATTCGAACCTGCTGGTGGTGACCAGCGATTCGCGCGGTTCTGCGAAGCTGGCGCCCTTTGCCAAAGCCGCGCCGGGCCAGATCGTGGAAGTCGGCATCGCCGAGCAGAACCTCGTGGGGGTGGCGGCGGGATTGGCAGCGGCGGGGAAAACCGTTTTTGCGGTGTCCCCGGCGTGCTTTCTGACGGCTCGCTCGCTCGAGCAGATCAAGAACGACCTTTGCTATTCCGACCGGCCGGTCAAAGCGGTCGGCATCAGCGCCGGGGTCAGCTACGGCGCCCTGGGCACCACCCACCATTCGTTGCACGACTACGCCGTCCTGCGCGCCATCCACAACCTCGCGATCGTGGCGCCGGCCGACAATTTCGAGACCCGTGAAGCGGTGCGGGCGGCTGCCCGCTTGCCGATGCCGGTTTACCTGCGCTTCGGAAAAAAGCGCATGCCGCACCTGCCGCGGATGGAACCGGACTTTGCGCTCGGTCGGGCGTCACGGATCCGCGAAGGAACCGATTTAAGTTTTCTCGCCTGCGGCGAGACGGTGGCGCCGGCGTTCGAGGCGGCCGGGTTGCTGGCCAAGGAGGGCATCCAATGCCGCGTCTTAAGCGTGCACACCCTCAAGCCGCTGGACGTCGCGGCGGTGCGCCAGGCCGCGACCGAAACGGGCGGAGTGATCACCGTTGAGGAGCACAGCATCAACGGCGGCTTGGGCGAGGCGTGCGCCGCCTTGATGCTCCAGGAAGGCCTTTTTGCCCGGTTCAAGATTACGGGGTTCCCGGACGACCACACGGTGACGGGGAGCCAGGAAGAACTGTTCCGTCATTACGGGCTCGACGGCCCCGGGCTTGCGGCAACCGCCCGTCAACTCCTGGCAAAGCGTTAACCCAGAAAGACTTACTTATGGCCACTCCCCAGATCAACGAAGGCGCTGCCCCTCGGCCTGCAGCGCCCGCCCCACCCACGTCGGCCGCACGGCCCGGCGTCTCATGGGCCAGCAAGCTCATCGGTGTGCAGGGACCCCTCATCGGCCTGGTGGCACTTTGCCTCCTCTTTTCATTCGCCTCACCCGCATTTCTCTCATTCCGGAACCTGCTCAACGTGTTGGACCAGGTGACGGTGCTCGGAATCCTGTCGCTCGGCATGACGGCCGTGATCATCCTCGGGGGCATCGACCTCTCCGTCGGTTCCGTCCTCGCATTTTCCATGATGGCCCTGGGCTGGCTGAGCCACGACTGCGACCTGCCGCTGGTTGTGGCGATCGTGGCGGCCCTGCTGATCGGCGGCTTGTGCGGCTGGGTTAACGGGCTGCTGGTCACTCGGGCCAGGCTGCCGGCTTTCATCGCCACGTTGAGCATGATGACCATCACCCGCGGCTGCGCCAACATCATCACCGATGGCCGGCAGATTGTCGGTTACCCGGATTGGTTCGACAGCTTTGCAACGCACCGTTACTTCGCGTTTTTGTCGTTGACGGTGGCGCTGGCCCTCGTGTTGATCATCGCCGGCTGGATCTTCCTGCGCTACCGGGCAACGGGTCGTGGCCTGTACGCCATCGGCGGCAGCGCCGAAGTGGCGCGGCTGGCCGGCCTGCGGGTCCGGCAGATGACGACCTGGGTCTACGTGGCCAGCGGGCTGCTGTCCGGTCTGGCGGGCATTGTGCTGGCCAGCCGGCTGGATTCTTCCCAACCCAGCGCCGGGCTCGGCTACGAACTGGACGCCATCGCGGCCGTGGTGATCGGCGGCGCAAGTCTGAGCGGCGGCGTTGGCGGCATCGGCGGCACGGTGGTGGGCGTCCTCATCATCGGCGTGCTGCACAACGGCCTGAACCTGACGGGCGTTTCCCCGTTTATCCAGCAGGTAGTAATCGGCGTCGTGATTGCCCTGGCGGTCAGTTCCGACACCCTGCGGCGCCGAGGCGCCTGATCGTAAAATCGAACCAAAGGTGTGGCGGGCCCGGGCGTCCGCTCACACCCCCGGAAAAAACCCAGCATCAACCCCACCATCATCCTCAATCCCATCCTTCCTATGTTCCTTAGAAAAATCTATTGTGCGGCCGCGCTCACCGCGGTGAGTGTATTGTTTAACCCTGCGGCTGGTTGGGCGCAGGATAAAAAGACGGTCGGTTTGGCCGTCGCGAACCTGCAGGCAGACTTCTTCAACCAGATCAAACAATCCGTCGGTGCGGAAGCCAAGGCGAAGGGCGTCAACCTCATCGTGGCGGACGCGAAAGGCGACGCAGCCACGCAGGTGGACCAGATGCAAGACCTGATCACCCGCGGGGTCCAGGCCATCATCTACATCCCCGCCGGCGCCACGGCGGCCGGGGTGCCGGTCAAGGCGGCCAAGAAGGCCAACATTGCCGTCGTCAACGTGGACCGGAACGCCCCCGATGCTCCTGGCGACACCTTTATCGCCACCGACAGCGTCGGAGCGGCCCGAACTTTGGGCGAGCACGTTTGCAAGGTCACCGGCGGCAAAGCCAACCTCGCCGTTCTCCAGGGTCAGCTGGGCACCACGCCCGAAATGGACCGCGACAAGGGCTTTACCGAAGCGATGGCCAACTGCCCCGGCATCAAGGTGCTCGCCAAACAGCCCAGCAAAGCCTGGATGCAGGACGAAGGGTTTGCGATCGCCCAGGACATGCTGCAGCGTTACCCCAACCTCAACGCCTTCTTCGGCCGCGCAGACGCCTTGGCGCTCGGGGCTGCGCACGCGGTAAAGGTGGCCAACGTGGGGACTAAGGTCTGGATCTTCGGTTTCGATGGCGACGTGGCCGGCCTCAAAGCCGTTCGGGACGGCACCCTCGACGCGACGATGACCCAGAGAACCCAGTACATGGGCAAGCTGGCGCTGGATTCCGCGCTCGATTTGATCGACGGCAAGCAACTGCCCAAGGAACAGCTCCAGGAGGCGGTGCTGACGACCAAGGAAAACGTGGGTCCCTTCATCGAAAACCACCCTTAAGCCAACCGCTTGCGCCGCGGCTGACCTTTCCTTCGCCCCCCATGAGTCCACGCCACGCCGACGCAGTCCCGGACGGTTCAGGTCCCCCTTCCCCCGGGGCCGCCGTGCCAAGGTTGTCCCTGCGCGGGATCGAAAAAAGTTTCGATGCCAACGTGGTGCTGTCCGGCATCGACCTGGACGTGTATGAGGGGGAGGTGGTCGCGCTCCTGGGCGAGAACGGAGCGGGCAAGTCGACGATGTCCTCGATCATCGCGGGGCTTTTCCCGCCCTCGATGGGGACGATGACCTGGGAGGGTCGTCCCTACGCGCCCACCCGGCCGGGGGACGCCACCGAGGCCGGCCTGGGCCTCATTCACCAGGAGATGCGGCTCCTGCCGGACCTTTCGATTGCCGAAAACGTCTTTGTCGGCCGCCTCCTCATGAAAGGAGGCCGGATCGACCGTGAAACCATGAATCAGCGCGCCGCGGAACAACTCCGCCGGCTCGGTCTGGAGGTGCCTCCCACGACGTTGGTCCGAACGTTGCGGGTGGCCGCGCAACAGCAGGTAGAAATTGCCAAGGCCCTTACCCTCAAAGCTAGGCTCTTGATCCTGGACGAACCGACCGCGGCGCTCGGCGGAGAGGAAACAGACCGGCTGTTCGTTCAGGTTGACCAACTGCGCAAACAGGGGGTCAGCTTCATCTACATCAGCCACCGCCTGGAGGAGATCGCGCGCATCGCCGACCGCATCGTCGTTCTGCGCGATGGGCGGTTGGTGGCGACGCATGCGTCGGCCCAGGTGCCCGTCCCTGTGTTGCTCGAGAACATGGTCGGGCGCAACGTGGACCGCATATTCCCGAAGGTCGGGGAGCCGACCGGCAAGGAAGTGCTGAGGGTGGAAGGTTTGACGGGAGCCAATGGTGCGTTCCGGGACGTGAGTTTTTCGGTGCGGGCCGGCGAGATTTTCGGCATAGCGGGCATCGTGGGAGCGGGGCGCACGGAACTGGTCAGGGCCATTGCCGGGGCGGACCCGCTGGCATCTGGTTCCATTGTGGTGGATGGCCAGCCGGTTCAGCTCAAAGGGCCGGAGGACGCGATCAAAGCCGGGGTGGTGCTGGTGCCGGAGGACCGCAAGGCCCAAGGGGTTGTGTTGGACCATTCGGTGGCAAGCAACCTGGCGCTCGGCAACTTCGACCGGCTGGCCCCTAACGGCTGGCTGATGCCGGAAAAGGTCGCGTCGTTTGCGGCGAACGCCATCAAACGCCTTGGGGTCAAAGGGCAAGGCAATCAGGCGATGCGGTTTCTGTCCGGCGGCAACCAGCAGAAAGCGATCATCGCGCGATGGATTTCCCGGTCGCCCAAAGTCTTCATGCTCGATGAGCCGACCCGTGGAATCGACATGGGGGCCCGGGCCGCCATCTACGAAACCATTGCCGGCCTTGCCCGCGGGGGCATGGCGGTGGTGGTCGTCAGCTCGGATCTGGAAGAAGTCCTGGGCTTGTCAAATCGCGTGCTGGTGCTTGCCCGCGGCCTTTCCCAAGGAATCCTTTCCCGGGCCGAGGCGAGCAACGTTGCCATCATGGAACGGGCCACCGCTTGAAACACCCGGGCATTGCTCCCCGGGCTTAACCCGACCGTTTTTCAACATCATGAACCTATTCAGCCTGGAAGGAAAAATCGCTTTTGTAACCGGGGCCGGCAGCGGCATCGGCCAACGCATCGCCCAGGGGTTGGCCGAAGCCGGCGCAACCGTCGGGTGCTTCGACCTGGGGTCGAGCAAAGGCCTGGACGGCACGGTCGAGCGGGTCATTGCGCTCGGCCGGCAAGCCCTCGCGGTGCGGGGCGACGTGACGCAGGCTGCCGACCTACACCAAGCCATCGACGTCCTTGAAAAGGAATTGGGGCCGTTATCGGTTGCCGTGAATTGTGCGGGCATTGCCAACGCTGCGCCGGCCGAAGCAATGCCGCGCGACCAATGGCAGCGAATGCTGGACATCAATCTCACCGGCATCTTCCTTTCCTGCCAGGCGGAGGCGAAAGTGATGCTGCCGCGCAGACAAGGTTCGATCGTCAACATCGCCTCGATGTCGGGTGTCATCGTCAACCGAGGGCTCTTGCAAGCGCATTACAATACCTCAAAAGCCGGGGTCATCCACCTGTCCAAAAGCCTGGCCATGGAATGGAGCGACCGCGGCGTGCGCGTCAATTCGATCAGCCCCGGCTACACGGCCACTCCCATGAACGTGCGCCCGGAGGTGGCCGAACAAGTCAAGCAGTTTGAAGCCGACACGCCGCTGGGCCGGATGGCCACCGTGGATGAGTTGGTCGGGCCAGCCGTCTTTTTGTCGAGCCAAGCGGCGTCCTTCTGCACGGGCGTCGACCTGCTTGTCGATGGCGGCTTCGTTTGCTGGTAAGGTCACCCCTCCGGTAAACGTTAACTCAAAGCCGGATGGGGATCTCCAAGCGCGTTGGACGCCTCGGCCCGGCCGTTTGGCAGCCGTCCATTCGCCCCTTGCTTTTGGGCCAGGGCGGGAGCGGTCGCTCCCCGGGCGCTTGAGGACAAGCCCCCTACCGGAGAAGGCGCGAGCCGCGCGCGCCGAAAAGCGCGGTGCCGACCCGGACCATGGTGGCCCCCTCTTCGACCGCGATCGGAAAATCGTTGCTCATGCCCATCGAAAGGTGCGCCAGCCGGATGCCGCTGCGTGCTTCGATCTTATCCCGCAGCTGGCGGAGTTGCACGAAGTAAGGACGCGAAATTTCCGGCCTGGCGGCTAGCGGAGGGATGGCCATCAAGCCGTCGATTTGTAAACGCTCCGCGGCCAGTATTTCGTCGAGCTGGGCCAGCAACCGGGACGGGGCGAAGCCGAACTTGGAGGACTCGCCGGCCACGTTTACCTGCAGCAACACCTTCGGGTAGACCCCGGCTTCCGCACTTACCCGGGCAAGGTGCTGCAACAGCTCCAGCGAGTCGACGCTGTGGATCCTTTCGAACAGGGAAAGTATCGCACGCGCTTTGTTGCTCTGCAGGTGTCCAATGAAATGCCAGCGCAAGCGGGACGGCAACTCCGGAATCTTGACACGCGCCTCCTGAAGCCTGCTTTCAGCGAAATCAACCTGCCCCAATTGGGCCAGAGCCCGGATCACGTCGGCCGAATGGGTCTTGCTCACCGCTAACAAGTGGACATCTGCCGCCGTTCGCCCGGATGTTTCGGCCGCGCGGGCGAGTTGCGTTCGGACTTGTTCTATATTCGCGGCTAGGTCAACATCCATGGGCAGGCGGCAATTGAGGGGTATCCAGCCTTGGCATCGCAGGGCAACGACAGGTAAGGTAAGTGTTGCGCGAACGACCCGACACTGCAAACTGATCGCGCGCAGGTGGCCAGTAAAAGAACGGAACCGATGGGCGGCAACGACGCAGGTGGACGATGGCGTAACCAGGATCCTTCGGTAAGTCTTCGCTCCACCCCTGGCGCAGGCACGCCCTTCCAAGCCGAACGTCCGATCCTCCGGGTCAGGCTTTGCCGCGTCACGCCGCTGTCCGAGGACCCCCCTGTTGAGGTCTGACCCATGCAGATCGAGACGTTCAAAGTGTTTTGTGACCTGGTCGAGACGGCCAGCTTTTCCAAAGCTGCCGAGATCAATTCAATCACCCAGAGCGCGGTAAGCCAGCAGATCCGGGCGTTGGAACGCAAGTTCAAGGTCGCCTTGATCGAACGCGGAAAAAAGAACTTTTCCGTGACGGCCGAAGGCCGGGCCTTTCTGCAAGCAAGCAAGGAGATCCTTCGAGCGTATGAGGGCCTGGGCGACCGGCTGAATCAGCTTCAGTCCATGGTGGCCGGCGACCTGAAAATTGCCACCGTTTACAGCATTGGGTTGCATGAACTGCCACGCAACCTTAAACAGTTTCGAAAATCCTATCCGGCCGTTCACGTGGTGGTGGAATACCTGCGTTTTGGGGAGGTTTACGACCGGGTTTGCACCGGGGAAGCAGACCTAGGCCTGGTGGCCTTTCCGACCCGGCACAAGGGCGTTTTGGTGGAGAGTTACTGGAAGGACAAACTGGTGCTCATCTGCCACCCCGGCCACCGGTTCGCGAAACGGCGCAGTGTGCCGCTGGATGCGTTAGAAGGCGAGCCTTTCGTCTCGTTTGCTTTCGATCAACCGACGCGCAAAGCCATCGACCGGATTTTGCGGCAGAGCCACGTCAACGTTCGGCGGGAGATGGAGTGTGACAACATCGAGACGGTGAAACGGGCCGTGGAGATTGAGACGGGCATTGCCATTGTGCCGTTGACGACCGTTGAAGAAGAACGCATGAGCGGCAGCCTGGTAACGGTGGAGATTGAGTCAGCCGAGATGTGGCGGCCAATCGGGTTGGTGCAGCGTCGCAGCCGGGCCCAATTGCCTGCGGTGAAAGCGTTTGCCAGCATGCTCCGGAAAAAAGAAACGCTGTGACCCACGGCGAGATTTGGCCACTCGCCGGGGAAAGGCCCAGCACCTCGGCGCAGGATTTTTTCGCTCGCTCAGGGTCAATCGCGGTCAAGGCAATGACTTTGAAACGGAGAAAACCGAGGGGGCGAATCGCTCAAGCAACGCCAGGATGCTGCGGGCGGTGGCGCGTCCCTCTACTTTCCCTCGGCCGGCGGGGCCGGGGTTACAAGCGGGGTCAGCATCCGGATTTTCCAATCGTCGCCCTCGCGAATCACTGACCAATATCCCTTGATCTGGGTAGGACCGAAAGTCTGGCCTTGAATCGTTGAGCTCCAGCCTCCCGTCGCCCACATCTGTTTGCCATCCGTGCCGATAAGGTGAGGGGAATCCGGATCTGCCGTGATTACGTATTGACGCCCCTGGTTCCGACGTTGCCGCTCCATTTCAGCTGCGCCACCTTGACGGTCGCAGCTTGCGCGGCCGCTGTGCCGGGACTGCTATGTTTCCCGGTTTACCGACTGTTCTCGGTCGAGCCTGAAGTGTCGGACGATGCCCGGGGTACCGGGACCGGTTCGGCCAAGTCCGGACCGTTGTTCTTGGGGTTGTTCACACGCGTCGAGACGGTCCAAGCCTTCATCGCCTCAGCCGGAAACGGCTGCAGGTCGCCTTTGCTGAGGCTTGCCGTCAGCCATGCCTCCTGCTGGTCGTGCGGCAGGATGACCGGCATCCGGTCGTGGATCGTGCGCACCAGCGCGTTGGGCCGTCCCGTGAGGATCGTGCACGTGCGCAACCATTCGCCCGTCGCAGGGTCTTGCCAGCCTTCCCACAAGCCCGCGAACGCGAAAGGCCTTCCATCCGCCATCCCGATTGCGTACGGCAGCTTGCCACCGGCCACCTTTTTCCATTCGTAAAACCCGTCGGCCGGGATCAGGCAGCGTCGCTTTTTGAAAGCCGACCGGTACGAGGGCGAGGTGTCCACGGTCTCCACCCTCGCGTTGATGGTCCTGTAACCAACCTTCGGGTCCTTGGCCCACGCCGGCACCAAACCCCAACGCAGCGCGTCCAATGATCGCTCGCCCGAGTCCGGGTTGCGGCGCACCGCCAACACATCCTGCTGCGGCGCCACGTTCCAGGAAATAGGCACATCGCGGGCAGGCGGGATCTTGATCCCGTAGAGCTTGGCGAGTTCTTCCTCTTTCTGGGTCCGCCGGTACCGGCCACACATGGCACCCTACCCTACACGAAAAGCGGTGGGGTGAAAGCATCCTTGGTCGGCGCCTCTCTGTTTGACTCGGCTGCCAGTAGGACGCCTTATGCCATGAGGGCGGCACTTTAATGGCACAAAGGTAAGGAGTTTACGGTTCCGGAAACCGTTCCGGCCATCACCAACCAGACCTTTACCTTCGGGGCACCCATTCTTTCCGGTTCTTACACGTTCGGAGGCGAGACTTACCAAGCCACCTCACCCAGTGAGTTTGACTACGCCGCCCATAACCTGAACGCCACCACCTTTGGGCTGAACACGCCGGTGGGATCAATCAATTTCACGGGCCAGGGCAACGGGGGCGCGATCCCCTCCTTCGCGACCGTTGCAGGTGAAACTCTGGCACGGTTCGAAACCGGGGAACGGGGCACGGGAATTTTCAGTGTCGTTTACATCCCGAAGGAAGGCAGTGGGATCGTCGGAGATCACGATGTGGCGCTCAGCGTCTCGGGCAGACTTAATCCAGTTCCGGAGCCTTCCGGCCTGGCCTTGGTCGCAGCGGGCCTTCTGTCGTGCGGTGGAACTGTGTTCATGCGCCGCAGGCAGAGCCGCTCAATTACGGTGCGCTGATACGAAGGACCCGCTGTCTGGCCCTGCTGGTGCGAACACCAAAGCGAACGTTAATCAACGAGAAGACAAAATATGGGAATCAAAGAAGCTTTGGGTTTCGGGTCAGACAAGAAGATTCGGTATGCGATCGTCGGGGTGGGTGACATCGCTCAGGAAGACATGATGCCGGGCGTGGAACACACGGGCAACTCGGCCATCACAGCACTGGTAACCTCCAATCCGAAAAAGGCGCAGGAAGTGGGTGCGACGTACGAGGTTGAGGCGACTTTCGGCTACGAGGCGTTTGCCCAAGCGCTGACGTCGGGCACCTTCGACGCAATTTACGTGGCGACCCCGAACTGGCGGCACGCGGAGTTCATCATCCCTGCCCTGCGTGCCGGCATCCACGTGCTGAGCGAAAAACCATTGGAGGTTTCGACTGCCAAGTGCCAGGAAATCCTTGACGTGGCCAAAAACTCCTCGGCGAAGCTCATGGTTGCCTATCGGCTGCACTTCGAGCCTGGCACACTGTCGACCATCGACGTGATCCGCTCCGGCCAATTGGGCGAAGTGCACACCTTCACCTCGACCTTTGCGCAACCGCTCGACCCGTCTAACCACCGCGCGCATTCCGGCGAGTGGGCAGGTCCGGTGCTTGACATGGGGCCCTATCCCGTCAATGCCGCGCGTTACATCTTCGGAGACGAACCGACGGAGGTCATCTCCGCCGTGGGGACCCGGCACCCCGAGACCGGCTTCGACCAGAACTTCGACGACACCGTCGCGGTGACGCTTCGATTTCCCGGCAACCGGCTTGCGCAATTCAACCTGAGCTACCACGGCGGCCCGGTAAATACCTTTGTGGCCGTCGGACCCAAAGGCAGCGTGATGCTTGACCCGGCGTACATGTTTGGCCAGCCCATGGAGCAAACGGTGGCGGTGGGTCAGGAAAAGCGCAAGAAGAGCTTCAAGAACACGGACCATTTCGGCGGCGAGCTGAAGTACTTCTCCAATTGCATTCTCAACGGCACCGATCCCGAGCCGGACGGCGAAGAGGGTTTTGCCGATGTTCGCGTCTTGGAAGGGATCCTGGAGGCGCTGAAATCGGGCGGCGCGGTGCAGTTGCCGCCGTTTACCCGCACCAAGCGCATTGACACGACGGCTCAGAAAATGGAACTCCGGGCGGTGTCCACCCCAGATTTAGTTGAGACTTCCAACCCGGGCAAAGGCATGGAAAAACTGCCCAAGAACTGATGCGAGACCTTGGCGCTGACGGGGCTTGACTCGTGACGCACCCACGCGCGGCCGGGCCGCGCTGAAGTGAGATCGGGGGAAATTTTCATTGAGATCTGCCTTCACCTGAGGACCAATCCGGGTTTAGGGGATGCGTGCCAAGCAGACCATGGGGCCAAGGAACTTTGGATCCTGGACCCCATGCGGCGAGACGTGCGTGTTTACCTTCTGCAGCAAGACGGCGATCGACCGGTGCAAGTACTCAAAGGAGAGGATGTACTGCGTACGAACCTGTTGCCAGGCTTCGAACTGTCCCTAAAACGGCTGTTTCCCTGAGCGCCTCGGCTCTTCCTGCCGGTCCTCCAAGTTGTCCCCTGCCCTTCCTTCTCGGCTTTGCGGCGAGCGGGCCATCCTGGGCAATACGGGCAGAATGGGCGTTTACTCGGCCCAGGCAGAATTCCGGATGATGCTGCAGAAGTCCATGCGTCGGAAAGTGGGATCGAGCAGTACAAGGACGTCGTCGTTCACGGTGCCGAACGTCGTCTCTGGCTTGTCTTTGAATCCTTCGTAAAAAGACTGGATAAGCCGCTCCTTGAACCGGTTTCCGCGTGGATGGGCGGCGAGGACCTGCTCGCGCTCGGCCTCGGAAAGCTCTTTGTAGCCGATGCCCAGCACATCCAGCTCGACCCCTGCCGTCACCAGCGCGACTTCGGGCTTCTTGTGCTGGGGAATGCCCGGGGTGGTGTGCAGGGCGATTGCGTCCCACACGAGGTCGATCGCCTCCTGGGCGGTGCCGTGCTGCCGCAGGAAGCCACTCGCCGCGTTGGCACTGTCAACCTCGAAGCGTTCCGTGGCGCTGCGGTACTCCTGGGTCAGGCCCATGTCGTGGAACAGTGCGCCGACGTAGAGGAGTTCGGGGTCAAACGTCAGGTTCCGGCGCAGACCGCTGAGGGAACCCCAAAGGTAAACGCGGGTGGAGTGGTGGAACAGGAGCGGGGATTCGGTGTCCCTGACCGGTTCGGTGGCCTCGCTCGCCAACTTGCTGTCGGGAATGGTGATGCCGGCAATCTGTTTGTTCATGATGCAAGAACTCCTGCAACGAAACGCTGAACTGTGCCTGACTGCCGGGACGGCAAAGAAACACCACGAGCATGCGCGCGACCTTCAGGGCAATTTGGCGGCCATGGTCCTCCTCAACGAGCGCAAGGCTTAGATCGATGCCGGACGTCACTCCGGCGGAACTGTAAAACCGCCCGTCCCGAATCCAGATCGGATCGGGATCCACGGTCACGGCCGGGAACCGGGTCGCCAACTCCTTCGCGAGGCCCAGTGGGTCGTCGCCCGTCGTCCATCCAGCAAACCGGCGCGCGCAAGCAGGAAGGCGCCGGTGCAAATCGAGCCAACCCGCCGGCTCTGTCCGGCGCTGTGCTTCAGCCAGGAAACCACGGCGGGTGTCGGATCGGTCGTCTCGATGCCAACCCCACCCGGAATGAGCAGCGTGTCGATTTCGCCTGTAAATTCCGAAAAATGCTGCCCGCCCACAAACTGGACGCCCTGCATGCCGGCGATCGCCTGCTCCGTTCCGGTCGTGACGATCTCGATTCGATAATGCCGCTCTTCGGGCAGAAATTGATTGGCCGAAGCAAAGACATCCACCACGCCCACCAAGTCAAGCTCGCGCACCGGCGGGACGACCACCAGAACCAGCCGACGACCGGTCATTACAGGTGCCATCCGCATTAAGTCGCAGACCAGCGCATTCGGGATAGACTTTCGCAGTTCAATTGTGGGCCGAATACAGCAAAATCTTTGCTCCTTTGGAAGCTTCAAAGCCACGGGTGCTTGGATGCAGGCGCCCGCGTCTTCATCAATCCTTGTCCTGACTTCATCTGCGTCTGCATGAAGCTCTTGGGGCGCAGGTGCGCGAAGGAAAAGCCGCACCGTTCGTGCCACCGTTGGCATCCACGAATGAGATGGGATGGAAAGCATTGTTCCAACCATCGGCATAAGCCTCACCCGCATTCATGCCGCTGTATTCCAACCAACCGTCGCTGCATTGCTGGTTCGAGCCGTCTGGCAATGCGGTCCACGTCTGCGGGCGAAGGACGTCGATCTCAAGCCGAAACCCGCTCTCTGTTCGTACAAAAGGGATTGTGTCCGTCCCAACTCCTCCTTCAGCGAACGCTTTGGCCTTGCTGCACCTATTTCCAGAGCGCCATTGCCATGAGAAATGTCAATAGTCCGCATAGAATGATGAATGTCGTCATGATGGTGTGTGAAAAGGGGCGATTCATCCGCGCGTGGATGACGGGAAAGGCCGTTCGCGCATCGCCCCCTGCCTCCTGAAGCAATAAAAGCCAGGATGCGGAAAGCCGTCCGTTTCCTGTCCCGATGGCCGGAATCGTTGTCCCAAGAAGTTTTCGCGACGGCCAACAACAGGTTACAAAAGGCACCTGTTTTTCAGGGGTTGGGCTCCCTGCTTCCGCCGTGGTTTTCCCGCCGGATCCGTCTGAACCACCGTCCGTCGCATCCCCATTCTGCCATGTTGACTACTTGGACTAAAATGGTCCGTCTCGAACACGTCATCCGATGTGTCGGAATCAGCGGTTCTCCCGAAAAACGCGCGATTGGGAAGAAAGTAGCAGATCGCCTTAACCCTGACGTCCGGTGAAGAAACCCGATTTTCTGGCACGCATACCAGGGATGCGCCCCGGCGCCGCAGGAATGGCGAAGACCGCGCCGGGGTTCACGACTCGCGCTCCTCCAGGTCGGATGCCAGCAAATCCACTACCCGGCGCACGGCAAGCGACACCTGCAACAATTCCTGGCGCAACACGTTCATCGCCTGCACCTCGGTCACGTCGAGGCGGCCCAGCCGGTGGTCAATCGATTGGAGATACTCCACCAACTCATCCAGGTCGCGTGCCGTCATAGGGTTTCTTTCCGTTAAGCAACTTCGCGCAGCAAAGCGCGTTTATGGGCCAAGGTCGCTCGATCCACCCTCCACGTCCACGATGACCCTGATGAAACACCGCCCTCCGACGCCCTGCGTCGGGCACCGGGTGGACGGTGGCAGACGAGCCCCTGGCCGACCCCGGCGTGCGCACACCCTTTTCATTGAGCAAGCCCAGAGCCTGTTAACGCTTGGCGCGCAGCCCCCCGGCCACTAGGCTGGGCCCGTGAAAGTGGCGGTTCTCATGGGGGGCAGCAGTTCGGAACGCGACGTTTCCCTGGCCAGCGGCGTACAGGTGGTCAAGGCGCTGCTGGCGCGCGGGCATCAGGTTGCCGCGATCGACACCTACCATGGCAAACTGGACGATGCGCAGTTGGCGGCCCTGCTTGAGGCCGGTGTAAGACCCGCTGCCCCCAGCGAGCGCGAGCTGGCCATCGTTCGTCGTAAGACCGGCTCCCTCATCCAACCGGGATTATTCGCGGACGCTGATGTCATATTTCTGGCCCTGCACGGCGGCACGGGGGAAGACGGAACCCTTCAGGCCGTGCTCGATGCCGCGGGCCTCACGTACACGGGCTCAGGGCACGTCGGCAGCGCGGCGGCCATGGACAAGGACCTCGCGAAACGGCTTTTCACGAGCGTCGGCATCCGAACCCCGGCCTGGCGAATGCATCCGATCGACCCACGCAAAGCGGCTGCGCAGCTTGGGCTCCCGCTTATCGTCAAAGCCAACCGGCAGGGCTCGACCGTCGGATTAAACCTGGTGCACACCGAAGCGGAGTTGGGGCCCGCAGTGGATGCGGCATTGGCCGTAGATCGCGAGGTGATGTTCGAACAGTTCATTCCCGGCCGGGAATTGACCGTTGGAGTTTTGCACGGCGAGGCGCTGGCCGTTGGAGAAATTTTTCCAAAAGGCAGCGGCATCTTTCACTACGACGAGAAGTATCAGCCGGGCGGCGCCAAAGAGGTGTTCCCAGCCGACCTTCCTCCGCCGCTCTACGAGGCACTGCAACGCGACGCAGTGGCCGCTCACCACGCCCTCAAGTTGGGCGACTACAGCCGGGCCGATTTCCGGCTCGACCCGGAAGGGAGTGCGTGGTGCCTGGAGGTCAACTCACTTCCGGGCCTGACGAGCGCAAGCCTGCTCCCAAAGTCTGCCGCCGCCGTCGGCATGGGTTTTCCAGAACTTTGTGAGCGGATCTGCCAATTGGCGCTTCAACGCCGGATCAACTGAGCACGAGCGCTTACGATGCCCGGTGCGGGCAATGGCATTAAGACAAGCGGGTTCGGGGTGGAAAAGCGTGACGATCAACCCGATTGGTATCGGGCCGGCAGTCCCTTGCCGGCGGCGCCGGGCAACGTGGCCCCACCTGGAAGGACCGGTCGGAAGGGTCACGAGTCCCTTTTGCGCCGGCAATGTGCGAGGCCGCTGCACACGGGGCGCTTGCGGACAGGCTCCCCTACCGCGAAGGGGCGCCTTCGTACCTCTCCTCTCTTCCACCCCCTCACGCCGCCAGGTTCTTCGACCACCCGGTGGCCCATTTGTAGCATTCTGGCGCTCGCCCTGCAAAGCCCCGTCTTCCCAAGAAATCACCCCTGCCCGTCCTGCACCACGCCGCAGGCCACGCCAGCGCCGAACGCGAGAATCAACGCCTGATAAGCGGTGATCGGACCGACCGATTCGTCAATCGTGCCTTCCGGCAGGCGATGCCGGGAAAAGACGATCGGCGTAAGGTGACGGCTGACCTCGTCTGTCTCGGGCAAAGTGAACGGGTCAACGTAATGGGCCAGGGTCGGCACAAACGCGCTGCCCAGGACGGCCATCGGCCGGAGCGCGGCGTAGACGCATTCGAACGTCGATTTGCCATCCAGGTAAGCAAACGCTTCCGTTGGCGGCGAAACCATGGCGGTGATGCGCCGGTACCGTTCTGATTCCTGTAATCCCGCTTGATGCACGCGCAGACGCCGGACGGTCTCCGCAAACGCCGAGGGGCTGCTGGCCAGAACCAGCCGACGGTCGACCATGCCGAAAAGGAGGGTCATGGGCTGGCTGCCCACCCGAAGCAAATAGGCCGGCACCTGTTCGATCTCGACTTGCTGGCTGCGGCCGGCAAACTTTTGGTTGATGAGGACAGACGTCCAGCTCCAGAAGCGACCGGGGTCAGTTACGTCAATGTTAACCACGGGTTCGATTGCACCCGTTGCGGAATTCCGGGCCACAACGATGCCGACGTCCCCCAGAAGGCGGTCAAGATCGTCCACCCGCATCCCGCTTTCCTGCAACGCCTGAAGGTATTGGTCGGCCGCGGTCGCCCACGGAAACCGGACGGCCGCAGCCTGGACCCACCGGCGGCAGACGGACGGCGTCAGGTGTGTGCCCAGGTAAAACAAAGCGTTCGGATCGGCGGCATCAAGGAGTTTGCGGTCCAGGGCACGGTCCGCCGGCGCACCGGAATGAAGGGTGAACACCTGATCCCGGATCTCCCTGCCTTCAAGACGGGTGGTGGCCATCAATCCCTCCCGCGGACCGGTTTCGCCGCTGCCGGGAACGGCGAAGAGGTCCATCATCGGCCCGCGCAGAAACGTCAGCACGTCCGCATCTGCCGGCACTTTACCCTGGCATTTCGTAAAGATCTCATTGGTTTCAAGGCCGGCGTGAGCCTGCGAGCTCTGTCCGAGAGCCGCTTTCAGAGGCTCCGGTTCCGGTGCGAACAAAAGCCAGTTGCCGATCCGCATCCCATACACCTCGGTGCCGGGAAGGTCTTTGGCCCGCAATGACCCCGTCGAAGCCTCCGGGTCAACAACGTAGAAATGGCCGCCGAAATTGTTGTCGGCCAGGATTTCCGCCTCGTGCTGCCAGGACCGCAGGTCTTTTGAGCAACGGATGCCAAGGAGCCACCCCCGGTGAAGCACGTCAGCCGAACAAAAGAAAGCCGAGGTGGGTTGCAATTTTATCAGATCCGCCCAGATCAAGGGATACGCTTTGGGCAACGCACGCCAGGGATGCCCGACGAAACGGCTGACGCCCGGTTCGGCCATGATCTGCGCCAGCGTCGTCTCCGGCCAGCGGCGCAGGGTGGCTGACAGGTCTGGGCAAGCGATGAAGATTTCGGCATGGGCCGGGGCAAGCCGGATGGCCGGCACCGGAGTTTGATTGAGCTGCCAGACGAGCACACCACTGCCCGCCAGAAAGACAGCAACACCTCCCGCCCACCACCACTTCATGCGCAAGGACGTATCAGAGCGCGTAGTTTTCCCGTTGTCCAGGCCTACTTTGAATCGGCCGGGCCCTCGCTCCCGCGTCATCAGCCGGCGCGCACGCTCCGGCACCCCGTTGCCAATTACTCCTTCCGGGAAGCATCCCGAATGGAGTGCCCTACCGTGTGGCAGAAACCCTTCCCCGAAAAAATCCCCTGCGAGGAGAGCCGGACGCAACCGGGGGGGCGCGTGAGGACAAGCTTCTCTACCGGGAGACGCCCCCAACGTTCTTCAACCCGTCAGGCTCCGCGTCAAAACCGCGCGTTCACGCTGCCAGGCGGGCGTGCGGCGCCGGCTTCTCCCGTGCGTCGTCAGGCACAAAGAACGGCGGGCGTGCGCGGTATCCCTGGATGGCCTGAGACCAGGCAGGGTGCATCAGCGCGGCGGGGGTTTTCCAGATCAGCGCATGCAAACGAGCGACCGCCGTCCCGTCCGCCAAAAACGACCGTTTCTCGCGGGTGTTCAACACCTCCGGACCTTCCCGGAACAGCTTCATCGCCAACCCCGATGCATACACGCCTTCCACCCCACCGCGTTGCAAGGAAACGTGCACCGCGTTGCCGTAGGGATGCAGGATGGCGTGCACAAAACCGTCTGCTGCCCGCAGGGTGGGACGGAACTCATGCAGCAACTCGGCCGAAGGTTCCGTTTCTTCCGGAGTCCAAAACAGGGCTTGGCCGAGCCCCTTCCGGCCTCCCAACTGCGCCACCGGGACCGCCAGCCACAGGCCTGCGAGAATCGGCAGCAGCCACGCTGCATAGGCGGGATCGATCAGCCAAGCCAGCAAGCCGAACATCGTACCGGCGACGGGCAACGGCCAATATTCCGCCAGGACCCCGCGCCACCGCGGGCCGTTCCCCCCTTCCCGGGTTTGCGTGTGCCAGGAAATAGTTTGCCCGGCCAGATTTCGCCACACGAACCGCGTGTGGAACCAAAGCATGACGGGCGCCGTAAGGATGGAAAACAACGTTTCCACCATGGCACCAGCCACCAGGCGGCCACGGCCGCCGTAAAGGTGGAGTTCCGCCGGGCGCGAAAAAAGGTGCAGCAGACTTAATCCCTTGGGGCCGAACAGCAGGGCAAGGGTAAGCAAAAACAGCACGATGCCTGATGCCGACGGCACCATGGCTGGCAGGCGGTGCCAGCGGTCGACGGCGGCCTGCAGCCCTCCCAGGAGAATGAACAATGCCAACAACGGTGCTGACACGTAGGCCAGGATGCCTTGGACCAGGTGCAACCGGCTGAGGCCGTGAATGCCGCGCGCCAACAAGAACCATGCATGCTGCAGGTTCCCCTGACACCAGCGCCGGTCGCGCTTGACGTACTCAGATAGATTGGGCGGTAAACCTTCGTAACTGCCCTCCAGGTCGTGGGCAAACCAAACTTCCCAGCCGTTCGCACGCATAAGGGCAGCTTCCACAAAATCGTGGCTCAGGATGCGGCCCCCGAGCGGTTCCGCGCCCGGCAACTCGGGAAGCCCGCAATTGGTCAGAAAAGGCGATACCCGGATAATTGCGTTGTGCCCCCAGTAGTTTCCTGAACCCTGCTGCCAGAAATTGAGGCCGGCGGCAAAAATGGGGCTGTAAACCCGTGCGGCGAACTGTTGGACGCGCCCGAACAGGGTGTCCGCCTTAACCAGCCGGGGCATGGTCTGAATGATTCCGGCCCGGGCGTTCACTTCCATCAAGCGAACCAGGGATGCCACCGCCTCACCGGTCATGACGCTGTCCGCATCGAGCACGATCATGTACCGGTGCCGGTGCCCCCACCGGCGGCAAAAGTCAGCGATGTTGCCGCTTTTGCGGTTAACCGGCAATGTTCGCCGGCGGTAATGTACCCGCCCAAAGCCATTGCTTTGCCTGCAGAGATCCGCCCAAGCCAGTTCTTCGTCGACCAACCGGTCTGGGTCAGTCGAATCGCTTAAGACGTAGAACTCAAACGCCTCCAACTCGCCGCGTTGGCGCAGGGACTCGTAGAGGGCACGAATGTTCCCAAACACCGTGGCCGGATCTTCGTTGTAAACGGGCATCACCACGGCCGTCGACGCCAGGGGGGTGTGAGGGTCCAGGGTGTTCGTGATTTTCAGGGGTTCGTGGCCATCCGCCAGCGCGAGAAACCCGAGAAACGCCTGGGTGAACCCGAAAGCCAGCGTGGTAAAGAGAACGGCGAACAACCCCAGGCTCAACGCCCGGAGGGGTGTCCAACCACTCGCCTGGTAAATGTCGGCCAGCAGCCAGAGCCCGACGATAGCGAGCCCGGCCGTCACCAGAAAAACGCCCCAGCGCCGGGCCCGAACCTTCGCTTCAAACGCCTGTTCCAGGCTGCCGGCACCAACAAGTTCGACGAACCTGGCGGATTCATTGCTGCTCATATACGCAAGTGGTCTGACGTAAATAGAACGATTCCCTTCACCAGCCGCCCCCTTGCCTGCGGGCAACCGGTGCCGGCACGGCCTAAAGGCTGGCGACAACCAGCAAAGCCAAAGCCAGGAAGCCGAGAACCCAGATCAGGGCGGGGTGGTTGGACACCGGCGCGAGCCGTTCAGAAAAATGCGCCAGCCTTGTGCCGAACTCGCTAAACGCAAACGGCTTGGCGGTGATGCTGGCGCGCTGCATCATCGGGCTCGCCTCCAACTTTACCTGCCGCAACGCTTCCAGGACTTCTCCGGGCACCGTCCGGCTTCGGTAAAAGCTTTCGGGTGCATCCGCCTCGGTCAGGTACATTCGCACCCGGGCCTCCTGCAGCCGCAGTTCCGCGGGCGTACCTTCCGGCACCAAATGGCCGAACGCCCGGTCCAGCCCATGCTGAACTTCCTCGAAAGCCAGTTGAGTCGCCGGCGCAAACGGTTCGCGGCGACGCCGTGCCACCGCCTGCCGGAAGCTCGCGAGAAGCAGCTGTTCCCGGTCGATGCCGTCCGGCATGCTCAGCGCATGGAGGTAGTCGTTGACCCGCACCCACGCTTCCGTCCACTCCGGTGCAGATTCAATGCGCCTGCGAAGCAGCGCTATGGAGCCAGAAGGTATAGCCATTTTTCCGAGCAGAAAGCGTCCCCCCGAAGGATGACGCAGCTCACGTCAAGAGGTTGGGCCGGGTTTGGATCAAAAATCGAAAAGCTGACCAGCCAGCCATGGACGGTTGGTGTGAATTGTACATCCCTCACCGTCCCGCCCTGGTTGACCACAATGTGCGGCCGGAGGTCCCCAACCGGAATCACTTCACCCTTTTCCGGATGGGCAAACTCCACGTTAAAATGCGTCTCACCGGCTTGGGGGCTCGTCCGAACCGTCGTTGAGTTCACACGGAACTGATCCGTGTCAGGCTCATTCCCGGTCCAACGCAGTTCATAGGCAAACTCAAACCTGCCACCGGCTTCCGGCGGGTTCTGCAGTTCCCAACCGGCCACAATGTTGTCGGAATATTCGTCCCGGGTCGGAATCTGCAACAAACGGACAAAACCAGGACCAAAATTGGATTTCGGGGTGACGGTCACGCTCGGGCGGCGGTGGTACTCGGCCTCCCGGTCGAGGTAATCGGTAACGTCGCGATCCCGTTGCAGGAGCCCGAACGACGTGACGTCAGAAAACTGCCGGACCGTCACGTTTCGCGGGTTGTCCAGCGGCACCCAAAGCTTTTCGCCCGAGACCGTGGCCATCAGAAGCCCGTTCGAATCATGAACCTGCGGGCGAAACTCACGCCGTTTAAAATCGGTTTTGTTCATGGCGAACTCAGCCTTCCCGCTTGGTTGATAGTCGGGTTTAAGCGTCGGTTTATTCACTGAGTTCTCCCCGAAATAGAACATGCTTGTAAGCGGAGCTAGCTCCAGTACCTGTGGCCTCCTGCGAGTAAAGACAGTGGCTTTGATGTACATGGTCGTGACTTCACCGTACTGGACGTCAAACTCGTAGCCGCCGGTGACACTTTCACCGTCCAGTAATGCGTAAAACTGAAACGCACGATCACCGGCCGCCGGTTCCCGCAACCAGAATGCCCGAAAACCCGGAAACTCCTCCGGAGAGTTGACGCCATTGTTCACGGCCAAGCCGCGGCTGGAGAGGCCCCAATGCAGGCCTTTGGCAATGGCACGAAAATAACTTGCGCCCAGAAAAGAGAGAAACTCGTCCTGAACGCCGGGCCGCTCAGACGGAACGAAGGTTCTGAACCCAGCAAATGTTTCCTGCCCGGCAAACTGCACCGGCTTGTCGTAGTGGAAATAGGCCGGCGAAAACGGAATGTCCCGAGGCCGGCCCTTCTCGATCGCATAAAACCGGACCCGTTGTCTGAAATAGTAGCCGGGATGAAAGAAACCGACGCGGTATGGAGCGGTGGGCCACAGTGTGCGCTCGGGCAGAAAACGGATGCGCCGGTAAAGGTCGTAATCGAGGTTGAGGAGATCGGGGGAAAGGGTTTGAACCTGCGGTTCATAAGGTTCCCGTGACAAGCCCTCCGCTTGCGCAACCACCTCCCGGTAACCAAAAACTGAGTTATCCGCCGTCGAGGCACGGGCCAGAACGGTTGCCGTGACCAAAAGCACCATCCACACCTTCATAAGCGCGAGGACGATGGCAGCTCGAGCGCAAGGGTGTCAATGAAGGGAGGAAATTGTAACGATTGTACCATTCATACAACTGTTACAATTTCTTCAAACCTTCCGGATCAGGCCGATCATGACGCCCTGAATCTGCAGGTCAGCAACTGGCAGCAGGTCGGGGTACCGCGGGTTTTCCGCCTTAAGGCGCGGTTGACGGTTCACCAACACGTACCGCTTTAGCGTCACCTCGCCGTCAATGAGGGCAGCGACAACCTCGCGATCGCGCGGTTCTCTTTTCTGAAGGATCACCAGGTCGCCGTCCGCGATCTGGGCTTCAATCATCGAGTCTCCTCGGACGCGCAATGCGAAGCTGCCCGAGGCGGCGTTCTGCCCGAAAAGGTTCAGATTTACTTCCAACGATTCTTCCTGGGCTTCAGCCGCATCGACGGCCAAGCCGGCCGGAATCAACCCCAGCAGGGGGATCGCGCGCTCTCCCCGCTCTTGAAACAGCCGCGTCACAACGGAAGCCCGGGCTTTGCCAGGCATCTTCCTGATGGCCCCCTTTTTCTGCAGGGCTCGCAGGTGGTTCATTGCCGCCGTCTGGCTCTGAAAGCCGAAATGGGCCTGAATCTCCCGTGTGGTCGGAGGCAATCCGTTTTCGCGTTGCTGCTCCTCGATGAAGGTAAGCACCTCTTGCTGCCGGTCCGTAAGCATGGTCTATGTTCCAGTGAACACTACGTGCGCCGGGGCGGTCTGCAAGCTTTGTCGTAGCAATTGCAGCCTGTTTCGGCATGCCAGCGGTCAAACTCCCGGCGTGACGCGGGCCGCAACCCGGAAAAAAGCTGGCCGCACGCGAACGAGAAGGGATGGCGCGCCTTGATTTATTCCCGGCTTGCGGTAAGACGGCGCAGTGATGGCCCGAGGTGCTGCCTGGAAGTTGCTCGTCATTTTTCTGCTGGTGCGGGTGTTTTCAGGCGCGGCCGGCGCTGAAAGCGCCTTTCCGTCCCGGGATGCGAATGCGCTGATCCTCTCCGTGCTTGAGGCCATGCCACGGGGAGGCGGCTATTCGGCGACGATGGAAACGACGCACCGCCTGCAAGCGGCGGTGCAAACCCAGAACGGCATCATGGTGGAGCCGGAAGCGGCGCGACCCAGCTACTGTTCCGGCGCCACTTACCTGGTGTTTCTGCAGGCGCTGCAACGGCTGGAAACGGGCAGCCGCCTTAACCAGGGTGTCATTCATGCGCTTGCGGTGCAGGGTCAACCGGACGGCGTCGGCGTCTGGGGACGTTGGAACGCGAACGGACCGGGAACAGCCTGTTTGTTCCACGAACTAAACCTGGGAAAGAACTTTACTTCGTTTGAAGATGCCCAGCCCGGCGATTTTATGAAAATTTTCTGGACGACTGCGGTGGGTCGCCATGAGCACGGGCATTCGGTTATTTTTCTAGGTAAATCCATTGACCACGGCGTGGAGATGATCCGTTTCTGGTCGAGCAACCAACCAGTCGGCTTCGGCGAGAAAAGTGTGCCGCGCGCCCGGATCGCCTACGCGATCTTTTCCCGGCTGGAAACCCCGGAAAACATCGTTCACGTGCTGGAGTTGGCGCCCCGGAATCCTTACCTGGGCGGGTTGATTCACCGCGAATCATCCCTGACGGAAGCTTTGGCAGAATCTGGCGTCGAAACGCTCATGGTTCCAAAGTGAGGCCGTGCAGAACCGGAGCGCGCTGGAAAAACCTTTTGCACATGCAGCAGAAATCCCCCATTTTCGAGAGCGGCAAGGATCCCGGCGCGTTCATTTTAAGGATATTTTATGAGTCTAGAGTCGACCAATAACCCAGTAGATTTTCGGTTAGCCCCGAAGCCGGTGGTTGAACATGGTTTACCGGAGGAAGCAAATGACTACGTTGGAACGGTCGATCCCGCGACGCGTCCGGAGTTCGAGGAACTCGGCAACCTGCCGGCGCGCTATGACCAAATTTTTCTCGTGGCCCGAGACCCGCATTGGCTGTTCCTCTACTGGGATTTTGATTACACCCAGCTGACCACGCCGCGGCGCCTGGCCCTGCGGGTGTTCTGCAACGGTCAACTGGAAGCAACCGTTTCAATCAACGAACTTGCCCGTAATTGGTACATTCCGGTGCAACAAGCGGATGCGTCCTACCGCGTGGACTTCGGCTATTTCGACGCGCAGGACGAGTGGCACGGGATTGCGGGCGCGGGCCCGGCCCGGACCCCGCCGGAATCGGTCAGTGACGAGTGGAAGGCACAATTCGCCACCGTCCCGCTTCACCTGAGCTTTAACCTCCTGCTCAACGTGGTCGAGGCAGCCCAGGCGAGCGGCCAACCTTTGACGGAAGCCCTGAGCGACCTGCAGCGGGGAACCTCAACGGCAGCGGGAAGTTCTTCTGACCTGCACATTGACCATTTGAAAGTGTTGGAGACCCTGCTCGGCAAAGGTTTGCTCGAGCGCTTGTCGTCGTTGAGTTCAGGCGCGCTTAGCTCGAAAGACGTGACGGAATTCCTGCGCCGGGAACTCGAAAGCAACCTGGATTCGAGCGGCGCTAGTGAACTGCTGGCCAGGGGCAGGCTCGCCGCCATGCTTGCGCCGGCGGAGACCAGCCTTTTCAGCGGAGCGCTGCAAGCCGCGTTGGCGGCGGAACTGTCCAGCGGCGGGGTGTCCAGCTTCGGAGCGGGGTCGGAACTGTCCAGCGGCGGCTTGTCCAGTGCGGGGGCTAGCGCAGAACTGTCCAGCGGCGGCCTTGCTTCCTGGTCGGGGGGGGCCGGGAGTGAGTCCCTGACGAGCTGGCAACACTCTGCCGTCGGGAGCCTGGGATCGGTCGAGAGCAGCGGCTTGCTGTCCAGCTTTATCCAGGCTTTGGGTCAAGGGGAGTGGAGCAGCCTGGAATCATTGTCTTCCTCCGCCTTATCGGGCCAGGGAGCCTCGGAAATGGTGGCGTTAAGTTCCGAAACCCTGACCTCGGGCGGGCTGGCCGTTGGCGCCGGCGCTTCCGAGCAGGCGCTCTCTTCCGAACTGCAGGCCCTGTGGAGCGGCCTGGAACTTTCGAGTTGGACGGGGCTCTCTTCGGAAAGCAGTCTGTCGAGTGGGTTCAACGCGAGCTGGGAGAATCACCCGTTTGGTCAACGGGGCTTTTTCATGCACGTGAACGCCGAAGTTATCTTTTACGGCGGCACCGATCCGCGGGCCCGGGTCTTTGTTGGCGGTCAACCGGTGGCTTTGCAGCCGGACGGCACCTTCCGATACCACTTCAGATTTCCGGACCAGGAATTCGAGATCCCGATTGTGGCGGTTTCGCCGGACAACCAGGAAACCCGCACGGCCGTTTTATCATTTCGGCGAACCACCGAACGGGTCGGCGAAGTGGGGGCTACGGGGCAACCCCCGCACCTGACAAACCCGATGGGTGCAAAAGGGAGCTGACCGGACAACCCGTCCGTATGCCCGGAATGCAAGCACGCCGAAGCGTACCGTCGCCGAGGCGCTTGAAAAGTTATACCTGGCCAAGGTGGCGCTAATCCCGCGTTTGCTGGCCGCTGCATTTGCAATTCCGGCGACAGATAAACCCGCCAACCCCGCAAGCGTTCTAGCGCACCGGGCGGAACCGGAACTGAAGGACGTTCTGTTGGCCTGCGTCGATCGGGAACTGGAGGCTGTCAAGCGCCTGGGCCGCCGGCTGGCTGATCTGAACCGTGAAGTGCCCTTGCCGAAGCGGGCGGCTGGACCAGACGGCGGGCAGCCGGAATGGCCGTGGCAACCCAGGGAGGGAGCGCATGCGCTCCTTGTCGAGGCGCTGGCGGACGCGCACCGTGCCCTTCAGGCGGTTCGTGAGGGCGACGTTCTTACCGTGGATCTACTGGTCGACCTGGTGGGTGAGGAGCGGCAGGCCGGGCGCGAACTGCAGGCCCTTGCCCCTGAACCATAAGGCGCGATGCCGGCGTCACGGGGTGTCCGCACAATGGCACTAAGATAAGGGGGTTCGGGGCGGAAAAGTGGCCTTCGTCTTGGGGCGTACGCCTGACCGGGAGCCCGGTAGGGCGGCGAGTCCCTTCGCCGCCGGGGCATCGGGGTGGCACCGCAACCCCGTCGCACCCGCCTGCCAAGGGGGTTGCCCGTCCACCCCGGCCTTCCTTTCCGGCCGGCGTGGACAGCCCGCCCCCAAGCATT
>DASWVC010000391.1:0-4956 GCA_036401335.1 Chthoniobacterales bacterium
GGTCGCTGCGGCCGTCGCCGTCCAGGTCCACCAGGTTGGCCGGCGGCGCCAGGCCGAAGACGGCCACCGAGTCATAAGTGCCGACGAACACCTTGCCGTTGCACACCGTCGGCACGGCGAACTTGATGGGGGTGCCGAGGTTAACAGCCGCGCTGGTGTAAAGCTCGGTGGCCAGGTTGGCGGCGTCGTAGGCGTGCAGAATGGCTTGGGTCGTGCCCCGTTCAATGGCCCACACGATGCCTTGGGCGTTGCCGGACGAAGAGATCGTGGGGCTTGCTCCCGGCCAGCCGAAAACCTCGGGGGTAACGGAAACCGGCACAGGATTCAAGGTGGCGTTGGCCGTGAATTGCAATTGCTGAATCGCATGGGCCGCCAAGCTAAGGTAAAAGAAGCCATTGAAGGACGCCGGCGCAGAAAATGCTCCCGGCCGGGTGCCAGGGAGCTGCTGATAAATGTTGTTGCTGGCGGCGTTGTATTTCCCGAAGTTATTCCGGTCCACCACGTAGAGGCTTGCGTCCTTACCTGCCGTGAGGGCGAGGTTGTGGACAACGCCCCGGCTGTCAGCAATGTCCAGCACCATCGAGCCGCCGGCTGAGGCATCAAGGTCCTGGCTGGCAAGGGAGAGTTGGTTGAAGGGCGTAAAGTAATCCAGGACCTGCAGGCCCGGCGACAGCTTGAGCAAGGCATCGCCGAAGTCACGATTCGTCGGGAAACCATTTGCGTCAAGGTTGATGTCAAAAGGACCATTGCCGACGCCCACGTACAGGTTGCCCGCTGCGTCCACGGCCGGGGCCGCACCGGATTGCCAGATGCCCCCGCCGGAGCCGTCAGGGAGCCAGGAAGAGGTCGGCAACCCGCTCGGATTGGTGTTGAAAACTGCCGTTTGCGCAAACGTGTTTTCGTTGTAGGCAATAATCCAGCCGGAGTAAGGGGCATGGTCGCAGTACGACGCCCACTCAAGGTAAAGGTTGCCGTTGGCCAGCAGCAAGGCCGCCCGGGACCGCTCGTGTTGGGGCACAAAGACAACGTGTCCCTGGCCGTCGTTGTCCGGTCCGAAGGTACCGGGGTAGGACGCCTGGATCTCCACGGAACGAACCACCTGGCCCGTCGCCAGGTCAAGGGCCTGCAAACGCTGGTGGTAAGCACCACCCGCATCCTTGCTCATCGCCAAGGCATAAATCAAACCGTTCGAACCCGCTGCCCGGTCGATTACGGGCGTGGCGGTGATGCCAATTTCTGGGGTCAGGTCATCGCAGTCCAGGTCGTCGGAAGGAGTCTCACCACCGCCCAGAAGGGAGGTTTTCCAATACAAGGTGCCGGAGTCGGCATCAAAGGCATAGATGCTGTCGTGTTCGGTGGCAACAATCACGACGTTGCGAGAGCCCTGAGCCTGGCCGCCTGAGGTCACCGCGAGGTTTGAAACGTAAAGGGGTTGGGCGTACAACTGTCCGTCGACCGGCAACGTTCGAAGCAACCCGAAAGAGCCCGAAGCGACATTTTGGGGTGTAAGGATGGTCTCGTTCGGATTCAGGCCAGTCCTGGCGAGGTCATTGTGATAGGTAAGAACGTCCGCTGCCCGGACCAATGGATTGAAGGCACTCCCGAACAGCACGAGGAGTAAGCCGATGCCAATGCGATTCATGTACCCGCTGCCTTCGGCGGGAATTTTTTATTCACAACCTCAAGCCGCCGACCGGCTTGTATTATCAATAATGAATCCTGTTTCTGATAGGCAATGAAATGGAGGCGGAAATGTTTTTAGCCCCAGACTCCGCCCTGTCCAGTCGTTTGACCGGACTAAACAGAAATCATCTGGCTTACGCCGCCTTTTACCGGCCGTGACAGCCTCCCTCCCCGGAAAGCCCGGAGTGGCCCCCCGTGATGGGCAAGGACGCACCGGGCGAGTTTCAGACGCGAAATTTAGAATGTGTTTTCTGCCAATCCTTTGTAGAGAAACTGGTGATGAACGCTTCCTGCTCCGTTAGCGGCAGCAAAGGGTTGACCGTTGATTCTCCGCTGCCACAAAACCTCTTGCCAAAAGAGAACCGCCGGCTGCGCATGGCCGTTCTGGGTGCGGGATTGATTGCGCAATCTGCTCACCTCGAGGCCTGCAGAAAAGCGCGCAACGTGGAACTTTATGCGCTCTGTGATGCTGCCCCGGATTTGGTGGCCAAAGTTGCAGCGGTCTTTGAACCGGCCAAAACGTTTACGGATTACGGTGCCTTGCTCGAGGACATGGGCGTTGAAGCGGTGATCATCGCGATCGCGGATCAGTTTCACGTCGCGGCGGCCATTCAGGCGCTCGAACGCGGCAAGCACGTGCTGATCGAAAAACCATTGGGAGTAAACGTCGCGGAAGGCGAGCGGCTGCGGCATTCCGTGCGCGCTCATCCCGGTCTCCACCTTCAGGTGGGCACCATGCGCCGCTACGATCCGGGAATTGCCTTCGCCCACGCCTTTATCCGCGATGAGATAGGCGCGTTGCTGGCGTTGAAAGCCTGGTACTGCGATTCGGTTTACCGGTACCAGGAGACCAACACCCTTCATCCCCTGATCCTCTCCAGCGCCGGCGCGTTGCGCCCCCCGGGAAACCCCAAATCCGCCAAGTTTCCTTACTATTTGCTCGGCCACGGCAGCCACCTGGTAGACACTGCCCGGTTCCTGGGTGGCGAACTCCTGGCGGTCAGGGCTGAATACCGGGAAAAGTTTGGCGCCCATTGCTGGTTTGTATCGGTCGAGTTTGCCAACGGTGCAATCGGCCACCTGGACCTGACGATCCCGGTCCGGATGGAATGGCACGAAGGTTTTCAAGTGTACGGCGAGCACGGCAGCGTCGTCGCGAAAAGCTTCAATCCCTGGTACTTCAAAGCCAGCGAAGTCGAGTGCTTTTCCACGCACGACGGCCAATACCACCGGTTGTTGGGAGCGGACGGCCATACCTTCCGGCGCCAAGTGGAAGGTTTTGCCGACTCCGTCCTTCACCACGCACCGGCCACGGGGGCCGGGATTGACGACGGCGTGGCCGCGTTGCAGGCCCTTTCGGCGATTAGCCAATCCGCCAGGAACGGCGGTGAACGCGTCCTGGTGGCGGAGGCTGCAGGAGAGATTTGATGGAACTGGGCATTTTTGCGAAAACGTTTCGCCGGCCGGATGCACGGGAAACGCTCACGGCCGTTCAAAGGCTCGGGCTTACGTGCGTGCAATTCAATTTCGCCTGTGCCGGCCTGCCGAGCATGCCTGCAGCGGTTCCGGCTGCGGTGGTGGAGTCAATCACACGTGGCTCACGCGAAACCGGGGTCCGGCTTGCGGCCATCTCAGGCACCTTTAACATGGCGCATCCGGATGCGGAAGTGCGGCAACGGGGGCTGGAACGACTGCGGACCGTGGCAACGGCCGCAAGTCAATTGGGGGTGCGGGTGGTGACACTCTGCACCGGCACGCGGGACCGCGAGGACATGTGGCGGCGGCATCGGGACAACGGATCAAAGCAGGCAATGGCGGACCTGCTCGAAACCATGGCCCGGGCACTCGCGACGACCAGTGACGTGACCCTCGCAATCGAGCCGGAACCGGCCAACATCATTGCCGACGCGTCTACCGCACGCGCCCTCCTCGACGTCCTTAAGGCCGGTCACCGTCTTCAGGTTATTCTTGATCCGGCGAACCTGATGACGGAGAACCGGCCCCAAGGCGACGTTCTTGAGGAAGCTTTTGACCTGTTGGGGGCTAACCTGGCCATTGCTCACGCCAAGGATCGCCTGAGCAATGGCCGAGTGTGTCTCCTTGGGCGCGGAGCCGTGGATTTTAACGCCTACTCCCGGTTATTGCGCTCCGTCCGCTTTGCCGGCCCGGTGATCATGCACGGCTTCGAGGAGGCCGAGGCCGCTGCGGCAACCGCCTTTGCCCGCACCTGTTTTCGGGACTTGCCAGCCGATGCCCTTCCTTGAATCCGACGGCATCCGGTTCCACTACGTGATCAACGGGTCGCGCGGTCCGTGGGTGGTATTCCAGCACGGCCTGGGCGGGGACGTCTCTCAGCCGCAAGGCATTCTGGCTGGCTCCGCGTGGCTCCGGACGGCGTCCTTTGACTGTCGGGGACACGGATTGACCCGCCCCCTGGGTCCACTGCACCGGCTCACCTTTTCCGCTTTTGCCGACGACCTCCGAAACCTCCTTGACGCCCTGGGGTTGGACCGCGTAACCGTCGGCGGAATTTCGATGGGAGCGGGTGTGGCGCTTAACTTTGCCCTGCGCCACCCTGAACGGACCCGTTCGCTGATTTTATCCCGGCCTGCCTGGTTGGACGCCGGTCACCCCCCGAACCTGGACATCTTCGACACCATTGCCCGGGCGCTGCCCGAAAACGGGGTGGAGGGCACCCGGCAACTTCTGCTCAAAGACCCGGTATTCAGGCGCATCGAAGCCGTCAGCCGGGAGCATGCCGCGTCGATCCTGCGGCAGTTGGAACGGCCTGACCTCGCAGCGGTTGTGGCCACCCTCACCCTCCTGCCGGCCGACACGCCGTGTCCTGTCCCGCAGGGGTGGCGCGGAGTACGGGTTCCCACGCTCGTGTTGGTGAACGCCATGGATCCACTGCATCCCGCCGACTACGGCCGGCGGCTTGCCGCAGAGATCCCCGGCGCCCAGCTGGTGGAACTTACCCCCAAGGAGAAGGAGCCCGTCCGGCATGCGCTTGAGATGCGGGATGCCATTGAAAGGTTTGTCGGCGCACCCTGATCCCACGCAGGTAAGCCAACCGTAAAAGCGGTGCCCGCCAATCTCCCTCACATCACGGCGCCGAGGGTCCAGGGCACAAATTCGTCGATCCCGAACCCATGGGCCTCGGATCGGGAGGGTTGGCCCGAGGCAGTGGCCAACATGGCCTCAAAGATCTGTGCTCCGAGCCCGTCCAGACTGATGGTGCCTTCCAGAAGTTCGCCACAGTTGATGTCCATG
>DASWVC010000392.1:0-15254 GCA_036401335.1 Chthoniobacterales bacterium
AGTCAGCAAAAGCGGAGGCTGAATCCGGGCGGCAGACGGCGCAACGGCTGGCGCAAGCACAGGAAAACGCCGCCCAGGAACTCGGCCGCATGACAGAGGCGCTCACGACGTCAGAGGCATTTCTCCACTCGGTCGTGGAAAGCCTTCCCGTCGAGATTCACCGCAAAGACCGGGAAGGCCGCTTCACCTTCGTGAACCAGAGTTTCTGCAGAGGGAGGGGCAGGTTGCGGGAGGAGGTTCTCGGCAAAACGGATTTCGACCTGTTTCCGCCCGAACTGGCCATGAAGTACCGCGAAGACGACAAGGCGTTGATGCGGAGCGCTCAGGCGTTTGAAACCGAAGAGAATCAAACCAACGCGGCGGGCGATATCATCTGGGTGCACGTCATCAAGATTGCGATCCTGGACGGCCGCGGTCAGGCGGTCGGCACACAAGGCATCCATTGGGACGTTACCGCGGTCAGGCAAGCAGCGGCTACGCTCAAATCGGCCGTGGAAGCGGCCGAAGCGGCCGCTCGCAGCAAGAGCGAATTCCTGGCCAACATGAGCCATGAGATCCGAACGCCGATGAACGGCGTCATGGGCATGACGGGCCTGTTGCTCGACAGCAACCTGGACCCGCCGCAGCGGGAATTTGCGGAGACCATTCGGACCTGCGCGGACAGCCTCCTAACCATCATTAACGACATCCTGGATTTCTCGAAGATCGAAGCAGGCAAACTCACTTTCGAACTGCTCGACTTTGACCTCCTTGAAGCCATTGAGGGCACGCTGGACATGCTGGCGCCGCGCGCGCACGAGAAAGGAATTGAGCTGGCCAGCGCCATTCCCTCGTACATGCCTACCCGGCTGCGCGGCGATCCCGGGCGGCTGCGGCAGATCCTGACCAACCTCATCGGCAACGGCATCAAGTTTACGTCGACAGGCGAGGTCATTGTTCGTGTCTCGCTAGAACGCGAAACCGAAAGCCACGCTTTCCTGCGTTTCAGGGTGGAAGACACCGGCATCGGCATCCCGCCCGAAGCGCAGGCGCGCCTCTTTCAAGCCTTCAGCCAGGCGGACGGTTCCACCACCCGCAAATACGGCGGCACCGGGCTGGGGCTGGCGATTTCCAGGCAGCTTGTGATCATGATGGGGGGCGAAATCGGGGTGGAAAGCCAACCGGGGCACGGCTCCACCTTCTGGTTCACGGCCTGTCTGGAGAAGCAGGCGGGTGACGCTCAGCCTCCGAACCGGCACCGGCCTGATCTTTTCGATTTGCAAGTGCTGGTGGTTGATGACAACGCCACCAATCGCCAGATCCTGAGCCACCAACTTTTTGCATGCGGCATGCAGTCGGACGGCGCTGCAGGCGGCGATGAAGCTTTGGTCGTGCTGCGGGCAGCGGCCGCGGGAGGCAAGCCGTACGACCTGGTGTTGTTGGACGTGCAGATGCCGGGCATGGACGGGTGGATGCTGACCCGCGCCATCAAGGCTGACCAGGCCATCGCCGGTGCCAGGTTGATCATCCTGACTTCGCTAAGCCAATCGTTGACCACGGCCGAATTAACCGAAATCGGCATCGATGCGTACGTCTGCAAACCGGTGAAACAGTCGCGCCTGTTCGACTGCATGCTGGGCGTGATGGGGGCCGTAGCGGCCGAACACGCCTTGATCGAATCGGCTGTCCCGATGGTTTCTGAAACCGCGCCGCCGCTCGAGAAGGTGCGCATCCTGCTGGCGGAGGATAACAGCATCAATCAAAAGGTCGCCTTGGGCCAGCTCCGAAAGCTCGGTTACACCGCCAATGTCGCCGCAAATGGATTGGAGGTTCTCGAGGCGTTGCGCCTCATGGCGTACGACATCATCCTTATGGACGGCCAGATGCCCGAGATGGACGGGTACGAAGCAACTCGGGCCATTCGCAAACAGGAGCAAAGTCCGGATTCCCGCTGTGCCTGGAACCCGCCCATCTACATCATTGCCATGACCGCAAATGCCATGCAGGGCGACCGCGAAACGTGCATGGCCGCAGGGATGGACGATTACCTCAGCAAGCCGGTAAAACTGCCCGAACTGCAAACAGCCCTGAAACGTTGGAAAATGTTGCCGCACGCTGAGGCGCAGCAGGCGGCGACCGAGGACTACGATGGGGCGGGTCGAAACGGCACGCTCGCCGCAAGCCCAGCAAAGGAATGAACGTGCGCTATCCTCAGCCACGCCTCAGGAAACCGGGCTTGCCGTAGTCTGCATCCCCTGGTGTATGGCGGCTTGGCAGGACGGCCGAAAGCGTGGGCAGCACGAGCCGCTCGCGGCTGCCAATAAAAACCGCCCGGCGCAGCTCGTTCTTGCCCCAGGGTTGCGACCAATCCAGTGGAAACTGCTCGTGTGCCGGCTGCGTTATTGGGCAGTAGGTGTAAGGAAACAGGTTCTGCAGGGTTTCCCACACAAAGCGCCGCGTCGGCCGACACCCCTGCCCGCTTCGGGCCTGGCTGGCAACTTGAGCAGGTTCCTCCAGCGGGTTTTCGTCCTGCCCGTCGCCGTAACCGACGCAGGTTTCCAACAAGAGCAAGTTGCGACAACGGCTGGCCAGGTAGGCCAGGGCGGGGCCAGGCTGCCGCAGGTGGTACAGCACGCCGTAAGCGTAAACAACCTCGAACGAGCCGGTGAATGTTTCCGGTGGCGCGTCGAGGTCAATCTGTTGGGCGGGCACGTGCGGGAAGCGCTGACGCAGGAGTGCAATCAGTTCAGGACGGACATCGGAGGTGATGACGCGGCACCCGCGGTCGAGAAAGAACGTCGTGTGATCGCCGATGCCGGCACTCACCTCCCAAACGGTGCGGTTGCGTAAAGGGAGGCCAAGGGTGGCCAAGTGTTCCTGCCGGCGCTGGTTTATGCGTAGGTAATAGTTGCTGTGGAACTGCCGGAGGATCGGTGCAGTTTCCTCGTTGGCCTCAAAATCGGTTTGGTAGTCCATTGTTAAGCGGGCTGAGACCGTGCCGACGGAAGCCCGCCAGCGGTCCTCCCGACCTGTCGGTAAAGGTCGAGAACCTGGCGAGCGGTTTTCGCCCAATCAAACCTGCGGGCCTGGGTGAGTCCATCGGCGGAACAGGCGGCCTGCAGCTCGGGGGAGTTTTCCAGCGCGAGCATCTGGCGGGCCAGTTGGGTTGCGTTGGCCGGCTCGCACCAGAGGACCGCGTCGCCGCCGACCTCCGGCAGACTGCTGTTGCGCGCACTGATGACCGGGCATCCCTGACTCATGGCTTCAACCAGGGGCAATCCGAAACCCTCGTAATGACTGGCGAAAAGCAGGGCGAAGCTTTCCCGGTACAGGCGAACCAGCCGGGACTCGGCCACGTAGCCCTCGTGACGAACCAAACCGGCCTTGGCCAGCTTTCGGATGCGGGCCCGCAGTCCATCCGAATTCCATCCGCGCCCCCCCACAATGGTCAGGGGACGCCGGACCGTTGACGTTTGCCAGTAGAGGTCCATGGCATCGAGAAGCGCGTCGTAATTCTTCCTGGGTTCGAGCGAACCCACCGCGAGCCATTTGCCGTCCGGAGGCCGGGGGATTTGCCCGGAAACGGTCGGGAAACGGGAGGCAAGGAGAGCAACCGTGGTGCAGAGGTTCCGGCGTTCGGCCAAACCTGGGAAAAGCCGTTCAAACTCTTGCCTGGTGTGTTCAGAGATAAAAACCAATCCCCGCGCCCGTTGAACCGCGTCCAACATGCCCTGCTGGCAAGCCAGCCGATTCGCCTCCGTCGTGAACTCCGGGTGCATCCAGAAACTGACATCATGCACCGTGTAAACCAAGCGGGCACCGCCTGCCATCGGCGCTTGAAAACAATTGGCGTGCACGACGTCGGGCGCACCTGGCAAGGTTGCCCGGCCAGCCGCGACCTCGGTCCAAAGCCTGCGCGCCGTCCGGACGGAATAAGCAGCGAGCGGTTCGCTGACGTTTGGCCGGTTCAGGTGGGTGCCTGAACGGGTCCGGGGGTTCAGCCAAGTCCCGAAATGGTGAAGCAAAATAAAGCTGTCCTCGGGAGCAACATCGGCCAAAGCCCGGGCCAGGCGGTCGGCAAACCAGCCGCACCCGGCCTTGGGGCTGCAGGTCTGGGCAACATCGAAGGCAACTTTCATAGGTGATCGCGGAGCAAACGGTACGCGCGCCGGGCCACGGTGCGAGTCATCGCATCCTGCCGGGCGCGCCAGAGCCGCCAGACCTGGCCGGGACGCAGTGGGCCAACCGGGGGTTGATCCGCGAGTTCAGCAATCGTCTGGCTCAGGCGGGAAACGTCCTTGGCAAGCGACAACGCAGCGTGGCGGCGCCGACCGGCCAGGCGCAAGTCTTCCCGGAGCGTGGGTGAGCCGGCCAGAGCACCCAGCGCTTCCGCGAGGGCCAGCGGTTTGCGAACGTCAATTTTCAGCGCCGCCTCACCGACCATTTCTGCAGGACCTCCCGTTTCCGCCGTGAGGATAGGAACCCCAGACTGCATCGCGGCGGCCAACTGACTTCCGCAAGTCTCGTCCAGGGAAGGGAAAACCAGGCCCGCGGATCCCCGAAGCATTTCATCTGCCTTTTCCGCGTTGGCAGGTCGCAAGAATTGGATGCCGTCGGCGATGCCGAGCGTATGGGCGAGGTTCCGGAGGTAATCTTGCCGCCTCGGCTCCATGCCGGTCAGGACCAGGCGCCAGGCGGTTTGCGCCGAGTGCAGTCGGTAAACCTGGTAGGCCATCAGGAGCACGTCATGATTCCGGTAAGGTTGAGAGTCGGCCGGGCAGAGAAAGTAAGGCGTTTCCGGGTCAGCATCGGGGTTCGGCCGGGGCAGGGGGCCAGGGCACACGGGCGGGTAAGTTCGAAACACTTTCTCGGCCGGGATGCCGTGCCGGCCACGAAACTGAGCACCGGTAAAATCGGAGAGGACCTGAAAACGGGCCGCAACGATCGACGTGCGCACGTTGTCCAGTTCGCTCTGACGCCGGGCGGCCTCGCTGGAAGGCCACGGACCATGGTTGGGAAATACATTTGTTACCATGGAGACTACCGGCACTCCGGAATGCAGAAAGCGCGCCGATCCAAAGGGAGCGTAAAGGGCACGGAATTGCTGCCGCTGGAAAAAACGGAACGGGAGGCGGCCTCGGCGGTGGCCGGGATGGTCCAGGCAGAACGTCGTGACGGGCCGATCGAACCACCGGGCTGCCTCCCGGTCAGTGGCAGCGTTCGTGATCAACGTCAGCTCGAAGCGCGGTTGCTGGACCAGACCCCGAAGAAATCCGGCGATGATCGGCCTGATGGTTTGGCCGGCGCTTTCGGGTAACAAAGGCGTCAGGTCGACGGCAACCCGGATTGGCATTGGTTCAGGCATCACCCGCATCAAAGGTGCTACGGGCCATTAACCTGCCGGCGGGCGACGGCGTTGATCAGCGGCGCGAGAAGGATCGTTCCCGCGTACAGCGCGTCGAAGGCCAAAAAGCGAGCGCGACAGAGTTCCCGCTGGAAAAACGGGGCGGCTCTGACCTCGCGCGCTTTTAACAACGCGTTCACCAGTTTCTGGACTTCAGGTTCCAGCGCGAATCGCGCAAGCTGTTTTCTCCCGGCCCCCGCCAGGCGGGTGGCGACGGCCGGATCTTCCGAGACCCGTACCATGGCGTCGGCCATTTCGTCCAAATCTTCGACGTCCACGTAAAGGGCGGCATCCCCCGCCACCTCCGTCTGACTGCCACCTCGGCCGCAGATGATGGGCAGCCCAAAGTGCATTGCCTCAATCAACGGGATGCCGAACCCTTCGTAGCGCGACGGAAACATCAAGGCGGACGCACCCCGGTAGCATTCCGCCAATCTTTCTTCAGAAACCTCGCCCAGGAAATCGACGTCCATTTTTAAATCCAGCGCTGCCACGAGAGATTTCCACGGTTCCACCGCGCCATCATTGCTTCCCGTGAGCACCAGACGCCAAGCCGGCTGGCCCACCCGATCCCGGTAAACGCGGTAAGCGCGCAGGAGGTTGGGGTGATTCTTGTGGCGCCACGGCCTGGCGGGGTAAAAAAAGTAACGTGGGCCGTCAGCGTGAGAAGTTCCGTCAAAGCGCTCGTGGATCGGTTGGTAAGTTCGAAACGCACGCTCGTAAGGAACGCCGTACGTGGCGTGCAGGCGCTGGCGGCTGAAATCCGAAGGCACTTGAAAAAGGGCATGGCTCGATGCCAGTTTTTTCAGGTTCAAATGCCTCCAAAGACGATCCTTCCACGGTAAACTCTCCGGGTAATCGCGGTGCAGCAGGTCGGTAATGAGGGCTACCATGGGCACCTGCGTCGAGGCCGCCAGGTACCGGCCGAACGGGGAGTAAAGAACCTGAATGCCGCTTTGGCGCGTCAGACGCTTGATCTCCAACTGGCTGCACAGCTCCCGATAAGCTTCGAGCAGGGCCGAACCGCGACGGCGCCCCCTCCGGGTGCAGTAGATGGCGAGACGGCTGCCAAAACGCTCGCGGAGCTCCGGTTCGGAAATCTCGGCGACAAAAAGCACCAACTGAACGCTGTGAGCGTGGAACTGGTCCAGGGCTTCCAGGAATTGCAATACGGCAAGTTTGGAACCGCCGTTGCTCGAACCGGGCAGCAGCGGTGTGAGGTCGACGCCCACTCGCACGGGTGCCGCGCCGTCGCGGATGGCGACGGTTGATTCTAAGCTCGCCATTGCGTTTTTGATTTCACTTCGACATCCATCCGACCGGCCCCCCGCCTTTTCCGTCCGCGTCGGACCGGGAGGCGCCTTCAAACATCCGCCTAAGCTCTTTGGAACAACGGTTTTTGCAACCGGTATTCTGGCGCGCACGAGGCTGCTGGCATCTTTCGGGCCCGCGACGGGGAGGCGGGCCAGCCCCCCTGAAACCGCCTGAAATCGTGTTGACTCGCCAGAACCGCCCGGCCAAAGCTACGCCCTTTTATGATGGGCCTGAACCACCCCCAATTCTTGAGGAAGTTGATGGTCGGGGCCGGTGAGTGGACGGTTGCCGTCATCTTTTTCGCGGCCGGCCTTTTGTTCATCTTCAAGGTGGGAACGATCCCCGGATCTCTTTTTGACACTCGGTTTAATCTGTACGTGCTGGAGCATGACTACCGATGGCTGGTGCACCTTGACCACTCGTTCTGGTCCGCCCCGTTTTTCTATCCCGCTCCAAATACGATTACTTATTCCGACAATCACCTGGGCACATTCCTCTTCTACTCGGCCTTCAGGCTTTTTGGAGCAACTCGCGAGACGGCGTTTCAATTTTGGGTGCTAACGAATTTCACTCTAAATTACGGAGTTACCTTACTTGTGCTTCGAATGTATAAGGCTCATCCCCTCACGGCGATTGGAGGCGCCTACCTTTTTGCCTTTCCCATGGTCATGACCGCATTGGTCGCTCTCCCGCAGCTGCTGCCGCGTTACATGGTGCCCGTGGCCTTCTGGATGGCCGATGAATTTCTGAAGACCGGCCGGATCAAACCCTTTGCTTTCCTGCTGGCGGCCTGTGCTTACCAAATCTACGCAGGAATCTACATCGGGTATTTTCTCGTCATCTCTCTTATCCCATTTTGCACAGTCCTACTGGTACAACACCGTAAACAGTGGTTAGACCTTCGTAAGTTCATCGCGCAAGCTGGCGTCTACCCGGTCTTGCATCAATCCTTTCCCTACCTGGTGTTGTGCGTGGCTTTTGGGTTATCCCTCTGTCCGATTGCCATTCCTTATGCTCACACCCAGTGGGAGATCGGCAGACGGTCTTGGGAAGAGCTCGTTCCGTTGTTGCCACGCTGGCAATCCTACCTTTACGCACCAAACTCGATCTTCTGGGGAACAAAACTGCAGTTTGGGCGCTTTTTGGCGCAACCTTGGAATCATCAACTCTTCACCGGGGCGCTGCCCTGCCTGGCTGTTGTGGGATTTGCCTATCTGGTGCTTACGAGAAAAATGACCAATCCGGAGTCCCTGCGGGGGCTCGCCATGTTAAGCGTGCCATTGGTGTGGGGTCTGTTGACACTCTCCTTCGCGGGGTTTTCCTGGTACCGTTTCGTTTGGGCTTACCTGCCAGGGGCGGGGAGCATCCGCGTCATAACAAGGATCATCCTGGTCCTGATTTATCCTTTGGCCTTTGTTTTCGCACGGGTGCTTACTCACTTCTTGAATGGCATTCGGACCACTCAACCGGCCTGGGTCGCAGGAACCGTCGGCCTGATCACGCTCATGCTCGTGGTTGTCGATCAGGCACAAAGGGTAGAGTCGGTCCCGGAAAGGGAGTTCACCGGCAGGATTACCGCCCTGAAACGGAAGATTGCCGAGTTTATGGCGATAGAGGGGCACGCGAAGGCAAAGGTTCTCTTCGTGGATTACAAGAACGGGGAACGCTACGAACTTCAAAATATCGACGCCATGCTCACCGGTCAGGAGTTGGGGATCAAGGTACTGAACGGGTATTCCGGGCTTAGCCCGAGGTTGTTTCCCGGCGAGTTGTGCACGTTAAGCGGCGACGAATGCCGTGGGTTGACAATCTGGGCAGGGCTACACCCCGGGGCCGTCACCAAAGAGTCGCTGATCCAGGTTGGTCCTTCCTGCGCGCTTCCGGATCATAACTACCTGCCCGCCCCGATGCGGGGTTTCGCCGGGTTCGAACTTCGTCCGACGGTTCATGTCTGGGCGGTTCGCCGGGAGGCGGAACTCGCGCTTCCCGAGATTCCGGGCGACGCAGAGGCTGGAATCCTGCGGTTTGACCTGACCACGTTGAAGCCTCGTTCAGTCATGATTTCGGGGCCGGACGGCCGGCTGCAGACCGTGAGTCTGTTACCGGGCCGGCCTGAACACATTGAAGTACCCCTTTCGTCGACCGCAAAGAAGGGGTTGATGCGGTTCTACACCGATACGGACGGAGCCAAGGCTGGCAACGGCGATGCACGGACCTTATTTTTTGACGTGTCCAATTTGCGCTTTGAAGGCTTCGGCGGGTAGAGCGTGGCGGTTCGCCTCTGGTCGCGGAGGGGATCACAAATTCGGCCTTTACAGGACCGGCTTTTGAAGGAGGGGTAATCTGCCGTATGCCCACAGCCGATCCCATAGATGTTTACGACCCGCCGCGCCCGGCTGCCCCGCTCCGAAAACCGACCTATGTGGTTGACGCCGGGAAGCTGCTGAGCAGTCACCCACGGGAGCTTTGGAATTACCGCGGTTTGTACACCCTTTTGGTAAAGCGCGATTTCGTGGCCGTCTACAAGCAAACCGTGCTCGGGCCGCTCTGGTTTTTCTTTCAACCTTTCCTGGCCTCCCTGGTGTACGTCGTGGTGTTCGGCCAAATTGCCCGGCTTTCCACCTCAAAACTTCCGCCGCTCGTCTTTTACATGTCGGGCATCATCGTCTGGAACTTCTTTGCGAACTGCCTCACCCAGGTTTCGTACACCTTCCTGGGAAGCGGCGGGCTTTTCCGGAAAATTTATTTCCCGCGTCTGATCATACCCTTGAGCCAGATCAGCATGAACCTGCTGAATTTTCTGGCTCAGTTGCTGGTGCTTTTCATCGTCATTGCCGTGTACCGCCTCCACGGCACGAGGATCGAGATTAGCCCGATGATTTTTCTGGTGCCGTTGGTGTTGCTCGCAATGTCGCTGCTGGCTTTGGGGTTGGGGTGCCTGATCGCCTCAGCCACGGTCAAGTACCGTGACCTTAACATCGTCGTCGGGTACACGTTGCAGCTCTGGATGTATTCGAGCCTGGTCATCTACCCGCGGGAGTCGGTTCCGGCGAGGTTGCAATGGCTGCTCACGCTTAATCCCATGGCAAGCCTCGTTGAGTGGTACCGGGCGAGCCTTTTCGGGACCGAGCGTGCCTTGCTGGGACCCGCGATCATCGGGGTACTGATCATTCTGCTGATGGGCATCCTGGGACTTTGGCGTTTCATCAAAAGCGAGGGGACTTTCACCGATTCCATCTGATGTCCGTCGTTATTGAGGCCTCAAACCTTTCGAAACGCTTTTACCTCGGAGAACGCAACCAACGGGCGTTTTTCGAGGACGTCGCGGCCAAGGCAGTGAGTGCCGCACGTCGTCTGGCAAACCCGGGCAAGTACCGTAACCCGAATTCAAAACGGGATTTCTGGGCTCTGCAGGAGGTCTCGTTCCAGATTTCGCAGGGTGAAACGTTCGCGATCATCGGCGAGAACGGGGCCGGCAAATCGACCCTGTTGAAAGTCCTTTCCCGGATCACGCAGCCCACGACCGGAACCGTCAAAGTGTACGGCCGGTTGGCAAGTCTGCTTGAGGTGGGCACCGGTTTTCACCCCGAATTCTCCGGCCGGGACAATATTTACCTGAATGGAGCGATGCTGGGGCTGTCGCGCCAGGAGGTCCGTGCCCGTTTTGACCGGATTGTCGATTTTTCGGGATTGGAGCAGTTTATTGAAGTGCCGGTAAAAAACTATTCGAGCGGGATGTACGTACGGTTGGCCTTTTCCGTGGCGGCCCACCTGAACCCGGAAATTGTCATCCTCGACGAGGTCCTGGCGGTGGGGGACGCCATTTTTCAAAAGAAATGCTTCGACCGGATCGAGGAGATCATCAATGAAGGTCATGCGGCGATCCTCGTCAGCCATGCCATGGTGGCTATTCGGCGCATGAGCCAGATGTGCCTTTGGCTCGAGCACGGCCGCGTAAAAATGTTGGGGCCGACGCACGAGGTGGTTTCGGCCTATGAGAAACAGACCACCCACGCGGTGGTGGCCAACTACGGGCACGCGGCCACCCCGGACGCCCAGGTTCCCCCACCGGAGCCGGTCGCCCGGCTTTCCGGCTGGTTTGTACAAAGCAAATTGGCCAGCGATCCGCACACCCTGGTTTCCGGCCAAGCCGCGGTCGCCCTGCAGTTCAAGGTTGAGGTGGTGAGGGCGTTGCCGTCATGCCGGGCCTCCATTTCGATTGCAGACGTGCAAGGTTTGACCTTGTTTCTCCATGAAACGGTGATGCCGGCAACGGAACCGGGGCACGTCACGCTGACGTTGGACCTGCCGTTTCTGCCGCTGAAACCCGGCGACTACATCCTTACTTGCAGCCTTTCGGATGGGGCCCACGCCATTGCCGTGCTCCGCGCGACCCCCGAACTTAACCTGCAGGAGAGGTCCGGCGAGCGATCGACGTACCGCGGCCTTTTGAATCTGCCGGCCAATCTTACGGTGGGAACCTAGTGCCGCGCGCGATCATGACAGCATCCCGCCTGCTCCAGAACCTCCGGAAAAGGGGAGACCGGATGACCGGAGGCGGTGTGCGAGCGCTTGGCAAACGGGTCTGGGCATCGACGGAGAACCGGATGGGCCGTTACCTGATGGATCATCCCCGCGTGACGGACCTGGCTTCCAGGACGTCCCAGCCGTTTCCGCCTTTTACCCGGTACCTGGACCGCTTGAGCACCTTGGCGGGTCCGGAAGTACGGCCCAACCTTTTCTCGGCCGGATTGATCCGCCGGCGGCCCCCTTCCAAGCTGGCCGCCTTGACCCACGGCCTGCCGGCCTCAGCCCGGCCCGTCTTTTTCAGGCTGCTGACTGCGGTTGACCGACGCGCGGCCCAGTCCGAGGAGCGATGAAGGTTGTTCTCGACCTGCAAGGGGCCCAAAGCGACAGCCGGTTCCGAGGGATCGGCCGTCAGGCACTCGCGCTGGCTAAAGCCGTGGCTGGCCAGGCAGGTTCAAATGAAATCTGGCTTGCCCTGAGCAGCCGATTGCCTGAGGCGGCAGAGGCGTTGAAGGAGGAATTCAACACACTGGTTCCGGCCGATCGGATCCGGACGTTTCAGTTGCCTGGTCCGGTCGCCGAGTTGGAATCCGCCAACGGGTGGCGGACCCAGGCGGCGGAGCTGATTCGGGAGAAATTTTTAGAGGACCTCCGCCCCGACTTGGTGCATGTGACCTCGCTGTTTGAAGGGTTTCACAACGAGGTGGTGGCGTCCGTGGGCCGGTTCAGTACGGGTTACCCCACCGCCGTCACCCTGCACGACCTGATTCCCCTGCTCCGCCCGGAACCGTACATGCCGAGCCCTCAGTTCCGGCGGGTTTACCTGAGACGGGCACAGTCCTTGTTGCGGGCAGACCTGCTGCTGGCCGTGTCGGAATCATCGCGGCGGGAGGCGATCGAGCATCTGCAGGTTTCTCCTGCCCGGGTCATCAAGATCGGAAGCGGCGTTTCCTCTTTCTTTCGTGAGGTCGCTTTTTCGTTGGACCAGAAGGCCGGATTGCTCGCGCGCCTCAACCTCCGGCGGCCGTTTGTTCTGCACACCGGAGGGCTCGAACCCCGAAAAAACCTCGAAGCGGTGGCAACGGCTTTTGGCCGGCTGCCGTCCACGCTCAGGGCTGCCCATCAACTGGCGGTCGGCGGAATCCTGCACGAAGAGGAGGAGCGCCAGCTGCGTCTGCTCGCAGAACGTTGTGGGCTGGGCAAGGACGAAGTGGTCCCGTTTCTCTACGTCTCCGACGCAGAGCTGCGGCTGCTTTACAATACCTGTGTGGTGTACGTATTCCCCTCGCTGCACGAGGGCTTTGGCCTGCCGGTCCTTGAAGCCATGGCATGTGGCGCCGCGGTTCTTGGAGCGAATGCCACCAGTGTTCCGGAGATTATTAACCGCTCCGACGCGTTGTTCGACCCCCGGCGGCCGGACGACCTGGCGAGGTGCCTTGCCGAAGTGCTGGGCAACGCTTCGTTCCGTGACGACCTTAAGCGCTGGGGAGTAAGCCGGGCCAAAGCATTCTCGTGGGAAGAGAGCGCGCGGACGGCCTGGGCAGCCTTTGAGGCCGCGGCGTCCACCAGCCAGGCCCGGAGGGTCGTTCAGGGCTGGACCGGCGCGGACCGCCGGCCCACGTTGGCGTTTGTTTCCCCGCTTCCCCCGGAGCGGACGGGGATTGCGGATTATGCGGCCCGCCTGTTGCCGCACCTGGCGCGGCGCTATGAAATCACCTGCATCGTGAGCCAGGACAAGGTGAGCGATCCTTGGATCACGGCGGAGTTTGCCGTCCGAGGCCTGACCTGGTTCGAACACCACGTCGGCGACTTCGACCGGGTGCTTTATCAAATGGGCAATTCGCCGGCTCACCAAAGCTTTTTTGATCTGCTGACACGGCATCCAGGGGTGGTGACGCTGCACGATTTCTTTCTGAGTGCCGTCCTCAACCAGATGGAAGTTTCCGGTTTTGCACCCGGAGCTTTCACCTGTGCACTCTGGGCTGCTCACGGCTACCCGGCGATCCGGGCGTTGGCGAAAGGTCGGGAGGTGGCCGTCCAAGACTTTCCCGCAAACGCGCAGGTGTTGCGCGACGCACTCGGGGTGGTCGCGCATTCGGATCATGCGGTGAACCTCGTTCAGCAGTGGTACGGACCATCGGCGGTGGAACGGTGCCGCACCGTTCCCTTTCTGCCTCAGCCCCCCGTAAGCGTTTCCCGCGAAGAAGCCCGGGCGCGCCTCAAGATCCCGACCGAGGCCTTCGTTGCCTGCAGCTTCGGCTGGCTTGCACCGGTCAAACTCAACCATCGACTGGTTGACGCCTGGCTGGGATCGGCCTTGGCCGAAGACAACGATTGCCTGCTGTTCTTTGTCGGCGGAAACGGTCACGGCCCTTATTTCAACGAAATCGCAGAACAGGTCCGAACCTCACGGGCAGCATCGCAGATCACCATTACCGGGTACACGGAGCCGGGAAGTTACGACGATTACCTGGCGGCGGCTGACGTCGCCGTCCAGCTTCGCACGGGCAGCCGCGGCGAAACGTCCGGAACCATCTTCGACTGCCTGGCCCGCCGCGTTCCTGTGATCATCAACGCACACGGTACCGCGGTAGAGTTGCCGGATAAAACCGTTTGGAAACTCCCCGACGAGTTTGCCACGGAGGCTTTGTCCGGCGCGCTGGCAACCTTGCGGGAGAACGAAGGGGAACGCCGCAAATTGGCGGCCGCAGGGGCCGAGTACCTGGCGAGCGCTCATCACCCCGAACCGATTGCGGAACGCTACCGGGCGGTGATCGAAGGGTTTTATGCCGTTGGCCGACCCGCCCGGGAACTCCAGCTGGTGCATGCCATCGCCCGCACTCCGGCGCCGATCGCGCCATCTGACGCCGACCTGGCCCAGGCCGCCGCCGCCATTGCCGCGAACCGTACCCGGTTCGGGCATCCGCACCTTTTTCTTGACGTGACCCACGTCGCCGACGCCGACCTGCGCACCGGCATCGAACGGGCGGCACGGGGACTCACGCAGGCACTGCTGACTGTGCCTGGTTACCGCGTCGAGCTGGTCAGGGCAGTGACCGGTGGCTACGTTTACGCACGCCGTTTTGCGGGTGAGATCGCCGGTTTCCGAGGCGAGATGCCGCGTGACGATCCGGTGGAACCCGGGCCGGGAGACCTGTTTCTGGGCCTGGACTGGTGTGCCGACGTCGTGCCGGCCCTGAAGGGTTGGTTTCAGGAACAGAGGCTGCGGGGATTGCGCTGCATTTTCATGGTGCACGACCTCTTGCCGGTGCTGCGCCCCGAGTTTTTCCCAGAGGTCATGCAGCCGATGACGGCCGATTGGCTGCGTACCATTGCCACGGTAGCGGATGGAATTGTGTGCGTTTCCCGCACCGTCGCGGACCAACTGCACGATTGGCTTAAAACTGCGGGGGTGGCGCGGGAAGGCAAAGCATTGGGAATCGGTTTTTCGCACCACGGCGCGGACCTTCGAGCCAGCCTGCCCACGACCGGCCTGACGGCCGAGAACCGGTTGCTCTTCGATAAACTTCGCGAACGCCCCAGCTTCTTGATGGTCGGCACCGTGGAACCGCGGAAGGGTCACCGGCAAGCGTTGAACGCGATGGAACGGCTCTGGGCAGCAGGGGCGGACGTCAACCTCGTCATGATCGGAAAACAGGGTTGGATGATGGAAACCTTTGCGGAAACGGTCCGCCAGAGCCCGGAGTACGGCCGCCGCCTTTTCTGGCCACAGGCAATCAGCGACGAGGTACTCGAGCAAATTTACCGAGGCTCAAGGGCGCTCCTGGCGGCCTCGTATGGCGAAGGGTTTGGCCTGCCCCTGATCGAGGCCGCTCATTACGGGCTGCCCATTGTTGCCCGCGATCTTCCGGTGTTCCGCGAAGTCGCCGGCGAACACGCCTTTTATTTTCAGGGGGAAACACCGGAGGCACTGGCCGCGGCGTTGCAAGATTGGTTGTCCCGCAAAAAGGTCCCTGAGTCGAAGGGAATTGCACGGCTTACCTGGAACGAAAGCGCGACCCGGCTGCTG
>DASWVC010000393.1:0-7026 GCA_036401335.1 Chthoniobacterales bacterium
AAATAGTGGTTTTCCAAGTCGACTCCCGCGGGGAATGGGCCAAACCCGGGTCGTTGAAGGGGGCGCTTGGGGACAAGCTCCCCTACCGGACACGCTGAGGCTCGCCTTGGCTGGGGAGCGTACGCACGAGAAGGCAGGGACCGCGCAACATCGATTCTGTTGGTACAATTGGTAGAATTTATCCCATTGAGACAATTCCCTCGGCGGCAACGCGCCGCCCTCAAATCGTCTGGGAGAGAAACCCGCCGTCCACGCGAAGGTCGATGCCGGTCACAAACCCGCTGGCTTTTTCGCTGGCCAGAAAAACCACGGCGCCGGCAAGTTCCGGAGGAGCGCCGAACCGCGCCATTGGCGTGTGGCCCAGGATCACCTGGCCGCGGGCGGTCGCGGTACCGTCTTCGTTGAAAAGCAGACGGCGGTTTTGTTCTCCCGGGAAAAAACCGGGCGTGAGGGAATTAACGCGGACGTTCGAAGGTGCCCATTCCCGCGCGAGGAACTGGGTGAGGTTGAGCAGGGCTGCTTTGGCCGCCGAATAAGCCGCGACCCGCGAGAGGGGCAGGTGGGCGGAAACACTGGCCACATTCACAATGCTGCCCCGGCCTTGTTCTTTCATGGCAGGGCCGAACACCTGGCAGGGCAGCAGCGCGCCGCCGACGAGGTTCAGGTCGAAGTTTTCCCGCCAGTCCGCGGCCGTGATGTCCTCAAAGGGATGGTCCGGCGTGACGGTCACCCGCGGGTCGTTACCGCCAGCGGCGTTCACCAGGACGGTTGGGGGACCCAGGCGCTTCCGCACACCCGCTTGTGCCTCCTTGAGCGAGTCCTGGTCGAGCGCGTCGGCCGTGAAAAACTCCGCGTAGCCGCCCGCGCCCTGAATGGACCGGACCCGCGCCGCTCCCCGCTCGGCATTCCGACCCAGCACGGCCACCTTGGCGCCGGCCTGCGCCAAACCGTCGGCGATGGCGCCCCCGAGGACGCCGGTGGCACCGAGAACAACGGCAACTTCTTCGTTCAGATCAAACAGGTTCACTTTATTGCTTTTATATTTAGGTGAATAGCATCGGCTAGCGGGCCTTCAGGCGAACCTGAAAGAACCGGGAACTAGCGGCGAAGGGGGGTATTGGGTCGGTTAGTTACCTGAACCACAGCAACCTTCGGGGTCCCTGCATTGACAAGCTGTCCAAAGTTGCCTATTGGTCAAGTGGTAAGGCCGAAGTTTGCGGCCCGCGAACCGCCCTGTTCTCCCTGTGTGCGTCCCCGGCGCTCGAAAACTCCGGTGAAGTCTCTCACCATTTTGTAATCCCGACGACCATTGTGAAAATCGAAAAATACACCTTCGGTACCGGGGACCGGTTTGCCCGCCAGGGCCGGGCCCAACTCCGGGCCATCTTGAATGCCCGCCAAGCCGGCATGGACGTTTACCCGGTCTGGAACAAATCCAATCGCGAACACCTCATTGTAAAGAGTAAACCGGACGATGTCCGGGCTGAAGCTGACGCGGCCGTGGAAGCTTTAGGGTGGACCGGCGCCTATTACGTCGATGCCGACCACATCGGCCTGAAGACTGTTGATGCTTTCATTGCGGGCAGCGACTTTTACACGTTGGACGTTGCCGATTTTACCGGCAAACCGGGTTCCCAGGATGAAACCCAGAAATTTGTCCGCGCCGTCCACGATTACACCGGCTCACTTTCGATCCCGGGCATCGATCGCCCATTTGAAATCGATGAGAAAACGGTGGCGGCTGCCGCCGGCAAATTCCAGCTCGCGATTCAGGAAGCGGGCCGCATTTACCGGCACGTCGAAGGGAAAAAAGGAAAAGGCAACTTCGTCACCGAGGTATCGATCGATGAGACCGATACCCCGCAGAACCCGGTTGAGTTGTTTCTCATTCTGGCCATGATTGCCCAGGAAGGGATACCTGTGCAGACAGTCGCGCCGAAGTTTACGGGCCGTTTCAACAAAGGGGTCGATTACGTTGGTGACCTCGCGCAGTTTGAGAAGGAGTTTGACGAAGACCTCTGCGTCATTGCGTTTGCCATCCGAGAATTTGGCATGGCAGACAGCCTCAAGCTAAGCGTCCATTCCGGGAGCGATAAATTCTCGATCTACCCGGTGATCAACCGGCTGATCAAAAAGCATCGGGCAGGTCTCCACGTTAAGACGGCAGGCACGACCTGGCTGGAGGAAGTCATTGGGTTGGCGGAGTCCGGCGGGGAAGGGTTGGTGCTTGGCAAGGAGATCTACGCCCAGGCCCATGCGCATTTTGCGGAGCTGGCGGCCCCTTACAGCACTGTCATTGACATCGACCCGGCCAAACTGCCCGACCCTCAAGCCGTTTCGGCCTGGAGCTCGGTGCAGTTCGCCGACGCTTTGCGCCACGTGGAAGCAAATCCCGCCTACAACCCCCATTTCCGTCAATTGCTGCACGTCGGCTTCAAGGTTGCCGCCGGGATGGGCAAACGTTACCTCGCCGCCCTGGAAGCAAATGAGGAAATTGTCGCCAGGAACGTCACGGCGAATCTTTTTGACCGCCATTTGCAGCCGATTTTCGGCTGAGCAAGACCGAAAAGGCATAGATCTAGTTTCCCCCGATCTCCCCCCATCCTGAGGCCGGCCTTCTCCCTTCCCCGGGTACGGCCGGCGTTTTTTCCCCGGTAAAAGCCTTTTGTTTTCCCCTTTCAGGAGCACGTCCCCCCATGGCAACCGAATTGAAGACCAGACCCGCAATCCCCGCCACGACCATCGGCCGCTACCGATGGGCCATCTGCGGGTTGCTGTTCTTTGCAACGACCATCAACTACATGGACCGGCAAATCCTGTCGTTGCTCAAACCGATCCTCGACAATCAACTGCACTGGAGCAACGAGGCGTTCGGGGCGGTCAACTCCGCCTTTCAGGGTGCCTATGCCATCGGCGGATTGCTGTTTGGCTGGTTGGTGGACCGGCTTGGAACCAAGATCGGCTACTCCCTTTCGATTGCGGGTTGGAGCCTCGCGGCGATGGGGCATGCGCTTGTGGCCAGCGTGGGCGGCTTTGCAATCGCCCGCATGTGTCTGGGGATCAGTGAAGCCGGCAATTTTCCGTCTTCGATCAAAACGGTGGCACTCTGGTTCCCCAAAAAAGAACGGACTTTTGCCACGAGCTTATTCAACTCGGGTTCAAACGTTGGGCCGATCATTGCCCCGATCGCCATTCCCTGGATTGCGCTGACCTGGGGCTGGCAGATGGCCTTCATCGTGGCTGGAATCGCAGGGTTTGTCTGGCTGGCTTTTTGGATTCTGTTTTATGAAGAGCCGGAACGCCACAAACGCCTGAGCCCGGACGAACTCGCCTACATTCAAAGTGACCGCGATGAAGCGCATGCCGGGGGAGCGGCTAAAATTCGTTGGTTGAGCCTGCTCAAATTCCGGCAGACCTGGTCGATCGTGGTTGGCCGGTTCATGACCGATCCGGTCTGGTGGTTCTTTCTGATCTGGCTGCCCGACTATTTCAAGAAGACGCGGAACCTCGACATCGCGCACAGCTGGATGCACCTGGTGACCATCTACGCCATCATCACGGTTTTGAGCAACCTGGGAGGCTGGCTGCCGGGGTACCTGATGAGGCTCGGCTGGACCGTGACCCGCGCACGCAAGACCTCCATGTTCATTTTTGCGTTATGCGTGGTGCCGATCCTTTTTGTGACCAGCGTCGGCAACTGGACGGCGGTTTTTCTAATCGGGCTGGCCGGCTCCGCCCATCAAGCCTGGTCGGCAAGCCTTTACTCGACGGCTTCGGACATGTTCCCCAAACGCGCGGTGGCTTCCCTGATCGGGTTGGGCAGCGCGGCGGGTTCCGTGGCGGGAATGATCTTCCCCATTGTCACCGGCATTTTACTGGACCGATTTCAGGCTGCCGGCAACGTCACGGGCGGCTACACGATTTTGTTCCTTATCTGCGCCTTTGCCTACCTGATAGCTTTTGCCCTCAACCACTTGTGCGCCCCTAGGTTTGAAGAGCTCACGGCGCTCGAATTAGAGAAATGACGGTATAAATTGCTCACCAGCCAAAGGCAATCATGTCTTACAAAACGATTTCCCGATCCAGCCCGCCCGGGTCGTACCTCTCCCACGAGCAAGCGCTTGAGGTCATCGCCGAAGCGTGCCCGGCATCAACTTACCGGGGCAAAAAGGTGCTCCTCATTGTGCCGGACGCCACGCGGACCTGCCCATTGGGCATCCTGTTCAAAGGCCTTTTTGCGCAGATCGGTTCAGTGACGACGGCCCTGGACGTGATGATCGCACTCGGCACCCACCAGCCGATGAGCGAGGAAGCGATTTGCCGGCGCCTTGAAATCTCGCCGGAGGAGCGGCGTACGACTTACGGAACGGTTCAGCTGTTCAATCACGAGTGGGACAATCCTGCCACCTTGAAGCACGTCGGAACCATTCCTGCTGCGGAGATCAAGGCCCTCAGCGAAGGGCGGTTTGCGATGGACGTGCCGGTCAATGTCAACCAGCGGCTTTTTGCTTACGACCAGATCATCATTTTAGGACCGGTTTTTCCGCACGAGGTGGTCGGGTTTTCTGGAGGAAACAAGTACCTGTTCCCGGGGGTGAGCGGTCCGGAAGTGCTGAACTTTTTCCACTGGCTCGGGGCGGTGGTGACCAACCCCATGATCATCGGTAACCGGTACACCCCGGTGCGCAAAGTGGTAGATCGAGCGGGGTCGATGGTGCTGGTGCCGAAACTCTGTTTTTGCATGGTGGTAGACCATGCGCAGCTTGCCGGGCTGTATGCGGGTTCACCCGAAGAGGCCTGGGATGAGGCCAGCGAGCTTTCGCGCAAGCTCCACATTACCTACAAGGAACACCCGTTCCACACGGTGCTTTCGTGCGCGCCGCCGATGTACGACGAACTCTGGGTCGGCGGCAAATGCATGTACAAACTCGAACCGGTCGTGGCTGATGGGGGCGAGTTGATCATTTACGCGCCTCACCTCCACGAAATTTCGATTACCCATGGCCGCCTGATCCGGCAGATCGGGTACCATTGCCGAGACTATTTTCTGAAGCAATGGGACAAGTACAAGGACATTTCCTGGGGTGTCCTGGCCCATTCCACTCACGTCCGCGGCATCGGCACCTATGAGGGAGGAGTGGAACGCTGCCGGGTTCAGGTGACGCTTGCCACCGGGATTCCCGAGGAGGTTTGTGCGGAAATTAACCTGGGTTACCGCGATCCCCGTACGATCAATCCAGCCGATTTCGCGAACCGCGAGGCCGAAGGCGTTTTGCTGGTGCCGAAGGCGGGTGAAATGCTGTATCACTTGCGCCAGCGCCCGGACTGGGCGCGCGAGGTATAACGGCTGACCGGGGTCAGAGGTTGATCAACTGAATGCGCTGGACGGTGGCTGAAACGCGATCCCGCACCCGGCGAATTTCGGGTGAACCCTGAAACTTGGTAATGTGCTGAATCAGGTTGTCAAACGTCGGTTTGGCATCTTCGATCTTTGCTTTCAGGTCGGTCATAAAGCTGGTGACGGCTTGCTTGGCTTCAGGATCGCTTTCGAGCGACTTTAGTTCCGGGGTGCCCTGGTAACGGTCTTTGGTGGCGTTGAACTCGTCTACAAAGCGATTTGCCTCGTCGCAGAAGTGGTCGGTGGCTTTGACGACGTCGTGTTCGGAGCCGGCCGCATCCAAAGCGCCGCTCAATTCGTGGAGGGCGTTCAGGTAGATGCTGAATGGGGCCTGGAAAGCATCGATGATCTGCTGCTTGTTTTGATCCAGGGCGTAGCCCGGCTGCACGGCATTGAGAAAAACGAATGCGAGAACGCTCCAAAAAAACTTCATAACCATGGGTGGAGGGAAATGCCTGCTTCGGCAGACGGTATGGCATCGACAGGCCCGCCGAAGTTCGTGGAGCCAACGGTCGAGATCAACGAAAATCACTTTCCGCGGGCGGCAATGACCACGCAATTGTTAAGCCGTGCCCAACCAGGGGCATCGAAGCCGGGGTCTGGAGTCCGGGCGAAGAAAGCCGTGGAAGATCCTCCGTCCAGGTTCAGGCAGCGATCCAGGCGGTCGCCGGGGCTCAGTTCAAGGCCGGCCAGCAGGGAAGCAGTCTCCGCCAACGTGGCCGACCAGGCGCTGCCGATCCCGAAACGCCCTTGGCGGCTCATATAAAGAAAAGTGCGCGGCGCGCTCCGGGTTGCCTCCAGGCCGCTCACAGGAGTAGCATGGTCGACCAGAAAAGGGCCGCTCTGGACAGCGCCTTCCACCTTGAAAGAAAACGGCTGCCCGTCCGACCGTTGCAGGTGGGGTGTGCCGTTTTGAACCCAGAACACGCCCGAAAGCAGACGGGCGCGTTCCCAGCGGTGCAGGGTCACTCCGTTCGCGACCAGCCAGCCTACCGCCTGCCCGTCTGGTTGAAAGTAGCCGCCATTGACCCCCGCCGCCCCCTGCGTGCGTTCAACTGCCTCCCGCACGGAGGTAAACGGTTGCGGCACCTGGGCTGCGATCTCGCAACGCAGGCCGGTGGCGTCGCCGAAGGCGAGCAGCAGTTTGACCGTCGTCCGTCCGTTTTCGAGCGTCAGTTTTCGGAAATGAACGTTCCCGGAAACGTCTGCGGCGTCGGCCTGGGCGGCGGCGCGCCAGGCGCCTTGGGCTGCCGTCATGGCCGTTACGGAGCCGAGCCAAACGGCCAGGCACGCCGTTATAGCTGCCCGCCACCTGCTCCGAAGCTTTCGTGCCCGCCAGGTCTGCGAGGCAACCGCGTGCCTGCCGGGCCACGGGCACAGCGGTAACCTGAGCCTCAAGGTTTCACCCCCGTGGCAAACAGGGTTTGAAAGTGCGGGCTTTTCGTTTCCCGGGAAACGACGTGGCATTCGCACCGTTCGAAGCCGCCCTGACCCAACAATCGCAGCAGTTCGACTTCGCTGAACCCGAGCCAGAGGTCCGCGTAAAGCTCACGGGCCTGCTCGAACGAATGGGTCAGCAAGTCGAGGATCAAGATTCTGCCGCCGGGACGCAGGATCCGGGCAGCGGA
>DASWVC010000394.1:0-9886 GCA_036401335.1 Chthoniobacterales bacterium
AACCCTTTCGCTGCCGCATGGACCGGCTCGCCGTCAAGTTGCTTAACTCGCAGAAACTCTCGGAAGCCAGTTTCGAGCAAAAGGAGGATGGCACTTGGCGATTGACCAGTGAGGGGTCCGTGCACGAAACGGAAAATAAAGCACGCTAAGCGGTTAGGAACAGCGCCCGCGCTGCTGTTGGACCGGAGGACATTTCACCGAGCCATACGAACAAAACACACAGCAATTGCCCGGTTTCGGGCGCAACAGCGCCTTGCAATTGGCGCATTCGGAGAAGAACTGGCAGGCATCGGTCAGCATGGTTTCACGCGGGGCAAAGCCGCAATGCGGGCAAGTCAACACCGATTCAAGGACGACGGTGCTCATGGAATAGCTTCAGGCTGGGGGGCGACACACAAGACGGAAATTAAAGTACGTTAGGCTTCATTTTCCTCTCGTGCACGGACCCCTGAGGGGGCGGACTTAGGACGTCCAAAGCGGGGGTGAGCGGTAACAGAACGCCAAACGTCGTGCCTCGACCCCTATCGGTTTCGTAGCGCAACGTGCCGCCTGCCGTTCGCGCGCCGTGCTTGCGCGCTGCCGGCCCAGCCACGCCTTCAGTTGGTCGGCATCGCGCGCAAAGGCCTGCCAGTCGCCGGGATTGCGCCCCAACACAAACCGAAGCAACGTCACGTTGAGATTCAGCACGCTGGCCTGAAGATGATCCGCGGTCCGAAACGCCTCGATCTGAACGCCGCTGAAACGGCGCCGCAAGCCGTTGACCTGCCGCCAGGTCACGGCCGCGGCGCCGACGATTGTGGCCGCCGGCGCTACGCCCATGAGCGCCATGACCAGGAGCCGCACGCGCAAGGACAGCTTCATGACTGGGGGTAGACAAAGGACCTGCGAGCGTCGTTCAGTGATCGAGGGCAGCGTCCCCGGTCGGCCCGGGAGGCGGACGGCCGTTGGCGTGAAAGCACGTCGGGCGTCAGTCCCCGCGGTGGCGACGGACCGGGGCGCTGGTCATGGGCAGCCGTACTCACCCGCATGAAAAACAAACTGTTACTCGTTGACGATGACGATGACGTGCTCGCCGCCTTGAGCGGGGCGTTTGTTTCCGAAGGCTACGAGGTGGCCGTCGCAAAGAACGGACGCGAAGCGATCGAACGGTTCCGGGAAGGCGGCGTCTACCTGGTTTTGCTGGAGCTCAACCTGCCGGTCAAAGGGGGATGGGAGGCTTTCGAGCGGCTCACCACGATGCACCCCCTGCTGCCGGTCGTGGTCGTCACCGCCCGGCCCGATCAATACCCGGTCGCCGCTGCGGCGGGCGTGGCGGCCTTGATGGAAAAACCCTCGACCTGCCGTTGCTGCTGCAAACAATCGCCCAGCTCTTGGCGGAGCCGGTCGAGCAGCGTCTGGCGCGGCTCAACGCCAAGCAACCGGTGACACGCTACCTGCGCACGGACCCCTGACCCTGCTCCCGCGCGCACTTTCGCTTTCAACGCGACGCCCTTTTTGCTGCTGCCCACTCCGGGACGCTAAAAGCCAAGCGCCGCGCGGGAACGCCGGCGGCACGGAGCTTGTTGACGCCTTCAAAGGCGATCAGGCAGTGCGGGCCCCGGCAATAGACGTAAAGGGGGCGCTTCTTCGAAAGTCTTCTTAGCTCCGGCATCATGACTTCCAGCACGTCAGACGGCACGTTCCGGGCACCCGGCAGGTGCCCTTGCTCAAATTCAGAAGCCGGCCGCAAGTCGACCAAAACGACGTTCCCGCTTTCCAGTTCCCGCTCCAACCCGTGCGGATCCAAGGGGGAGAGCGCCTCATCGTTGCGAAAGGCGGCTTCCAATTCCCGGACTTCGGGCAGTAAATCGGCGCTTACCTCCCGCAAGCCCAGCCAGAACGTCGTCACGGCGGGCGCCGCCAGCCGGTAGTCGACGTGCTTGCCCCGCTTGTCATTCACGACCAGGCCCGACGTGCGCAGCACTTTAAGGTGGGCGCTGGCCGCGGCCATCGATTGGCCGGTAAGCCGGGCGAGTTCCTCGACGGATTTGGTCCCGTGGGTCAACAGGCTGATGAGGCGCAGCCGCTGCGGGCTGGCGATCGCCGTGCCGATGCGGGCAAACTGCCGGAACAGGGCTTCTTTCTCGCTGGTCATGGACAAACCTAGAGCTTGCAATGTCGACAAAAAGCCCGAAGAGGTCAACAACATTTAAACATTCTTTTAAATATTTATAGATTTGCCGGTTTTAGGGTGCGAACGGTTCCCCATGCAGGATTCACCTCGTTCCGTGCCTCCCGGTTGCGGCTGCTTGAAGCGCCGCAACGTCCTCTCCGGGTTGGCCCTCACCGTGGCCGCCGCGACGTTAAGCCCTCTGCGCAAGCTGTGGGCCGACCCGCCGCAGGAAGAAAAATCGGCCGCAACCAAACTGATGGGCATGGGCTCCCACCTGCTGCAAGGCAAGCACCCCATCGACGCGATCGATGCGTACGTGTGCGGTCTGCACTTTTACAACGGCGAGCCAAGCCGGCAGGTCATCGCCCACCACTTCTGTTCGCACCGCAGCGAGGAGTTTCTGCAGTGCGTCATCTACGACACCAACGAGCCGGGCGCGCGGCTCATCGGGATTGAGTACATCGTCAGCGCGCGGCTGTTTGGCGGCTTGCCGGCGGAGGAAAAACGCTACTGGCACAGCCACCAGTTTGAAGTCAAATCGGGCCAACTGACCGCTCCGGGCATCCCGCAGCCGGTCGAGCACGAGCTGATGAAGAAGCTGGTCAACACCTACGGCAAGACCTGGCACACCTGGCAGTACGACCGGCACGCGGACCTGCCCTTGGGGGTGCCGCAGCTGATGATGGGCTTCACTCAAGAAGGCCAAGCGCAGGAGCCGTTGGTTAAAGAGGTCGAAAAGGAGGTCAACTATTCCGTCGCGCAACGCATGAAGGACCGCCAAGACATTGTGGCCCCCCCGGTGCTCCCCGGCGCCAACGCTTGGGAACGGGGCAACATCTACCAGGTCAACGCTTGACGCCCTGCACCTCAGTTTTTTAGAAAAAGCAATAAATGACACCTGCCACTCCTTATCACCGGTGCAATTCAGGGGGGCTATTGCATCGTCGGCCGCTGCCACACGACCGGCCCAAGCCTAACGCAAAAACGCGGACGGCAACGGCGGGCCTCCCTTAGCATCAAAGGCACCAGGCCATGGCCCTCATTTTCGAACGGATTCAAACCGCAGGCATCGCCGCGCTGTCCTACCTGATTGGCGATGACAAGGAACACACCGCCGCCGTGATTGATCCACGGCGCGATGTGGAAATCTACCTGGAACTGGCGCGAAAAGCGAACGTCAGCATCACGCACATCTTTGAAACGCACATTCATGCCGACCTCGTCAGCGGCGCACGGGAGCTGGCGGCGCGCACCCAAACGGCCAAGGTCCATGCGAGCGTGGAAGGCGGCGCGGCCTATGCCTTTGAGGTGGAGCCGGTCAAGGAGGGCAACCGTTATGCGTTCGGGGAAATGGTGTTGATCGCGCGCCATACCCCGGGACACACGCCGGAACACATGAGCTACGTTGCGGCGGAACAGGCGCATCCCGATTCGCCGTGGGGCGTGTTTACCGGCGACTCGCTTTTCGTGAGTTCCGCCGGCCGGCCGGACTTGCTGGGCAAGGACGCGGACAAACTTGCTGCGCAGCTGTACGACACGTTCTTTAACGTCTTCGGGAACCTGGAGGAAGGGGTCATCCTCTTCCCCGGGCACGGCCACGGCTCGCCCTGCGGTGCGGACATCGGCGACCGGCTCGAAAGCACGATCGGCTACGAAAAACGCTTCAACCCCTATTTCCAAAAGACGGACCGGAACGCGTTCGTGGACCTGGCGCTCTCCACCGCGCCGCCGGAGCCGACGTACTACCGGCGCATGAAGAAACTCGGCGGGTTGGCTGCTCGACCCGGAAAAGCCAATCCTGCTGGTGCTCGATCAGGATCAGGAACTCGAAAACGTCCTGCCGCTTTTCGTGCGCACCGGTTACACGCAGTTCGCCGGCTACCTGGTCGGCGGGATGACGGCATGGGACAACGCCGGTTTTCCGCTCCAAGACATTCCGCAGGTGACGGTGCACGACGTAAAGACCGGCTCCGACGGTTTGCAGGTGCTTGACGTGCGCGCACCCAAGGAGTGGGAAAGCGGTCACATTCCGGGTGTCCGGCACGTTTTCCTGCCGGAGCTCCCCCGGATGTGCGACGGCCTGGATCGGTCAAAGCCGGTCCTCACGTATTGCGACAGCGGCTTCCGGGCGAGCATCGCCGCGAGCCTGTTGCAGCGCCACGGGTTCCAACAGGTGCGCAACCTGCCGGGCAGTTGGCAGGCGTGGAAGGCGGCACAACTCCCCGTTGAGAAATGACGACCTGTGCCGCTCGCCCAGCGCATTCCTCGGGCAGCGCTCCACCCCATTTTCGTGCTTTTCGTTGCGGGCGTGGCGACGCGCCCATCATCGCCTCCCCTTTCTTTTTCGGTTCGTCGCGGCCGGCGATCCACTTTTCGCCGCTCGACCGTAACCCGCCCAAACCCAACTAAAACGAACACCCCATGAAAGACCGCATGCAACTCAATGAACGGATCACCGTCGGTGCGCAACCGACGGCCGAGGACATTCGACGGCTCAAACGTGAAGGCTTCGCCTCCGTGGTGAACCTGCGCACGGAGGGCGAAGAAGACCAGCCCCTCAGCCCGGAGGCGGAGGGTCGCGCGGTCGAAAGCGCGGGCCTGGCGTACCTGCACCTTCCCGTCTCGGCCGAAACCATGACTCCCGAGCGGGTGGACCAGTACCGAGCGCAGCTGCCGAAGCTGCCGGGCCCGGTCTTTGTCCACTGTTACAAGGGCAAACGCGCAGGGGCGTTTGAAGTGCCTTTTCTCCCCCTAAATTGCCCCAAAAACCAGAGATAGGAAAGACCTATGGCAGACGCGCAAAGACACGACGCCCGAGGCGAGGTCAACCCCGCTCGGCAAGCCCCTTCGGCAGGCCTGATCATTCGACAGAAGAATCCCGACAACCTGGAAATGCCCTTTGATCGGGTGGATTCGTTTCTTACTCCGGCGGAGCTGTTCTACATTCGCAGCCATTTCCCGATCCCGAAGCTCGAGCTTACCGCCTACCGGTTGCGGGTCGATGGCGCGGTTCGGCATCCGTTTTCGTTGAGCTATCAGGAGCTGCGGGACCTGCCCTCCGAAACGCGGGTTGCCACTTTGGAATGCGCCGGCAACAGCCGGGTCTTTCTGGTCCCACAGGCGGAAGGCGCGCAATGGGAACTCGGCGCCGTCGGCAATGCCGAATGGACCGGAGTGCCCCTGCGCGCGTTGCTGGAGCGCGCGGGCCTGGCCGAAGGCGCGTGTGAGGTCGTGCTCGAAGGGGCGGATCAGGGGATGCCAAAAGAAAAGCCGATCCCTCCCGGTCCGATTGCCTATGCCCGCAGCCTGCCGCTCGCGAAAGCGATGCAGCCGGAAGTGCTGATCGCTTACCAGATGAACGGCCGTGACCTTCCGGCAGACCATGGGTTCCCACTGCGTGCCGTGGTCCCCGGTCATTACGGCATGGCTTCCGTCAAGTGGCTGACCCGCATCCAGGTCGTGCGAGAGGCGTTTCAAGGTTACTGGCAGACCTCCGACTACGGCTATTGGGATTATCTGGACGAAAAGCCGGTGCGGCGCGCGTTGGGAGAAATGAAGCTGAAATCCGAGATTGCCCGACCAAAGGTTTACGAAACCCTGTCCCCGAACCAGGTGTACACGGTTTGCGGGGCGGCGTGGGCGGGCGAGGCCGAGGCGACCGAAATTGCGGTGAGCACGGACGGGGGACAAACCTGGGCCGAGGCGGAATTTATCGACCCGGTGCAACGGCATGCGTGGCGACGCTGGAAATGGGATTGGCAGACCCCGAAGACGCCGGGAAAGTACACCTTACTGGCCCGTGCCAAAACGGCGAAGGGCGAAGTGCAGCCGGCGAAGCACGATGCGAATTATGGCAGCTACGTGATTCATCACCCCCTGCCAATCGAGGTTTTTGTCGGCGATCCTGCGAAGGCGTCGGGGGATGCGTGAAAGCCGCCGGTCAGGGCCAAGGGGGGGCCGTCAGACCTCCCCAGGGCAGCTCACCAACAAGGCCATCCCGGTCTCACGTTCGTGACGAGGCCGGCAGCCAGCGGTACGACGTGGGCACCGACACGCCCAAGCTCTGCGCCACCTCGCGAGGCGGCGTTCCAGAAAACAACAACTGCTTGGCCGCTTTGACCTTCTGATCGGTCAGGCGCCGTTTTCGGCCCCCCACGCGTCCCTGCCGTTTGGCGGCGGCCAGACCGGCGCGCGTGCGCTCTATGGGGTCAGCGCACGAAACGGACAATAGAGTACGCTGAGCGTTGCTCCCGAGTAGGGGCGGCGATGCGGGCGTCATCGGCCCCGGAAAAATCCGAATCACAAAGTCTCACCGAACACGACCACAAGGCCCCCGATCACGACGATGGCCACCCCGAGCCAGGCCATTTTTGGCACTTCCTGTCCGAGGACAAAGCGGCGTCAACTGAAGTTCATCAGAGTGAACGCCGCAATGTAGGCGCACAGGATGCGGGAGAAGTTCCAAGGCACGGCATTCACCACCACGCCGTAACCGGCGAAGGTCAGCACGCCCGCAACAAGGTAAAACGTCCCACGCCCCCGCTGGCCTTTTCGTATCAGGATTCCACCCCTCAGTGCCAAAAAACCACCGACGACCACGGGGAGCAGCCAAATCATTCCGTGCATCGCAATCCCCTCAATACGCACGAAACCGTGGAACGACGACGGCTTTTCGCCCCGGCCTCCAGTAGGGCTCTCCGGTAGCCTCCAGTAGATGCCCGCGGTCAGTCAAACGATCTGTGGCCGCCCTGGCAACGGATTCACTCGCGAAAACCTCACCCCACTTCTCGAGCGGGACCGTCGTCGTGATCACGAAACTCATCCGTTCATACCCCCCTCGGAGGACCTCAAGAAGCAACTGCGCTCCGAGTTCAGAGAAACGCGTGTACCCCAGCTCGTCAATAATCAGCAGGTCCAGCCGATCCAGCCGGCGGTGGAACCGGCGAAGACGCCGGCGCTCGTGGGCATCGATCAAATCGGCGACCAGTGCGGAGGCCGTGGTGAACCAGACCCGTTTGCCCTGAAAGCACGCCGCATGGCCAAGCGCCTGCGCGAGATGGGTCTTGCCGGTCCCCGAATTTCCCACGATGACCACGTTCTCCCGACGCTCAATGTATTTGCCCTCGAGCAACGTCCGCACAAGGCCCTCATCGAGGGAAGGCCGGGCGGCAAAGTGGAAGCTCTCGATGGTCTTGACGACCGGAAAACACGCCTTGCAAACGTGGCGCTCTCCGGCGCAGCTTATAAACTGTTTCCGGATAACGATGCTCAGATCGACCACAAAAAGAAACACCACCACGTCGTCGATGGAGGAAACCAGCGCCGGATCGCGGAGGAACTGTTCCGAACCCCACAGCACAAAGGCCAATCCCGTGAAAATCCCGACCAGACGTTGACCAGGCGTTCGCTGCAGGGTGAGGATGAGGGTGAGGTAAGCAATCCCAATCGCAATCAGAGGAACGGCCGATTTTAAAGCAACCGGCGGTTGCGATGCGCTGATCAAGGGTAGGGCATGGCGCACGATGAGGAAGCTCGCGGTCAAAATGGCCACCCAAAGCGCCCCGAAACTCACGGCACGCAGTCCGGTCTGCACGCAAAGCGCCAACATTCCGCGCCGAGCAGCGGGTAGGTGCCGGCTTGACGGTTCAAATTCATCAAACGGTGTCAAAGATTCCCCCACGAGAATCGAGTGTCGTGCGCAACACCGAGCCCCGTCAACCGAACGATTGAAGGGTGCCTCAAGGCGCAGGGTGATTCGTTTCAGACGTAAGACGGACACGCGTCTGGACGGCTACCCTAAGTTCCGCGACGCTTTTGGACGTTTCCCTCGAGAAAAGGTGTTTTTGCGCCGAGATTGTAGCAAGTAATATTCAGGTAGTTATTCAATTTGGGCTTACTGTCTCCGCTTATTATCCGTTATCGTGTAGCAATCATGTTCGTCCAGGCCACCAAGTCCAAACGCGGGAACATAACGTACGTGTCCTACTTGGTGCGCGAGGCCTTCCGCACCCCGGCCGGCCCCCGCTCCCGCACGGTGTGCAACATCACGGCCTTGCCGCCCGAGGCGCGCGATGCGCTCGCGGCCGCCCTGGCCGGCACGCCGTGCGTGCCTCTGGAAGGCCTGAGTCTTTCGAGCGCGCTCAACTACGGCGGGCTGGCCGTGTTACGGGACGCGTGGGCACGCTTCGGCTTGAACCACGTTCTGGCCGCCCTCCCCGACCCACGCCAGCGCGCGCTCCTCCAGGCGATGATTTTCGGCCGCATCTTGAGCCCCTGTTCCAAACGGGCCTTGGCCGACGCGGCTCACGGCACGCTGTTGGCGGCCGCCTGCGGGCTGGACCAAGCCACCGAGGCGTTTGACGAAGACGACCTTTACGACGCCATGGACGCGCTCAACGGCCGTTGGGTCCCGCTGGAACAGGCCCTCTACGGCGCGGCGTTCCCGGCGGCGGTGAGCCTGGTGCTCTACGACCTGACCAGCGTCTACTTCGAAGGCAAAGGCCCGGCGGGCTTCAGTGAGTACGGCTACCGCCGTGACCACTGGCCCGACCGGCCGCAGGTGCTCTTGGCGGTGGCGACCGACGCCCACGGCGTGCCGATCCACGTCGAGGTGCTGCGCGGCAATCGGGCCGACACCGAAACCTTGCGGGGGCTGCTCCACACCCTCCGACGGCGCTTGGGCATCCGCGAGGCGGTGTTCGTCTTCGACGGGGGCATGAGCAGCCGGCTCAACCTGGAGGCTTTGCGCGCCGAAGAGCTGCCCTTTGTGACGCGGCTCTCGGCGGCGAGCCTGCCGGCCGTCTTGGCGGCGTTGCCCCAGGACGCGCAACCCCTTTTGTGGGATCGCACCTCCCTGGTCGAAGTGACCCTGGAGGGCAAACGCTACGTGATTGCGGGAGGCGAGGAACGCCGGCACCGCGACCGGGCCCGGCGCCAGGCGCGCCTGCAGAAGGCCGAAGCCGAACTCACGCGACTGGCGGCCGTGCGGCGCAACAAAGTCGACCCGCAGCAGTTGGCCAGCCAAGCCGGCCGGGCCCTCCAACGGCTGCAGGCCCATCAATATTTTGACTACCGCGTGGATGAACAGGGCCGGCTCTGTTGGCAGCCCAAGCAGGCGCTCCTCGACGCCGAGCAGAGCCGGGACGGCCTCTACCTGTTGCACACCGGCCTGACCCCCGCTCAGGGCAGCCCGGGCCAGGTGTTGGGTCACTACAAAAACCTGATGGCCGTCGAAGAAGCCTTTTGTCACCTCAAAACCTACCTGGAGGTCCGGCCCGTCTGCCACTTTCGGCCGGACCGGGTGCGCAACCACGTGCGGCTCTGTTTTCTGGCCTACTGGCTCTGCGCCCGTCTCGGCCAGGAGTGGCGCGCCAAAGGCCAAACCGTCGACGTGCCCCGCCTCCTGCGCCGGTTGCAAGCCATCCGCGTGGGCACCGTGACGCTCGCCGGCAAAGCGGTCCGGCGCCTGTTGACCCAGATTCCTGCTGAACTCAATGCCGTCTTGGAGCCCCTCGGCCTGTTGGCCCTGTTCGCTCAACCGCCCCGCTGGGCCCAACCGTAGCCCGAAAAAAGCCGGCGGATACCTCGCTACCGAGGAGGTTTTGTTCTACGAGCGGGGAAGTTAAGCCAGCCCTGGCCTTGCTTGGGGTCAAGCAAGTCGGACAGAAAGGCTGAGGGCAAATCGCTTGAACGGCGACTCCCACCTTTTCCGGACCCGCACCGGTGATCTGCTTG
>DASWVC010000395.1:0-11408 GCA_036401335.1 Chthoniobacterales bacterium
GAAAATGCGTCTTGCTTCGCGACGATCCGAAGCACGTTGAGCGCCTCGGCCATGACTTCCGGGCCGATGCCGTCGCCCGCCAACACCGCGATCTGGAAAGGAGAACTCTGCATCCGTCAGTGGAGCAGAGCCGCCTTCAGTCGGCAAGGGAGCGAACGAGTTGAACGGACCGGGCGGGGTCCTGCCGCGACCCGTCAGGGCCTGGCGGACACAGCCTGGCAGGCTCGGCTGGAGACGGCCGACCGGGATGCGACGGGCCGTCATCCGGGGGCGCTTGAGGGCAAGCGCCCCTGCCGCAGATACGCCATCCGATACCCCGGTCGGTGAGGGACCGCGACCCTACCAAACGGGCCTTCCGGGTGGCTGCCGCGGCCGGTAGGGCGGCGAGTTCCTTCGCCGCCGGCGCGGCGTGACCGGGTTCCCACACCCGCGTTCGCCCGTCGCCTCCGGGATGGTCAGAACTTGAATTCTTCGACGTTTGCCGGCGTCACGATTTTCGCCGGGCCGAGCACCACTTCGCCGCCTGCCGCAACGGTGTAATCACCGAGCCGACCAGCCTTGAAGGTCTCGCCTTCTTTGCCGGTTACCTGACCCATCGCAACCGCCTGGGCCGCGTAATACGCCAGGTAACCGAGATCCTTCACGTTCCACCAGATGTCCTGGACCGTGCCGCCCTGAATGTACTTCTTGATCAGCGTGGCCGGGGCCAGGCCCGTGAGCTTAACCTTGCCGAGAAGCCCCGCCTGCTCCATGGCCCGGGCGGCGGCCGGCAAGCCGATCCCGGCGGGGATGATAATGCCTTTGAGGTTCGGGAAAGCCTGGGCGAGCGCAAGCGCCTGCTGTTGGTTCACCTGCTCGCTCTCTTCACCGTAAGCGACCTGAACGAGCTTCATCTTGGCGTACTTCGGGTCTGCCGCCATCCTCGCTTTCATGAAGGCAATCCAGGCGTTCTGGTTTGTCGCCGTCGGCGTGGAGGACAAGATCGCGAACTCACCGTCGTAACCGATAAGTTCTCCCATCGAAGTGAGCATCATCTCCGCCAGGCTGTCGCCCTTAGCCTGGTTGATGAACAACGTCCTGGCGTCGCCAGCCACATCCGAATCGTACGAGAGGATCCTTACGTGTTGTTTCATGGCGCGCTTCAGCGCCGGAGCGACGGCATTCGCGTCGTTGCCCGAGATGGCGATTACGCCGACCTTCTGTGAGACGAGGTTGTTGATGAATTCGATTTGTGCTTCGGCAGTCGCCTGTGAAGGGGCCTGCTGGAGCACTGTGCCGCCGATCTCCTTTTGCGCTTCGTCCGCGCCGGTCTTGGCTACCTGGAAGTAGGGATCGGTGTCGAGCTTCGGCAGGAAACCGACGGTTACCGGTGCTTTGGCGTAGTCCTCGGCTTGGGCAACCGTCGCGAAAGCGGCGAAGCTGGCCGCGGCGATCAGGAGCAAGGAAGGGAAGGTTTGGGGGGCAACTTGTATTTTCATGGAATGGTTCTGGTTGATTTGCGACGTCATGGCGATTCGAGCGGAGGGCGTTGAGGCGTCACTCGCCGGGACCGGTCAAAAGACGCCTGGTTCTGAAGTCTGCAAAGGCCCGCTCCGCGGCATTGCTCACCAGGAGCGAGACAATGAGCAACATGCCAATCACGGTGCTTTGTGCGTCGCCGCCGATGCGAAGGAGGCCAAGCACATTGCGAATGGTCGCGACCAGGAGAAGCGCCCACAGCACACCCGTCAGCGTTCCGCGTCCGCCAAAGACGTTGATGCCCCCAAGAAGCGCGATCGTGATCACGTCTAGTTCCAGGCCGAGCGCATTATTGGCCCGGGCATTCGCGAGCCGCGCGGTGAACACAATGCCTGCCACGGCACAGGTCACGCCTGAGGTGACGAACAACCAGAAAATGGTGCGGTTCAGCCGGATGCCGGAATAGGCGGCTGCGTCCGGACTGCCGCCGACCGCATAGATCCGCCGGCCGACTGGCGTTTTCTGCAGCATCACCCCAAAGATCGGCGCAAGCACAAGGAACGGCACAATCGTCCATGGGATGGGCCCATCGGCCACTGTGTTTACGCCAAAATCCAGAAAGCTTTCCGGAAAGCGGTTAATCGAACCGGAACCCAACAGGATGTACCCGATGCCGCGAAACATGGCGAGCGTGCCGAGGGTGACCACGAGCGAGGGCAACCCCAGGCGCGTCACCAGAACGCCGTTGAACCCGCCGCAGAGCGCTCCTCCGAGAATGGTCACCGGCACAGCGGCAGCCAGGGGCACCTCAGCGCGGGTCAGGAGGCCGAAGGTCACGCTGGTCAGCGCCAGGGTGCTGGCCACCGAAAGGTCGATCTGGCGCGCAATGATCAGCAACGCCATCGGCAGCACGATCAGCGCCCGTTCCGACGCTCCCGCGATCGCCTGAGAAATGTTAAAGACCGAGGCGAAGTTCGGCACGCGGACGACCGCATAAGCGATGGTCGCGAGCGTCAGAACCGCCAGGAAATTTTCCCAAGTGGCAAGTCGATCGACCAAGCTGCTGGTTGGCTTCGGGGACGCCGTCATGCAGGGGCTCCGGCCTGGGCGTGGCGGCGGCGCAGTTGGGTGCGCCGCGCCACGAGTGCGTCGATGGCAACCGCCACCAGGATGATAAGGCCATAGACACCCTCCAGCCAGAGGGGATCGACTCGGACCAGGGTAAGTCCGTTCTTGATGACGAGGAGCGTCAAGGCGCCTAGCGCGACGCCCAAAAGGGTGCCGGCGCCGCCGCGGATGGCAACCCCGCCCACCACCACCGCCGCAATCACGGTCAGCTCAAAACCGGTCGCGACACGCGCATCGATGGTGGCGTAACGCGACGCCCAAAGCGCACCGTCAAACCCTGCGAGCAGACCCGCAATGCCGAACGCGGCCAAAAGACGGCGTTCGACGGGAATGCCGATGAGTTTGGCACCGTCCGGGTTGGAACCGATGGCGAAAAGCTCACGTCCGGCCGGCAAAGAATGCAACGCAAAGCCGGCCAGGAGCAGCGTTGCCAGCGCGATCAGCACCACCGCCGGCACGCCAAAGACGCTCGCTCCCGTCAGGTCCAGCCAGGCTTGCGGCACCTGATCCGCGCTGATCTGCTTTCCGCCCGCCCACAAGCTGTTGAGCCCGCGAAACACGGACATGGTGCCAAGCGTTGCGACGATGGCCGGAACGCGGCCTCTTGTCACCACCAGGCCATTGATGAGCCCGGCGGTCAAGCCGATGCCGCAGGCCAGAGTGAGGGCGCCAATCACGCCGATGCCAGGGTGTCCATGCAGGGTCGAGGCCGCTCCGTAAGCAGCCAGGCCGATCACGGAGGCAACCGAAAGGTCGATGCTGCGGGTGATGATCACCAGCATCTGTCCAACCGCCACGATCAGCAGCAGGGCAGCGTCCATGGAAAGGGCGATTAGATTTGCCGTGCTCAACATGCGCGGGTTGATCAGCATGATTGGCAACACCACCGCCGCGATGGCCGCTGCCAGGCCCCATTCCCGGTGCACGGAAAGCCGGACGAAAAGATCGGCCGGCTTGGAGACCGGAGCAGCGGCGACAGCCGCCGTCGGCGCGGAGGGACGAGACAGCTCCCGGCCAGCCGGCGATCGGGTTGCCGTACCAACCGCGGTCGCGGCCCGCATCACCTTTTCCTGGGTTGCCGCCGCGCGCGTCAACTCGGCCGCAACCGCACCTTCGCGCAGCACGATCATCCGGTCGCACATGCCCAGCAGTTCAGGTAATTCGGAGGAAATGAGGATGATCGCGAGGCCCTGGGCGGCGAGTTCTGCAATCATCGCATGCACGTTCGCTTTGGTCTGGATGTCAATGCCCTGGGTTGGCTCGTCAAGGATCAGGACACGCGGATTGGTCAGCAGCCATTTTGACAAGACGACTTTCTGCTGGTTGCCGCCCGACAGGGTGCGCACGGGTTGATCGTAGGTTTTAAAACGCAGCTGCAACCGGTCGAGGGGCGGGCGGGCGAGGGCCAGTTCCTTCGACCGTGCCACCAAGCCGTGGCGTGTCGTCTGGTTAATAACCGTGAGCGTCGCGTTCGTCAGGATCGAAAAATCCATGATCAGGCTTTGCCCCATGCGGTCTTCCGAGACGTAGGCGATGCCGTTCGCCATGGCATCTTTGGCCGATCGGAACGCAACGGCCCGGCCATCGATGCGGATCGACCCGTTCGTCGGTTGGTCAATGCCGAAAAGGACCCGGGCAATTTCGGTCCGCCCGCTGCCGACGAGGCCGCCAAAACCCAGGATTTCTCCGGCCCGCAAGTCGAACGAGACTCCCTCGAAGGCATCACGACGGGCTAAGCCCCGCACGCTCAAGCGGACATCGCCCGGCTGGGCCTCGTGGTGCGGATAGAACCCGTCGAGCGGACGACCTACCATGAGCTGGACCGCGCGTTCATGCGTCAACCGGGCCGCCGGCTCCAGGCCCACCAGGCGGCCGTCGCGCAACACTGCGATCCGGTCCGCCACACGGTAGATTTCGTCCATGCGGTGGCCGACAAACATCATCGCAACACCCTGAGCGCGCAGGTCATTCACCACGGCGAAGAGCCGGTCCACCTCGCGTTGTGACAACGCGGCCGTAGGCTCGTCCATGATCAGAACACGCGCGTCCAGCGACAGTGCGCGAGCGATTTCAACAAGTTGCTGCTCGGACGTGCGTAACCGGCCCAACCGTTCGGCCGGATCGCACGCGAGGCCAACCGTCTCGAGAAGCCGGCGGGCCTTTGCCAACGTGCGCGAGCCATCGAGACGCCCCAGGCGGTCCTTGATCGGATGGCCAATGAACAGGTTCTCCGCGACGCTCAGGTCCGCAAACAAACCCGGGTGCTGGTGCATGACGCCGATCCCCGCGCGCTGCGCGTCCAGCGGCGAATGGAATGAAATCGGTTTGCCGTTTACCGCCACATGCCCTTGATCCGGTTGGTAAACGCCGGCCAGCAGCTTAACGCACGTGCTCTTGCCTGCGCCGTTCTCGCCCAGCAGGGCCACGACTTCACCGGCAACAAGGTCAATCGTCACCTTGCTAAGCGCCGTGGTGCCTCCGAAAGTCTTGGTTGCCTCGTGCAAACCGGCAGCGGCCGCAGCAACATTGGGCGGGGTGGAAATGGTCATAGCCGGCAGCCGGGCGTCACCAAACGCTCAGGTCACTCCCTTAAGTTACCTGAGTGTTTGGGTATAATTTCCCGAACGATTTTTGTCGACTGTAGATTTCGCGCGGTGGATGGACTGCCTGGCAAAGCACCCTGGCGCAGATGGCACGTTACCTCACCAACTGACTTGCGGCGCCGGAACAACGTCGATCGGCACGCCGCCACTGAAGTTGCCAAACCGAACGAGCTGTACTTTTCCCAGGCCTCCACTGCTGCCGATTCCATTTGCGCTGCCCTCCTCACCCCAGACCGCAATGGCGATTGTGTTGAGCCCGTGCGGGTTGAGAATGCCCGGTTGCACGGGAAAGGTTCGTTGCGGCCCGAGCTCATTTGCATAGATGCCCATTTGCCAGCCGTTCACGAAGATAAGTGCCCGGTATAGAAGCGCGGTTGGGTCGTCGATGTCAATTCCGATCGGCACGTCGGAGTTCTCGGGCAAATTCAGGTTAAAGGTCGTCCGGTACCACCCCACTCCTGCCGGCAGCCGCCGGCTGGCCCAACGGTCGGGAAGATCGCCACGCACCCAAGCGCCGTCATCGAACAAGGGAAGGTGCCAGCCGTTTCGTTCCCCATAAAGCCCCCCGTTGTTGAACCAGCCGCGCGCCGGGTCCACCACCCGTTCACCCCCAAGATTTCCTTGAATCCGCCAAGTCAATGCGCTGGCGTCTCCCTGGAGCAGCGCCGTTCGCAAGCCGCGCGGATCACGGGTCGTGTTTCTCCCGTTATCAAACGGCGAAAACGACTCGTTGTGGCCCATGTTCATGACCAGCACGGCCACCACGTTGCCCTGGCCTTTTCTCAACGCCGCAGGCGGGAAATCAAACGTGTGTTCACCGCTCGGTTGGGTCCCAAGGAAAATTCCATTCAGCCACACTGAATAGATGCCGTAGACGCCTCCCTCTCCGTCCAGCGTGATGCCGGTCTCATTGCCGGTAGCCGCAAAGTGCCCCCGGTACCAGACGTCTCCATGATGAAAGCCGTAATCGTCCTCATAGAGGACAGGCAGGGTGCCTGGTACATTGAAGTTATTTGTTGTGAGGTGGTTGGCCACCGTCCACGCCGAATCGTCAAAATTGGCATTGCGTTCGTAGGACTCGAACTGAAACTTCCATGCGTTCAGGGAGGGCAACTGAACGGGAACAGGACCTTGGAGCTGCGCCGCTAGCGTGCCGTACCGCGTCCGCTGGGCATTCACCAGGTACCCGTTCCAGACGACGCGATCAACCGATTGGGGCGCAAACACTTCCAGCGTCGTTGGTGCATCCAGATCACCGGTCACCTCAATGACGTCGCCGACAAGCTTTGCGCTGCGCACCAGGTAAGGTCCGCTTGCCAGAACCTGTCGATCCTCAAGGTCAGGCTGCCACAACCTGGCGGTGGCCGCGTAATCTCCAATCAGCAGCGACAACGTTCCCGACGGACCGGCCACCTGCACCCGGATCAACCCTTCATGGACGTAGTTGAGCCGCAGGTCGCCGGTCGCAGCATCGTAGGTCGAAGCGACTTTCCCGGCCAGCACTTCCACCGTTGGTGCAGTTGCAAACCGGAGCACCGTTTCTCCGTGTTGGCCAGCCGGTGCGTAGAGGACCACCTGGTCAACGTCGCCCGTGTCCGCCTCCGTCATCAGCTCGGACGTCGAGTAGACCAAATGGGCCCTCTTAAAGTTCAGATTTGCCAGCAAAAGCTTTGCATCCCGGCCACGGATCTCAAGGGCGCTCCCGGCTTGCTGTGGCACCGAAGCGTAATGGCCATCCGGCGTTTCCACAGAAAAATGCGTGGAATCATCACGGGTCGACGTCGCATCCGCGTGCCGCAGCACATAAACCGCAGTTTTCGTCTTCGGATTTTCCCGGGTGTATTGGAGAATGGCGGAGTTGGTGGGTGGGGTGACCGTCGTCACCGGGTCCGTTTCCGTGATTGGAGCAACTGCTTTTAGCAGATAGGCAATCCGTTTCTGCTCAGCGTATTTATCCGTCAGCAAACGAGGTTCTCGAATGGCCGCGCCGTAGTCGTAAGAAGTGTACACCGCCGTGATGAACGAAGAAGCATTGCCGGCATAAGGCAGCCAGCCCCAACTTGTGCCCCCATAAGTCATGTAGAAATTGATCATGGTCAGGCCCTGCCCGATCAGCGATTTGTAAAACACGTTTTCGTAGTTGGCATTGGTCAGTTCGTAGCAGTTTTGGTAACCGGGTCCGCCCCAGACGTCCGTCGCTCCGCCGCCGAACTCCGGGGAAAATAACGGGCTGTTTTTCAGAAGGGTTCGATTGACGGTAAAGTCTGGCACCTGACTCCACTTTTCTGGGTTCGACGGGTCAAATCCTTGAGGGTAATTGTCGAAACCAGGCAGGTTCACGGCGCCGGGACCGGTGATAAAAAGCGTGGACCCGATGTTGGCTTCATTGAAGGTGAACGGCACGGTGATCCCGTCGGCGCGCGCTTTAATTTTAAGGTCCTGCATGTACTGCATTCCGACAGCGGTGGGATCATAAAACTCGTTTTCTACCTGATAGGCGATCACGCTCCCTGTGCCGTTGGTGAGTTGATGGCGCGCGATGATTGCGTCGATGTGCCCAAGCCATTCATACGCCCACCTCAGGTACAAAGGGTCCGTGCTCCGGAGGTTGCCGGGCTGCGCCGCCAACCACGCCGGAAAACCGCCCCCATCCACCTCGGCGTTGATGTAGGGCCCAGGCCGGGCAATCACGTATAAACCGACGTCATTCGCAACGTCAAGGAACTGATCCATGTTCCGGATCCCTGTGAAATCATACTTGCCGGGTGATGGTGAATGGTAGCCCCAGTCAAAATAGACGGAGATGCCGGTGAAGCCGGCTGCTTTGATTTTATCCAGCACGTCCCGCCAAACGGACGGACTGGGCAGCCGGAACGGGTGGATCTCGCCAGAATAAAGAAAAATGCGCTTCCCATCCAGCTTAAGCGAATAACGATCGTAAGTAATCGTGTGTGGCGCCCGGACTGCCCGGGAAACCGGCTCTGCCTGGCAAGGGCTTGCGGCTAGGACCGCAACCGTGAATCCGGCTGTCAGAACAAGTCGTGCGAAATACGTTTGGAGAGCAGAAAACGGCAGATAAGGTCGAGTGAACATAGGGTGGTGCCACGGAGAAAACCGATCAGGGGGGAATGCCGGCGGAACTGTAATCGCCCCGCCGGCACCGAACTCAATCGATGGCCAGGGAAAAGACGTGCAGGGCCTGAGTGCCGGCTTCCACGCTGGCCGGGCCTTTCGGCAAAACGACCGCGTAAACCTTTTTGGTTGGATCAATCGGCGCAGAGAATGAGAACAGGTAAACCGTATTTTTCGTTGGTCCGTTCAGGCTGTTTGATGTAACGGCCGCAACTTGTGTGTTCGCCGGATTTCCCTTTTGTCCAGGCGCAGATTGGAAGTTCCCAACCGAAACCGTAAACGGGGTGCTTGTTCCATCCGTGTAAACAACCGAGCCGGTTGCAGTGATCGCTGTGCTGCTCGATGCACCGAGAAAACTGATCCGTTTTCCCTTGCCGGACAACGCCACCACTTGTCCATTTGACAGGACGTTGTCAGGCGACCCGGGACGGACGTCGGGCCAGGTAAACTCGGCTCCGCCCGATTTAATGGTGGCGCCTGGAGTGATCCCTACGACCGATAACCCCTCGGCTGAATAAGAGGTGGCATCACCCGTAAATCCGATGAAACCAACCGACGGATTTGTGTTTCCATTGCTCGTTACTCCGGCGTTGTTGTAAAGCGGTGCCAGGGACGGATACGGTCCCAGCACGGTCGCCACGCCGCCGGTGCTTTGCGATCCCGTGCCGGACACGTAAGTTGCCTTAACGGCCAATGGTTGCAGTCCTGGAGAAACCATGTCCGGAACCTGAACACTCCAGTTCAGCGCAACCGACTGGTTCGGGTTCAACGTCGGAATCGTGAGGGTCGGATTCGGCCCTGGATCCCATCCCGGCGGAGCGCTGAAACGAATTGCCACCTGCTGCGCCGGCACGGTCGAAAGGTTGGTCAGGTAACTCGCAACCTGAACGGTCTTGCCGGTTACCGCGACCTCCTGGTCGGCTACCGCCCCCACGACAAGACTTTCCGGCACCGTCGGCGATCCCCAGGAACCGCTCCATCCGGGCGACGCGACCTGGCGCACCGGCACGCCCCCCCAATAGGCGCCTGCCGCAACAAGGCTGACATCGCCCAAGCCCCCAGACAGGTCATCTTCGCCCCACACCGCTATCGCTAATTCATTGTCGCCGTTCGGATTCAGGATCCCGGTCGGGAGGGAGAAATCGTGCTGGGGTCCAACGTCGTTGGCATAGATTCCCATCATCCAACCATTCAGGAAAAGCAGCGCCCGATAATGCCGGGTCGGGTCATCCGTGATCCGAAGGTTAATCGGGATATCCGACGGTTCGGGAAATTTAAGCTGGAACTTTGTCCGGTACCAGCCGATGCCGGCGACGAGTTTACGCGCTTCCCAACGGTCCGGAGTTGAAACATTGCTCCAGCTGCCATCGGGAAAACCGGGCAGGAACCATCCTTGGCGCTCCCCGAACAGCCCGCCCATGTTCATTGGGCCGCGAACGGGATCAACCAGGTGTTCGCCGCCACGTGCACCTTGAATCCTCCACGTTATCGCCGGTTTGGCGCCCTGCAGAATCGCGGTGCGGATCCCGCGGGGAGACTTCCAGGATTGGAATGCCGGAACCCAGTCCTCGTTGTGCCCCATGTTCATGACCAGAACGGCAAGGGTGTTTCCCTCGCCAGGTTTGAGCAGGGCAGCTGGAAACGGAAGGTCTGTTGTACCGCTCGGGAACGTGCCTAGAAAAGCGCCGTTCAACCAAACCGAATAAATTCCCGGGGACCCACCTTCGGCATCGAGGGTAATTCCGGTTTCCTTCCCGGTGGCGGTGAAGTGGCCGCGGTACCAGACGCTGCCATGGTGGAAGCCATATTGGTCTTCATAGAGCACCGGCAGGCTGCCCGGAGGGTTAGGGTTATTCGTCGAAGTCTGGTTGGCCACCGTCCAGCCTGAATCATCAAAGGCCGGGTCACGCTCCGGTGTTTCAAATTGGAATTTCCATTGGTTGAGGGCGGGAAGGTCGACGCTCGGTGCCGCTCCAATCACCCCTTTCCACACCAGTTGTTTGGCCACGGATGGAAAATAAACCTTCGGAGCCGTTGGCTTGTCGGTGTCTCCGAAGGCGGTGACCACCGATCCGCTTCGCGAGGCAGATCGGACCAGGTACGGACCGCGCAAGAGAATCGGATCATTCTGGGGTCCAGTTTTCCAGAACTCGCCGGCCGTCGCGGCGTCGGCGAGAAAAAGGTAGAGGACGCTCTGGCCGTTCTTAATGACCACAGAAGCCAAGCCGTTGTGCGTGTAGTTCAGTCGCAGGTCGCCGACTTTGGCATCAAACGTCGAAGTGACGTCGCCTTCCACCACGTTCACCTCCGGCTGGCTCGCGTAACGCAGGACTGTTTCTCCGTCGTTCCCCTGGTTGTCGTAAAGGACAGCGAAATCCTCTGCCCCGGACGTTCCATTGGTCATGAGCTGCGATGTCGAGTAAATGAGACGTTGCGAGCCGAATCGATAGTTGGCCAGCAACAACTTGGCATCCCGGCCATTGACCGTGATCGCGGTATTCGGCTTTTGCGGAACGTTCGGATAAACCCAGCCCTGACCGGTCGAATTCGCCTGCGCGCCCGACACCGATTCCGAGCCGAACTGCGGGTTTAGATCGACGGCAATGTGCGTTTTTTCTGTGCTGGCCGACGTGGCGTCCGCGTGGCGCACCATGAGCACCTGCGTGTAATCATCCGGGTTTGCGCGTCCCCCCAGAATCAGGCGGGAGTTACTGGGTGCATCCGTCCGGATGGGCTGCGTCGCCGCAAGCTGCGGCACGGCTTGGGTGAAAGACGCAATTAGCTTTTGTTCGGTGTATTTTCCGGTTAGCTGCCGTTGCTCATTGATGGCCGCTCCGTATTCATACGACGTGTAGACCGTTGGTTCGGGCAACCAACCCCAGTTGGTGCCACCGTAGGTCATGTAAAAATTCATCATCGTAAACCCTTGCGAAATCAGCGACTTGTAAAAGACGTTTTCGAAATCGGGTCCCGTTAGCTTGTACAGGTTGAGGGTTCCGGCACCTCCCCAAGGATCAAACGATCCGCCTTGGAATTCCGCGGTGAACAAGGGCTTATCCGGCGGCAGGTTCTCATAATCGCCTATGA
>DASWVC010000396.1:0-6063 GCA_036401335.1 Chthoniobacterales bacterium
CCGAACAAGCATCCTACCTTTCGCAGATCCGCCTCACCCACTTGCACACCGACCGCGATGAGGTGAATGCCGGATTGTACGCCTGCAGCCCGAAAGAGGCCGGATTCACCGCCACCTTCGCATGGCTCGAATTCGAAGCGCCCGCGGGATGAGGCAGGGGTCGGGGGGTCGGGGTATGGGAGTAGGAATACCGGGGAGCCCAGCACCCCCGTGTTGGTCCAGAAAACGCCGCCACCCTGCCTTCTTCCACTCCGTTACCCCGACACTCCGACCCCCCGATACCTGCCTCTACCTCCCCTGCCGTGGACGAACAAGCCGGGGTAACAACATCGGCGTGGTCCGCCGGTAACGTGCGAACGCGGTGCCGTAAGCCTCCTGCAAGCGTGTGTCTTCGTGCCACGACCCGATGACCGCGTAGAGCGTCGTCCAGAGGGCAAGCGTCAACCGGTTCACCGTCATCCGCGGAATTCCCCAAATGAGCGCCAGCATGGCCAGGTTTTCGGGGTGCCGCACCCAGGCATAGGGGCCTTGCTTCTGAGGACGGCGCAACGAAACGGGCGGCGGCCCCTGCGCTTCCGACTCGGGCTGAACAGGTTTCCCGGTAACAAACGCCCATAACGGCCCAAGACCAGTGATCTGGTCCAACCCGGTGGTTTTCAACGCACGCACCAGGAGGGTAATACCGCCCCCTTGGATCACGTGCAGCAGCCAGGACCAAGGTCTTGGCACCGCGTAAAGCAACCGGTCCGGCAGCCGCAAAAACGCCCAGGTGCCCGCGGCCAGGCCTGCCACCGCCTGCGCGTTGTAGAGCGGGCGGTACAGGCCGTTTCGGGCGCGTTCGCCGGCGACCTGGATAAACTTGCGCTTGGCGATGGTCGAAGCCAACAGGCTATGGACAACCCCGTAGAGTAAAAACAGCACGGTGACCCGCCAGGGACTTCCGTGACGGCCTTGTTCTTCTTCTGCGTTCATAATGCTCAATGGTGAGATTCAAGGGCCGTCCTTGGGCTATGGCCCGCCTTCAAGTTTAAGCTTTCAGGCGCACTTTTTCTTCCAGGCAACGCACCACCAGCGATGTCCAACCTGTCTGGTGGCTGGCGCCCACCCCGCGCCCGGTGTCGCCGTGAAAATACTCATAGAAAAGTACCAGGTCTCGCCAATTCGGATCCTGGGCGTAAACACTCGCCTGCCCATGACAGGGCCGGCCGCCGGCAGCATCCGGGCTGAAGATCGACGCCAAACGCCCGGCCAGTTCACGTGCCACCTCCTGCAGGTTAAGCCATTGTCCGGAGCCGGTTGGGCACTCGACTTTAAGCGCGTCGCCATAAAAAAGATGGTACCGTTCCAAGGCTTCAATCAGGAGGTAATTGATCGGAAACCAGATCGGCCCACGCCAGTTGCTGTTGCCGCCGAACAACCCGCTGGTGCTCTCCCCCGGGACGTACCCGACCGATAGTTTCTGCTGATTCACCCACAATTCAAAAGGATGGTCGTGGTGGAAGCGCGACACCGACCGGATGCCGTAAGGAGACAGGAACTCCGCTTCGTCGAGCACATAACGCAACACCCTTTTGAGGTGTTCCACCGGTGGGATTGCGAGCAAAATAACGTCTCCGTAATGGGGGTCGTCGCAGTGGCACGACATGACATGGGCGGCGAGGTGCGGCCGGTTCGCCAGAAACCAATCAAACCGTTTGCTGAACCCGGAAAGGCGGCGCACGTCAACCGCGCGAATGACCTGAACGGCAAACAGTGGGATCACGCCAACAATGGAACGGATTTTCAAGCGCTGCTGACCACCGGACCAACGCAGCTGGTCGTAGTAGAACCCGTCTTCTTCATCCCACAGGCCGGAGCCGCCCAAGGTGTTCACGGCGTCGATGATGGCGATGAAATGCTCAAAGAACTTGCTTGCGATGTCTTCGTAAGCCGGCCGTTCCTGGGCGAGTTCGAGCGCAATGGAAAGCATCATGCCGCACGAGAAAGCCATCCAGGCGGTCCCATCCGCCTGGTCCAACTCCCCACCGTACGGCGCCGGGCCCGAGCGATCAAATACCCCAATGTTGTCCAACCCGAGAAAACCGCCGCTGAACAGGTTCTTGCCATTGGCATCCTTGCGGTTCACCCACCACGTGAAGTTGAGCAGCAGTTTCTGGAAAACACGCTCAAGAAAAAGCAGGTCACGCTCGCCGCGTGGCCCGCTGGTCTTGTAGACGCGCCAGGCCGCCCAGGCGTGCACCGGCGGGTTCACGTCGCCAAAGGCAAACTCGTACGCCGGGATTTGCCCGTTCGGATGCAGGTACCACTCCCGCAGCATCAGCAGGAGCTGGTCCTTGGCAGACTCCGGGTCTAGCCGCGTCAGGGGCAACATGTGAAAGGCAAGGTCCCACGCCGCAAACCACGGGTACTCCCATTTGTCCGGCATCGAGAGGACGTCGCGGCTGAAAACATGCCGCCAGTCATGGTTGCGGCCCTCCAGCCGGCTCCGGGGCGGCGGCGGCTCCGTCGGATCACCCTCGAGCCATCGATCCACCACATAATGGTAAAACTGCTTGGACCACACCAGCCCGGCGTAGGCCTGGCGCGCCACCCGGCGTTCGTCATTGCTGAGGTCGCCAGGGATTCGCGCTGCGTAAAAGGCATCCGCCTCGGCCACCCGTTCCGAAAAAACCTCTGCCTGGTCCCAGACTTCGCTGGCAGCCGCAACGTCGTACAATCGTAGGTTCAACTCCATCGAACCGTTACCAGGCAGCGTCAGCAGGTAGAGAAAAGCGGCTTTGCTGCCTTCCTTGGCCGGGTTAACCGCCGCCTCTTCTTTCCTCGCCAGGAACCGGTGGAACGCGTCCTTGCTGTAAGTTGCGCCCGCCACCTCCTGACCGAAGACGCTGCCGAAATTTGTCTCGTTCTCCGTAAACAAAGTGCCCGGCAGCTTTCCGTCGGGACCGGGGGCGGCACGCAGCGCAAAGGTGCCCAAGGTAGGGTGGACGGCCGTAAGCACGCCCTCCTCAGCCGCCAGCCGGATGCGCGGGCGTTCCCCGTCCTCGTTGTCGTACGACGGTCCCCAAGACCACGTGTTGCGGAACCACAGCTGCGGCAACACGTGCAGCACCGCCGGTTCCGCGGCGCGATTGTGCACGGTTATCCGGATGAAAATGTCGTCCGGTGCCGCCTTGGCGTACTCTGCGACCACGTCGAAATAGCGGTCCCCATTGAACACGCCCGTGTCCAGCAGTTCAAATTCGGGATCCAGCTTGCCCCGGCGCCCGTTCTCGTCGTGGAGGGCCGCATACGGAAACGCGTCCTGAGGGTATTTGTAAAGCCCTTTGAGGTACGAGTGCGTCGGCGTGCCATCCAGGTAGTAATAAAGCTCCTTAACGTCCTCGCCGTGGTTGCCCTCCGGACCCGTCAGCCCGAAAAGGCGCTCTTTCAGGATCGGGTCCCGGCCGTTCCACAAAGCCAATGCAAAGCAGAGCCGGCATTCGCGGTCTGTGATCCCCAGCAGCCCATCTTCACCCCAACGGTAAGCGCGGCTGCGGGCGTGATCGTGGGGAAAATATTCCCAGCAACTGCCCCCCGGCGAGTAATCCTCCCGCACGGTGCCCCACTGTCGCTCCGACAGGTAAGGTCCCCATCGCTTCCAGTTCTCGCGGCGTTGGGCATCAGCGGCCAGGCGGTCAGATTCAGCGTCGGAATTCATGAAGGCAGGAATCGGTTCCTTGTTTTTGGCTTATACCGGGTTGTCCCATCGAAAGCCAGAACCCACGAAGGCAATCCTCGCCGACCGGGGTATCGGGGTTGTCCGGTTAGGGGAGCTGGTCCGGTAGGGCGGCGAGTCGCTTCGCCCCCGGCGCCGCGTGTCGGCACGGCCGGCCAGGGCCGTCTGAGGCGCTTGGAGATCCCGGTCCGGCTTAAGTTAACGCCTAAGGGTCGCGTGTCCCTAGGCGAACTCCCCAAGCGCCCTCGTCGAGCGCCCGGTATTACGGCACCGCGCTTACTCCGCGGCAACCGTCCCCGCGGGGACATTGCCACCAGCCCCGCTTCCGTTCAGACGATGCTGCACCCGCAGCAATTCCCCGAGCGACCATGCCTGGAAGGGACAACCGCGCGCCGCATGCGGCGGATCGCCGTCGGCGATTTCGCTCAAATGCCCGATCCCGCACGCGTTCAAGCCACGGTCGAGCAACGGCTGCAGAAAACGGGTTCGTGCTTCTTCGCGGGCGGCGAAACCGTCTCCATGCACGTGGAGAAAGGCGTCCACAAATGCACCCACGAGAAACGGCCAGACGGTCCCCTGGTGGTAAGCGCCGTCGCGCTCCATTACCCCTCCCCGGTAATACGGCCGGTAGCCCGGCTCCGCCGGGGAGAGCGAACGCAAGCCTGCCGGCGTCCAAAGGTGATTTTCCACGCAGCGGAGGACATCCGCGGCCCGGGCGGGATCCTCAAGCGCCGGGCACGGCAACCCGCCAATCGCAAAAAGTTGGTTGGGGCGAATGGCCGGATCATTCACGCCTGCTTCGTGATTCACGTCCACGACGTCGAACAGGCAACTGCGTTCTGAGTTCCAGAACCGTTCCTGGAACGACTGCTTCGCCTGCGCCAGCAGCGGACGCCACCGTCCGTCGCGTGCAGACCCCACGGTGAGCGCATTGATCCACAAGGCTTGAATTTCCACCGGTTTACCAACCCGCGGCGTCACCACCCAATCCCCTACCCGCGCATCCATCCAGGTAAGTTGACGTCCCGGCACCCCCGCGGCGATCAGGCCGTCGGCCTCTGCGTGGATGCCGAACCGGGTGCCGCGCTCGTACCCTTCCAGGATCAAGCCAATGGCTGCCCCCAGCTTGGAGGCGTCTGAGCTGGACAGTCCTGCCGGGCTTTCGGCTTTCCCTGCCATCCATTCCCCGGCTGCCACCACGTACCAAAGGGCTGCGTCCACGGTGTTGTATTCCGGCGGCTGTCCTGCCTCTGGAAAACGGTTGGGCAACATGCCTTGCGAGACCTGGTCGGACCAAGCCAGTAAAATACCTCGGGCATCGTCCTGCCGTCGGTTTGCCAGGCACAGACCGCGGATGCTGATGAACGTGTCGCGCCCCCAATCGGCAAACCACGGGTAACCCGCAATCACCGTTCGACCCCGGCGCCCTTGCACCAGGTAAACGTCGGCCGCCTTCGCCAGCGGCGAACCCAAGAGCTCCCGCCGGTCGCGCTCTTCGGTAATTAACTGCTCAGAAAGCACGGCCAGCCCATTTGAAGCTGACGGGAAAGGGTCCGTGTTCAGCAACAGGTAAGCCGGCTGATCCGGCTTGATCTCCCAGGAAAGCACCCCGGGCGAGGCAAGGTCTTCCAGGAAATCCAAGCCGCGCTCCTGTTCTGCCCGGTACTGAAACTGCCGGTACCACACCGGCTCATGCGCGTAGGAACCATTGACCGCAGCCCGAACCGAAGGCACCCCGGGATACGGCTGCCAATGCAGTGCGGGACCGGGCTGGAGGTCAAAATCAAAGGCGGGGTTCTCGTGATGGGTCGCGTGGTAAGAGCGCCCGGCCAGCAGCAATCGGAGCTTTAAACAAACCGGAACTTGAGCTGCGTCCATCAAACTCCAGCGTAAAACGACGGAGCGCGTTCCCCGGTGGATCAGCAAGTCCTGCCGCAAGGTTGTACCCTCAGGGCTTTGCAGGACCCAGGCCGGCCAGGGCAAAGGATCAAACCGGGCCACGACGCAGCGCCGGTCCGGCCCGAAGACGTCGGGCCAGTAACGTTGCGGAAAAACCCGCACCGGTTCACCCGGACCTTCCAGCCACGCATCGAACCCCGCTGCCATTACCCAGCGGGTTTCGGGGGCCGGCACCGCCGGCGTGAGCAGGCCATGGTAACGACGGGTCCGCTCCCCGCCAACGGTACCGGACGCAAATCCGCCTTGGCCGTCGGCTTCAAGCCATTCCAGGTTCAGGTCAGGGGGCTGGTTCATCAGCGCGGGGTTACAGGTCCCGGGGCATCAGCGTTCTACGCACCCTGCACCGGGAGCAAGCGGCGCCGGGCACACTAGCCGGACAGACTGCCTGA
>DASWVC010000397.1:0-4886 GCA_036401335.1 Chthoniobacterales bacterium
TTGATTTCACCGCGGATTGGTGCATCACGTGCAAGGCCAATGAGCGTTTTGCGATCGATACTCCTCAGGTGAGAAGTGCGTTTGCCCAACGAAAGGTGGTGACGTTGCGCGCCGATTGGACGAATGGTGACGCGTACATCACCGAATTGCTCCGGCAACACGGCAGGGCAGGGGTGCCTTTGTACCTTTATTACCCGCCGGGTGGACCCAATCAGGTCCCGGTGGTTTTGCCCGAACTTATCAACTCACAAATGGTTCTCGATACGCTTCGTAAAGGGTAGATCCGTTCTGTCCAGGTTACGTTCGCGCACCTAAATCCTACACGCTTCACCCGCCATGAAATCCTGTTCCCTGCTGCTCCTGCCGTTGGTTGTTTCGTTGTCTTCGGTCACCTGTGCCTGGGCAGACGTTGAAACGGGGTCGTCCGCCCCGGATTTCGCGTTGCCGGACACGATTGGCCAGACCCGCCACCTGTCTGATTACAAAGGTAAGTTCGTAGTGCTGGAATGGTACAACCCGGACTGCCCGTTTGTCGGCAAACACTACCGGTCGGGCAACATGCAGCAACTGCAAAAAGAGTACACGGCCAAAGGGGTCGTGTGGCTGACCATTGATTCGTCGGCCCCCGGTGAGCAGGGGAACTACCCGGCGGAAAAACTCAACGAGATCTCGACGAAAGTGGGTGCTGCCCGGACGGCGCTGTTGCTGGATCCCGAAGGTAAAATCGGCCACCTTTACGGCGCGAAAACCACGCCGGACATGTACGTGATCGATCCCAAAGGCAACCTTGTGTACCGTGGAGCGATCGATAACAAGCGCAGCACCAACGAAGCGGACGTGAAGCCGGCGACGAACTACGTGCGCCAAACCCTTGACGCAGTGATGGACGGCAAGCCGGTCCCTACCTCTTCCACCCAACCCTACGGTTGCACCGTGAAGTACGCCTCCGATTCCTGAAAGGCCTCCGAACCAGTGCGGGTCCCGGCGTAGGCCGGATCGCGTGTGGAGGAGGGTTTCTGCGGTTCGCCGATGGCCAGAGCTGACGAATTGCACGAAGTGGTGCCCGGACTGTACGTCTGGCAAGCTTTCGGGGCGGCTTGCAAAACGGATTTGACCAGCACCGCCTATGTGTTGGAAGAAAAAATCATTTTTCTCGACCCGATCCTGCTTGGGCGCGAGCCGATGTCCGAGTTGCTGTCCCTGGGCGAACCGGCCGTTATTGTTTTAACCAACGGAAACCACGAACGGGCCAGTCGGGCGCTGGCGCAACGCTGGAAGGTGCCGATCTGGAGCCATCCGGAAGCAGCAGCCGAGTTGCCTTGCCGGACGGATGCAGATCTTGCGGACGGTCAGGTGCTGTTCGGTGAACTTCAGGTAAAAGCATTGCCGGGCGGCGGCCCGGGCGAAATTGCGTTGTACCATGCCCGCACCAAGTCGCTGAGTTTTGGCGATCTGGTGATCAACCTTCCGGGATACGAATTCCAAGTCCTGCCTGAGAAATATTGTCGCAATGCTCCTCAGGCGAGATTGTCCTTGCGCACCCTTGGTTCACTCGAGGTCCGCAGAATGACATTTGCCCACGGTTTGCCGCTGGTGCAGAACGCCGAAAGACGATTTGCCGAGTTTGTGCAAGGGCTTGGTGCTGACGCCACAAGGGCATAAACAATCAGACACCCCCCATTGCAGAAGGAGGCCGGTGTGGTACCATGGCAGGTCGCTTCGTATATGGCACAACCAGATCCAAGGTCTTCAAAAGACAGAAATAACCGAAACTTCGGCAACGACAACAACTTTAATTGGCGCGGACTGCTTCTCTTTGCATGTGCCATCGCCTTGTTGGGCGGATTTTTATTTTCCCGGAACGGCAATTACGGGAATGTCGAAGAAATCCCATACACCACTTTTCAGCGTTACCTGCAGGAAAACCGGATTAGCCGCGAGGAGCCGTTACAGCTCGTGGTTACCGAAGGGCGGTCAACGCAGGTTTTGCGTGGAGCGTACGACCGGGCGCACAAGCCGGTCGGCGCAAACGGCGCAGATCATTTCAAAACGACTATCTTTATTGAATACAATAAGGACCTAAAATCGGAACTCGAGGGCAAGGGTTATCAAGTCGACATCCGGGCGGATTCGGACGTGATGGTTTCAGCCATCCTGCAGTTTGCCCCGATCGCGATCTTTTTTCTGATCCTGTACTTTTTCTTCCGGCAGCAAATCCGGAATGCCGGTAAAGGGGCGTTAAGCTTTGGCAAGAGCAAAGCCCGGATGCTTGCCCGTGACCGCAACCGGGTGACGTTCAAAGACGTGGCCGGGGTTGAGGAAGCAAAAGAGGAAGTTCAGGAGATTGTCGACTTCCTAAAAGACCCGAAAAAGTTTCAGAAACTCGGTGGGCGCATCCCAAAAGGGGTATTGATGGTGGGCCCTCCCGGCACCGGCAAGACCTTGCTCGCGCGGGCGATTGCGGGTGAAGCCGACGTGCCGTTCTTCAGCATCAGCGGTTCTGATTTCGTGGAAATGTTCGTCGGCGTGGGTGCTTCCCGCGTTCGTGACATGTTTGAGCAGGGAAAGAAGTCTGCGCCCTGCATCATCTTTATTGATGAAATCGACGCCGTCGGCCGTCACCGGGGTCATGGGTTGGGCGGGGGCCACGATGAACGGGAGCAGACGCTGAATGCGCTGCTGGTCGAAATGGATGGGTTTGACACCCAGGAAGGGGTGATCATCATTGCGGCCACGAACCGGCCGGACGTGCTTGATCCGGCTTTGCTGCGGCCCGGGCGTTTTGACCGCCAGATCACTGTTAACTTGCCGGATGTGAAAGGCCGTGAGGAGATTCTCCGGGTTCATGCCAAGCGGGTAAAATTGGCCGAAGGGGTTGACCTGGGCGTGGTAGCCCGGGGCACACCCGGTTACTCAGGGGCTGAACTTGCCAATGTGATCAATGAGGCGGCTCTGCTGGCGGCCCGTCGGGGGCTGAAGGCGATCACAATGGCCGAGTTGGAAGAAGCGCGCGACAAGGTGCGTTGGGGCAAGGAACGCCGCAGCTTGGCCATCAGTGAAAAGGAAAAAGAGAACACGGCCTACCATGAGGCTGGCCATGCGCTCCTTTGTGAGGTGCTCGAGTACACCGATCCGCTGCACAAAGTAACAATCATCCCGCGCGGTCCGTCGCTTGGCTCAACCATGTACCTGCCGACGGAAGACCGGTACACCAATCGGAAAAACGAACTGCTTGACCGCCTGGTGGTCATCATGGGTGGCCGCGTGGCTGAAGAGATCATTTTTGGTGATGTGACGAACGGCGCGTCTGGAGACATTCGGATGGCGACCGGAATTGCTCGTAAGATGGTTTGTGAATGGGGCATGAGCGAACGTCTGGGCATGGTAGAATACGGAGAGCACGAAGATTACGTGTTCTTGGGACGCGACATTTCGCGTTCCCGTGCTTACAGCGAGGCGACCGCCCAGGAGATCGACCGTGAGGTGAAACGCCTGTGCGACGATTCCTACCAGCGGGCGATGAAGGTCATTACCCAACGGAAAGACATTCTGGTGGCGATTGCGAAGTCGTTGCTGGAATACGAAACCCTGGATGGGAGCCAGATCCGCGAGATCCTGAACAACGGGCGCCTCTTGAACCCGCCTCCGCCGATCGCGCAAAATCGTCGCGACGTGCGTCCTGAGGAAACCCGCCCGCAGCCGGAAGGTTTGGGCGGACTAACCGGGGCGCCGGTTTAACAAAATAAAGGTCTTCTGAAAGGCGACGGCTTATGCCGTCGCCTTTTTTGTTGCTGGCTTGCAGTGCCGCTGACGCACGTAAATCGAACGCGCTCGCCAGTAAGTCGCCCTGCCGGCATGGGTGCAATCGGGCGTGCGAAAGCCCTTGGTTGCACAACCGGCGGTTACGGTTGGCCACAGGTTGCGTTGACGTTACCCGGGGTTCGCGTTAACGGTTCGTCAACATGACGAAGATCGGCATCAATGGCTTTGGAAGAATTGGGCGCCTGGTGTTTCGGGCGATTGTGGAACAGGGGCTTTTGGGTTCTGAAGTCGACGTCGTTGCCGTCAACGACCTCGTTCCTGCAGACAACCTGGCGTATCTGCTCAAATACGATTCCACCCAGGGACGGTTCGAGGGAGAGGTATCCAGCGAGAAATCGGGTTCGGACCTGGAGGAGGACGACACCTTGGTGGTCAACGGGCACCGTATCCGGTGTCTGGCGGTCAAAGAAGGTCCCTCAGCCCTGCCCTGGGGCAAGCTCGGGTGCGAGATCGTGATCGAGTCGACCGGCCTCTTCACCGACGCCGGTAAAGCCAAAGGCCACCTTGCCGCCGGGGCCAAGAAGGTCATTATTTCTGCGCCCGCGAAGGGCGAAGACATCACCGTCTGCATGGGCGTTAACCATGACAAAATCGATAGCTCCGCTCACCAGATCATCTCGAATGCGAGCTGCACAACAAATTGTCTGGCGCCCGTGGTTTATGTGTTGCTGAAAGAAGGATTTGGCGTCGAGGAGGGCTTGATGACCACGATCCACAGCTACACTGCCACCCAGAAAACCGTCGACGGACCGTCCCGCAAGGATTGGAAAGGCGGGCGGGCTGCGGCGATTAACATTATTCCGTCGACGACCGGTGCCGCCAAAGCCGTGGGGTTGGTCTGCCCGGAAGTCAAAGGCAAGCTGACCGGTATGTCTTTCCGCGTGCCGACTCCGACCGTTTCGGTGGTTGACCTCACCTTTCGTACCGTCAAAGAGACGAGTTACCAGGAAATCAGCGCGAAGATGCAAGAGGCCAGTCAGACTTACCTGAAAGGCATTTTGGAGTACACCGACGATGAAGTGGTCTCAAGCGATTTCATCCATTCCAAGGCTTCCAGCATTTTT
>DASWVC010000398.1:0-17700 GCA_036401335.1 Chthoniobacterales bacterium
TCCTTGGCTGAAGGATCGCCACTCCGATCAGAGCCGGCGCCAAGCCCGGCCGTCGGCTTCAATCAATTGGTCTGCCTCACTGGGTCCCCAGCTGCCGGCCGCATAAAAATTGAGCGGCGGCCTGGATTTACCCTGGTGCCACGCCACTTCGATGTCATCAATGAAGCGCCAGGCTTCTTCCACCTCATCCCGCCGTGCAAACAAAGTTGCGTCGCCGGCCATCGAGTCGAGCAACAACCGTTCGTAGGCTTCCGGACTCGCTTTGCCAAAGGACGTGCCGTAGCTGAAATCCATTTTGACCGGCTGAATGCGCACGCTGTTGCCGGGCACCTTGCTCTGCATTCGCAGCGACACCCCTTCGTCGGGCTGAATGCGGATGACGAGCACGTTCTGCGAACCGTCATAGACGTTCTGCTGGTCGCGGTTGAAAAGCACCTCGGGCGCGTTTTTGAAGTGGATGCCGATCTCAGTGCCCCCTTTCGGCAGCCGCTTGCCGACGCGGACGTAGAAGGGAACGTTTGACCAGCGCCAGTTGTCCACCAGAATGCGCAAAGCCGCGTACGTCTCCGTCTCGGACTCGGGTTTGACGTTCTTTTCCTCACGGTAAGCCGGGACGGCCTTTCCGTTGATCGAGCCCGCCGAATACTGGCCCCGGACGACATGGTTGTTAACGTCTGCCCCACGGATCCGCCGGAGGGAACGCAGCACTTTTACCTTCTCGTCCCGCACGGCGTCGGCGCTCAGGTCCGTGGGCGGTTCCATCGCAATCAGGCAGAGCAACTGCAACAGGTGGTTTTGCACCATGTCCCGCAATGCGCCAGCGCCTTCGTAGTACCCAGCCCGGCCTTCAACGCCGAGCTGTTCGCTCGCGGTAATCTGGATGTGATCGATGTACCGCTGGTTCCAGAGGTGCTCGAACAATGCGTTTGCGAACCGCAGGACCATGATGTTCTGGGCCGTTTCCTTGCCCAGGTAATGGTCAATGCGGAACGTCGCCGATTCCGCGAACGCCTGGTGAACGACGCTGTTCAGGTGTTCCGCCGTTGCCAAATCGATGCCAAACGGTTTCTCAACGATCACCCGGGCCCAACTGCCGTCCTGCGCCTCGTTCAACCCGGCGTCCTTCAGGTTGGTCAAAATTGGCTCAAACTGGTCCGGACCGGCGGAGAGATAGAAAAGGCGGTTGCCTCCGGACCCGCGTTCCTGGTCGATTTTGTCTAGCCGCTCCCGCAGCCGCTGGTACCCTTCCGGATTGTTAAACTCGCTCCGGTGATAATAAATTGAACTTTGGAAGTTTTTCCAGAGTTCGTCGTTGATGCTCTGGCGGGAATACTTTCGAGCCGCTTCCTCCAGCTCGGCACGGAAAGTCTCATCGGGTTTCTCCCGGCGGGCAAACCCGACGACGTTCAACCCGGCGGGGAGGTCTCCATCCGCCGCCAAGTTGTAAAGCGCCGGCACCAGCTTTCGGTGCGTCAAATCGCCGGTTGCACCAAAGATGACGATGGAACACGGCCGAGGCGTAGCGCGACTGACCAGGCCTTCGCGCAGCGGATTAGTATGCAAGGTATCAGTCATGATCAAATTCCCCAGGCACTAGGGTTACGTGGATATGACATCAGGTCGGGTGGGATGACAACGGCGGTCTTGCCGGATTAACGGAAACGGCTCGCGGAAGCGGTATCAAAAGGCTCGCACGGTGAAAAGCTGCCGGGGAAACGGCGGCGGAACACGAGGTTAAACCCCGAAAAAGGGATGCCGGTACCCAATCCCAGACACCTGGGCGGAAAAAATGTTTAAAAAAAATTCCGATTTTTTCTGGACAGATGTTTTCCCTATCCGATAGACGAGAACTTGCCTGTTAAACCCCATCCCTTAACCAAGGAGTAAAAAAAGAAAATGCGTATTCCGGATACATTGACCGGACTTAGGAGTCTTCGCTATTCGACGTTGGCCGCGGGTCTCTCGCTGCTGACCCCTGGAGCGCTTTTTGCGCAGAGCGCTGACCAGAATGACGTGTCTGCGTTAAAGACGCAGATGGAACGGATGCAACGCCAGTACGAGGAGCGGATTTCCTCCATGGAATCGGAAATGAAGACCTTGGAATCCAAGGCCAACACCGGTTCCATCCTCAACACCCGGTTGCTCACGGACGCCAATGGCGTAGCCGTGGATGACAAGGGCGGCAAATCCGCGCCCATGCTTGACGAGTCGTTCCTGAAAAGCCTGACCCGCAACTTCACCTTCTCGGCCTACGTCCGCGCGGGCGTTCAGGTCAACGGCAGCGGCGGCGGCGGCAACTTCAACTTTGAACCGCCCGACTACATTGGCGGCCGTGCCCGTCTCGGCAACGAGAACGACACCTACATGGAGTTGACCTGGTCGCAGGCACACATGCTTGGCGACAGCCCCGACGTCATGGATGTGTCGATGACTTTCACCCCGGCCATCCGGTACGTGCAAAGCCGCGGCACCTTCATCAGCAGCCAGGGCGCTCTGGAACGGACCGGGAACGACTTCGATTTCGTTCTGCGCCAGGCTTTCCTGGAAATGAAGAACGTGTTCAAGACTGCGCCTGAAGTCACCTTCTGGGGTGGGATACGCTTCTACGACCGGTTCAACATCGACCCGAACGACTACTTCTACCTGGATGATTCAGGATACGGGGCGGGCGTTGAAAACATCGACCTCGGGTTCGGCAAACTTTGGCTGGCTTACCTGGGCGGGCTGAATCCCAGCCTGGAATCGCCGACCACGGGCAGCTTTTACAAGCACACCTTCGACGTCCGCATCAAGGACATCAACGTGGGCCCTGGCAAGCTGATGGTTGTGGGGATCGGGAACTATGAAAAAGGCTCGACCTTCACCACGGATTTCAACGGCGACCGGTTGACCAACCCTGTTCGTACTTCGGACGGGTGGGGCATCGGCGGCGGTGCCATCTGGGAATATGATTTCGGCAACAAGAGTTTGCTGCAGTTGTACGGGTTGTTTGGCTGGGGCGCGACGAACTTCAGTTCGGGCGACGATCTCGGCACAGCCACCGGTGCTGAAGCCACGTTCCTGGCCAGAAATCCTGGCACCCCTGCAGGCACGGTGATCAATGCCGGCCAGGCGATCCAGAAACAACACACGTACCGCGCTGGCGGCCAGTTTATCTGGAATCCGTCAACCGTCTTTTCGCTCGGCACGTGGGCCTTCTGGCAGCAGGATGCCCAGGGGTATGGAGTTGCTGGAACGGATGCGGCCGGAATCGTAAAGGCTGCACGAGTCACCCGCAACCTCTACACCGTCGGTGTCCGGCCGATCTTCTGGTTCGCCGACAACTTCGCGATCCAGGGTCAGGCCGTTTACAACTACCAGGATAACAACCGGGGTTACTCCGGCACCAACGCTTTCGGCCGCAGCGGCGACATGGGCGTGTTCACGATTGCCCCGACGCTCAAGCCGAAAGGTGGCTACTTCAGCCGTCCTGAGCTGCGCGTGTTCGCCACCTGGGCGGTTTGGAGCAATTCTTTGAAAGGCTCGACCACGCCGATTCAGGAAGGCGTCAACCTTGGCGGTTCCATTCCTCCTTACGGTGGTGTGGGCAACCGGGCCAACTCGGGCTGGCTGTTTGGCACCCAGGTTGAGTGGTTCTTTTAGGCTGACCTAGAAAACCGGCATCATCAATCAACCTTCCCGCTGAACGGTCAGCGGGAAGGTTTTTTTGACCAATGGCGCGGGTGCGGGCCGACCCGGTCCGGTAAGTCTCAAGCCTCACGGCAGGGTGGGTCCACGGGTATCGCCCGAAGCCGTGCCGGTTTTCATCGACTCAGGGTACTGGGCACTCGACGGGGAGGCCGTCGTATCGGACGAGCCATACACATCGCCCACATTGTTCTGGTCCATTGCACAACCAGAAAACGCCACCAACGCCAAGGCCGCCAAAACAGCCGCAATCTGTGTCCTACGCCCTTTCATTTTGTCACCCTTGACGCAGGCCCAGGCTATTTTCAACCCGCAACCGGCTTGATCCACCGCGGAGGTCACGCCTGCCGTGCCGTGGTTCTACGCCCGGGCTACCTGGTGCCTGCGTACACCGCCACGATGCCGCCGAACTTTCCGATGCCGCCCAGGTTGGGCGTGTCACTCACAAAAAAGCCAGTCGGCCCAACCGGGCGACGGCTCCGCGAATCGAAGACAATCAGAAATTGCAGGGGCGCGTTTGCAGGCTCAAAACGATCTGAACCATAGAAACGGTTTGCTTGCGCGGTTCCCCGCTCGATCCGGCCCATGGCGGCTGGCACCTCGGCGGCATCATAAGCTCCGACTTGGACGGCCACAAAGGGCGTTTGTTCCAGCGAGGTACGACCTCTGCCATTGGGTCGCTGCAAAAATTTCCAAAGGCGGCGGTACGCCAAGTCCACCTCGGAAGGGTAAGGTTCACCCATCGCTAAACTGTACTCGGTGATGTTGCGGGCCTGGGCAGGCGGGCCGGCAACGGCACCGGGCCGGAATGTGACAACGGCCAGCAGGCAAACGAGCGTAGCAATTTTCATCATCTTCCGTTGCCAATGTACAGCGCGTCATAGCCACCGAACAACCCGGGCTGTCCTTTTTGCGGGATGTCCATGGCCACATAACCTTCGTTGCTCGCCGGCCGGCCAGTCTTGGAGTCGAATACCATGATGAACAGGGCCTGGCTGCCGGACAAGTTGTAGCGGTCATTGGCCAGGCTTCCAAAGACCTGCCCGCTGTTCACCATGTTTTTTGCGATGCTGGCAACTTCGGTCGCAGGCATGGTGGTCGCCTCAACCGCCACGTAGGCAAAGGGTTCCAAGCGTGCGCGCCGCTGAGGGTTAAGGTGGGCCAGGTAACGGTTTACCCGGTTTTGCGCAACGGCGGCCTCTTCCGGGTACGGTTGACCGACCGCCAGGGCGTAGTCGCGGTAATGGGAGCGAATGGCGGCGTTTGGGGATGCGCAACTGCACAAAACCAGGCCGGCCCCAACGAGGAAGGCGGCCGGCATCGACCGGGCCCGGTCCACCGTGATCCGATGGGCGGCCCCGGTTGCCGCAGGCGGGAAGGGGGAAACGAGAGCGCGAACCCACCGGCAAAACGGGATCATCCGGGGATGTAAACGTTTTGCCTGGAAGCGCGCAACCCCAAACCGGTGTTCATAGGAGCGCTTTACCTCAGCCCGACGCTACCGGGGACACTGAATCCACGCGTCTGGGCAAGGCGGATGGTGCGGCCCTCGCCAGCTTGTTTCGGTATTGTCAGAATCGGGAACTTACTTTATCTAACAGGCAGCGCAGGCCACGCCCCTTTTCGCCAGGAAAACGAACGTTCGCCTGTTTCCCCCTTCAGCTTTTACCCATGATCAACAAACTGTTGTGCGGACTTTTTGTTCTGTGCTCGGCGCTGCCTGCCTTCGCCTGGACCGATGGTGAACTTCTCGTCTGGATGAATGGCGATAAGGGTTACAACGGGCTGGCTGAAATCGGCAAGAAGTTTGAGAAGGACTATGGCATCAAGGTCACGGTGGAGCACCCTGAAAGTCTCACCGACAAATTCCAAGCGGCGGCGCAGGGCGGCAAAGGGCCTGACGTGATGTTCTGGGCGCATGACCGACTCGGGGAATGGGCCGATGCCGGCCTGCTCAAACCCCTGACGATCTCGGGTGAACTGAAGGAAAAGTTTGTGCCCATGGCTTGGGACGCCGTGACTCACGAAGGCCAGGTTTATGGTTACCCGGTTGCCCTGGAAGCAATTTCATTGATTTACAACAAAAAGTACGTCACTGGCTCGCCGCCAACGCAACTGGATGGTTTTCCGGCGTTTGCGCAGCAGTTACGGAGTAAACATCCCGATGTGATTGCGATCATGTGGGATTATGGAACCCCCTATTTCAGCTGGCCATTCCTGGCGAGCGGTGGGGGCTATGCGTTTAAGAAGACGTCCCGCGGGTACGACGTCAACGACGTTGGGGTCGATGCTCCCGGGGCCGTCAAGGGACTCCAGGAAATTGTGGGCCTGATCAACTCAGGCGTTCTGCCGAAAGGCGCTTCGTACAGCGTCATGGATCAGAAAATGAACTCGGGCGAACTTGCCACGATGATCAGCGGTCCTTGGGCTTGGTCAAATCTGCGCAAAAGCGGAATCGATTTCGGCTTGGCCCCCCTTCCGGGAGTGGACGGCAATCCGGGTAAACCCTTCGTTGGGGTGCTCACCGCGATGATCAACCGGGCGACGCCCAACAGCGATCTGGCGGTGCAGTTCCTTGAGAAATACGCGATCACCGACGATGGCCTCAAGAGCATCGATGCAGACGTGCCGATCGGTGTGCCGGCGCTGAAAGCAGCTTACGACGATTTTGCAGCCAGGAATCCGCTCGTGAAAGCAACCTTTGAAAACGCCCAGAACGGGGAGGTGATGCCAAACATTCCCCAAATGGGCAGGTTCTGGAGTGCCATGACAACGGTATTTCAAACCGCTACCAATGGGCAGGCAAGCCCGCAGGCTGCCTTGGCCGACGCCAAGCATAGCATGCAGAAGTGAACTCGCGGGGTTTTCCGATTCGTCAGGTCCTGGTGGCGCTGGTGTTTTTGCCGGCGCTTTACTTCGATTTTGTCATCTACCTTGCGGGTAATGCCTGGATCGCCCTGGGCATGCTGGTGGTGATTGCGCTGGGAGCGTACGTTTACCTGAGCACAAGGGCCTACACGTTCCGTTACCTCTTTCCGGGGTTCCTCGGGTTTGGCCTCTTTGTCATTTTTCCCTTGCTGTACACGGTTTACATCGGTTTCACGAAGTACAATTCGCAGAACCTGTTGTCGTACGATCGTGCCGTAGCGGTCCTGCGGCAGGAGACGTACCTCACCGGCGACCTCACGTACACCTACCGGTTGTATGTGCAGGACGATGGCCGGTACCTCCTGGCCATCCAGGACGATAAGGACCGGAGTCACCGCTACGTTTCTGATTCTTTTGAGCTCAAGGCCGGCCAACAACCGGCGGTGACGGATCCTCCGCGGCTGCTTAAGCCACTTGAGGTCAACACTGAACCACCGGGTAAGCCGCTTGAAATGGCCCAAATCACCCGTGAAAAGCTCTTTATCCCGATGCGCGGACGCCAATTCGCCCTTCCGGACCATTCGCTGGTCGCCTTGGAAGGGCTCACGAAGTTCGCGGCCCGGCAGCCCCTTTGGAACCTTAACCCGGATGGAACCCTGACGAACCGGACCAATGGAAATGTCATCCACGCCGACTCCCACCTCGGTTATTTCACGAACGAAAAAGGCGAAAAAGTTGGCGTCGGCTTTCGGACTTTCAGCGGTTTCGAAAACTATTACCGGATCCTCACCGACCCACGCATCCAGGGACCCTTTCTCAAGATCTTTCTCTGGACCGTTGCCTTCTCGGGCCTGTCGGTTGTCTGCACCTTCGCGGTCGGCATTTTTCTGGCCGTCATTCTGCAATGGAAGGAACTCCGGGGCCGCCGCGTTTACCGAACCCTCTTGATCCTGCCCTATGCCGTGCCCGCTGTCCTTTCAATTCTGATTTTCCGGGGTTTGTTCAACCAGGAGTTTGGGGCGGTGAATGCGTTCCTGAAGGCAATGTTTCATTTTGCGCCCGAATGGGAAACAAACCCCTGGGGTGCACGAGCCATGATTCTGCTCGTCAACGTCTGGCTTGGTTATCCGTACATGATGCTGATCTGTACCGGCATGCTTCAGGCCATTCCGGACACGATTTACGAGGCGAGCGCAATCGACGGGAGCAATGCCATCGTCGATTTTTTCCAGCTTACCATGCCGCTGGTGCTGCCGCCTCTCTTTCCCATCCTGATTTCCAGTTTTGCCTTCAACTTCAATAATTTTAACTTGGTGTACCTGCTGACGGCCGGCGGACCAAAAATGGTGGGTGGCGGGATTGCCGGGGAAACTGACCTGCTTGTTACCTACACATTCAGCCTCGCTTTCCGCGATTCCGGGACCAACTATGGATTGGCCAGCGCCATTGCCACCCTGCTGTTCCTTATCGTCGGTGTGCTGGCCTGGTTAAACTTGCGCATCGGCCGGCGCAACGTGAAGATCTGAGTTTGCGTTGCCCGTTTTTAATTCGTTACGTACCCATGAATTTTTGCCGGCCATTGTCTTTCGCCTCGAACCGAGTCAACGTTCTCACCCACGCGGCGTTTTGCCTTGGCAGGGGCCTTGAACGCTTATGAGCGGTTCCGGTAACGAAACTACCCTGGCCGGCCAGAAGCCACGTGCCATCGTCAAGGCCGCGCCGGCGGCGCCTCGGGCTTCGCCGTTCATGACCTCGGGCCGCCGGTTGCTCGTTCGAAAACTCCTCGCGCACGGCGTGCTGTTGACGTTCCTGGCACTTGTCCTGGTTCCGTTCGTGATGGTCGTGTCGGCGTCGTTCCGCCAGGGGAACTTCGCGCCGAGCCGGCTCCTGCCGGACAAAGTAAGCCTTGACCATTGGAAATTCGTGCTGGGCATCCCTTACCAGGAAATTGTTAATCCGGCGACTGGCGAGGCCCGAACCATTAAGCCGAGCGTTCCGCCGTTGCTCTGGTTTTGGAATTCAATCAAAATTTCGTTCGTCGCTTCGGCTGGGATCATCCTCCTGTCCGGCACTGCGGCGTACGCGTTTGCGCGGCTCAAATTCAAATTTCGCACGCCCACCTTGAGCGCCTTGCTGATCTTGCAAATGTTTCCGATGGTGCTCGCGCTCGTGGCCTTTTACGTGATCCTGGACTTTACGGGCACCTACGTGAGATGGCTTGGCCTGAACACGCAAGCCGGCCTGGTTCTCGTGTACCTGGGCGGGATTTCTTCTTACATTTGGATGATCAAAGGCTACTTTGACACCATCCCGGCGAGCATGGAAGAATCGGCACGGATCGACGGGGCAAGCGTCTTTCAAACCTTCATCCGGATTCTGCTGCCCATTAGTGCGCCAATTTTCGCCGTTGTCTTCATCCTGTCGTTCATCGGTTACATGTCTGAATACCCGGTTGCTTCCGTGGTGTTGCAGACCGGCGAGAACTGGACTTTGGCCGTCGGCGCGAATTCATTTCTTTATGAACAGGAAAAACTTTGGGGCCGATTTGCCGCCCTGGCCGTTTTGAGTGGCGTGCCCATTACGGTCATGTTTATGCTTTGCCAACGCTTTGTCATCGGCGGCCTTACCTCCGGTGGCGTTAAAGAATAACCCGCCAGATGCGTCAAATCTTAGAGACTGAGCAATACGTCCAGGTACCCCCCATGATGTTGGCCGATCCGTTTTACCGGATCAGTTACCTCATTAAAGAGGAGATTCGGAAGTACAAATGGATCGAGGGAGAAAAAGGCAGGAAACTTACCTGGGAAGCAGCCCGTAAGGAATGGACTGAGCAACACCGCGACAGGTACGAAAAATTTTTGATCGACACGTTGAGCTTTCCGGAAGAATAGCAATCGTCAACCGCAATATCTGCACAGGGCAACCCGATTGTGTCGCGGTTGCCCTGATTTTTTATGCCTACCCCACTTTTTAGCTGGTTAACTTCACGTGCGGCCGGTGTTCTTCTGCACCCCACTTCGCTGCCCGGCCCTACCGGCATCGGCACGTTTGGACGTGAAGCCCGACGCTTTGTCGATTTCCTCGCGGGCAGCGGGTTTAAATACTGGCAGGTTTGCCCGTTGGGCCCGACCGGCTACGGCGACTCGCCTTACCAATGTTTTTCCGCTTTTGCCGGCAACCCTTACCTGATCGACCTGGAAACGCTCGTCTTGGAAGGGTTTCTGGACCTAAATGACCTCGCTCCGTTGCGGGGCTTGCCCCGAGGAGTGGTCGATTATGGGGCACAATGGAGCCACCGGTGGGACATTCTGAAGCGGGCCCACGCGAACTTTCTGACCAAAGCTCCTCCGACCGAGCTGGCTGCATTCCGGGATTTTGTGAAGCTGAATAGAGAGTGGCTTGAACCGTATGCCCGTTTTGTCGCGACCAAACAACGGTTTGAAGGCCGCTCGTGGCTTGAATGGGCGCCCGAGATGAAACGGTACCATTCCGCGCGCAAGTTGCTGGGCAAAGGAGATCTGGCCGATGCTTACGCGGCGCAAACGTGGTACCAGTTTCAATTCTTCAAGCAGTGGCGCGCACTAAAAGCGTACGCGAATGCGCTTGGCGTCCTCATTTTCGGCGACATCCCGATCTTTGTCGCCCTGGACAGCGCGGACGTGTGGGTTCATCCGGACCTGTTCCAGATGGACAAAGACCTTAATCCAACGGCTCAGGCCGGCGTGCCGCCCGATTACTTTGCCCAGGACGGACAACTCTGGGGCAATCCCCTGTACGACTGGAAAAAGCACGAAGCCAAGCGGTATACGTGGTGGTTGGCGCGCCTGGAAGCAAGCTTTCAGTTGTACGACGTCGTCCGGGTCGACCATTTTCGTGGTTTCGACGAGTATTGCAAAGTCCCGGCCACCGCCACCACCGCCCGTGAGTATAAGTGGGAACCGGGACCGGGCCTGCGTTTGTTCCAGGCGATCCATGCCCGTTTCCCCGAAGCCAAGATGGTGGCCGAGGACTTGGGCCTGATCACCGACTCGGTCCGCCAGCTGGTGAAAGACATCGGGGTGCCCGGCATGAAAGTGATGCAGTTCGGGTTCGAGGGTGCGACTGAGTACCTGCCCCACAATGCCATCCCGAATTCCGTCCTTTATACCGGGACCCACGACAACGACACCACCTGGGGTTGGTACGACCAGCAACCTGCGGCCGTGCATGACTTTTTGCGCCGTTACCTTAGAGTAGCGGGCAACACCGTGCCCTGGGATCTGGTCCGGGCCGGGTATGCTTCGGCCTCGCGCTTGTTCATCGTGCCTCTGCAAGACCTGCTTAGCCTCGGCAGCGAGGCGCGGCTCAACACGCCGGGTCGGCCGGCCGGAAATTGGCAGTGGCGCTACACGGAAGAGCAGTTGGAAGGATTGCAACGGAACAGCGGCCGGTACCTGCGGGAAATGGCGGAACTGTACGAACGGTAAACGGGCAGGCAGCCAAATTGCAAGGGACCGCTCCTTCACCTTGAAAAAGCGGTCCGCCCGGCGTTAGAGAAGGCATCCCCCCATTTCATGAGAACCATCACTGCCCTTTCCACCACCGACGTGAGCGTGAAGGCGCTGACCGAATCAGCGCTCGAACAAGGTGGCGGCCTGTTGCGCCTCGCACCCGCCTGGGTACCGCGCTCCTTTTTGCAGCCCGGTCGCCGCCTCAAATTGCATCCGGACGACCTCTACGCTTACGGCCTCAATCGCGGCGGCATCGACGAACGATGGTTCGCCAGCACCACGCCAGCCGCCAACGAGAACCGTACCCCGGACGAAGGGTTGAGCTACGTCGTTTTCGAAAACAAACGGTTCACGCTCGCGCAGGCCGTCGTGGAATCGGGCACCGGCCTCATCGGGGAGCCCATCTGGCGGCGGTATGGCAAATGGCCGGTCTACTCAAAGTTCTTTGACAACATGGGGCCAATCCCTCACCACATGCACCAGTCCGCGGATCACGCCAAGCTGGTCGGCCAGGAGGGTAAACCGGAAAGCTACTATTTTCCCCCGCAACACAACACGGTTGGCAACAATTTCCCCTACACATTTATGGGGCTTGAACCGGGCACCACGAAAGCGCAGGTGCGGCGCTGCCTTGAGGACTGGAACCGTGGTGACAACGGCATCCTGGACCTTTCGAAGGCGTACCGGTTAAAACCGGGCTCCGGCTGGTTGATCGGACCGGGCCTCCTGCACGCTCCGGGTTCGCTCTGTACGTACGAGCCACAGTGGGGTTCCGACGTTTTTTCCATGTGGCAGTCCCTGGTGGAGGGGCGCGAAGTTCCCCGGGCGTTGCTGGTCAAGGACATTCCCCCGGAAAAGCATTTCGACCTCGATTTCATCCTTAGTGAACTGGATTGGGAGGCGAATGTCGACCCCGCCTTTAAGAACAACCATTACCTTGAACCCATCCCCGTGGCCGATTCTCAAAGCGAGGGGTACGTTGATCGTTGGATTGTGTACGGCAAGATCAACGGCGAACAGCGTTTTACCGCCAAAGAGCTTACCGTGCAGCCCGGGGTCCGGTGCACCGTCCGTGATGGCGGTGCCTACGGACTCATCGTCGTGCAGGGCCGGGGTAAAATGAACCGGCTTACCTTGGATTGCCCGAAATTGATCCGATTTGTCGAACTGACGGAAGATGAGGTTTTCTGCTCCGAGCCGGCCGCCAAAGCCGGCGTGACTTTTGAAAATACCAGCGACGTTGAGGATCTGGTCGTCCTCCGGTACTTTGGACCGGACGCGAACCCTGACGCTCCGGAACTGGGGGCCAGCTTCGGCCAGTTCTGAAACGCTCAAGGGGGCACGCCCCTTCACCGCAACCATCCCCAGACATGAGATACCCCAAATTGCACAACGCGATGTGGCCCGGCCTCGTCGGCAAAGGCCCTGGTTCCGAGCCCTTCATCGACCTCGACACGATGCTTGACCTCACCGCCCAGGCCGAGGTCGACGGGCACCGGTTCGACGGCGTCGACCTTTTCGTCGCCGATCCCCACATCAGCATCGATGCCTCGCCGGATGACATTGCCCGGCTGGCCGAAAAACTTGTCCAGCGTTCCTTGGTCGCAGGTTCCTTGGTTGCACCCGTCTGGCCGCCCACCGGAGGCGGGTCGGCCATGGGGTCGGCCGATGAACGACGAAAATTTCTGACCCAGGTTCGGAAAGCCTGCGCTTTCGGCCAAGCCCTGCGCAGCTTCGGCGTCAGACCCAGCGGAGTGGTGCGAATCGACACGGCAACCGACCCGGGCACCTGGGCGGCTGACTCCCTCGCCACGAAAAAACTGGTCGAAACCCTTCGCGAAGCCTGTGCCATTGCCGCCGACCATAACGAGCGCCTGGCTGCCGAAGGCGAGATTTGCTGGGGCGGCCTGCACAGTTGGAAAAAGGCGGTTCAACTCCTCGAAGCGGTGGACCGGCCGTCCCAACTCGGTTTCCAAGCGGATATGGCCCACACGCTGCTCTACACGCTCGGCGCCAACGCCGAGGAAGATCGGATCCTGCCCTCCGGTTACGACTGGAAAGATCCGCAGGTTTTGCAAGAGGCGCTTCAAGCCATGACCCGGGCGTTGCGGCCGTGGACCATCGATTTCCACGTTGCCCAGAACGACGCAACGGTGAAAGGCGCGGGGTCGCACGACAAGACCGGCCGCCATTGCCTTCCCGACGATCCCAACGGCAAACTCGACGTCGTCCGCGATGCCGCCCACTGGCTGCGCCAGGAAAACGGCGAGTTAACGAAAGCATTCCGCCACATCTGCTGGGACGGCTGCATGTTTCCAAATGAAGTGATGTTGAAGCCGGAAACCTGGCAATCCGTGCTGGCAGCCATGTTGGCCGTCCAGCATGCGCATGGCTGGAATGAAGGCAGCCCGGCGAAAACCCGGCAAGACTCCCTGGCTCCGGCTCAACCCTAGGCTACCCCGTGCCGTCATGAAGGATTTACGCATCGGCCTTATCGGGTACGGGTTTATGGGCCGCACCCATTCAAACGCTTACCTTTCCGTAAGCCAGTTCTTTGACCTGCCGTACCGGCCCGTGCTCGCGACGGTGGCCGGGCGGGACCCGGAAAAAGTGGGCCGGTTCGCCCACAAATGGGGTTACCGGACGCACGTCACAGACTGGCGCAGGGTTGTTGATGATCCGGAAATTGACCTCGTTGACATTGTCACCCCCAACGATTCACACGCGGAAATCGCCGTGGCGGCGGCCAACGCTGGCAAAATGGTTTTATGCGAAAAGCCTCTGGCGCGCAACGTCGCCGAAGCCAGGCAGATGGTTGATGCCGCCGAACGTGCCGGCGTGCCGACGATGGTCTGGTACAATTACCGGCGGATCCCGGCGGTCACCCTGGCCAAACGCATCCTTGAATCGGGCAAACTTGGGAAAGTGTTTCATTACCGGGCCAAGTTCCTGCAGGACTGGACCATTTCCGCGGAAGTGCCGCAAGGCGGGGCGGCCCTGTGGCGATTGGACGTCGGCGTGGCTGGGAGCGGAGTTACCGGTGATCTCCTGGCCCATTGCATTGACACGGCGCTCTGGCTTAACGGCGGGATCTCAACGGTAGCGGCCATGACGGAAACGTTTGTCAAGGAGCGGCACCACAACCTGACTGGAAAAAAGGAAAAGGTTGGCATCGATGACGCGAGCGCGTTCCTGGCCCGCTTTGAGAACGGCTCGCTGGCGACTTTTGAGGCGACGCGGTACGCCCGGGGTCACAAGGCGCTTTACACCCTGGAAATGAACGGGGAACACGGGTCGCTGGCCTGGGACCTCCATGACCTTCACCGCTTGCAGTGGTTCGACCACAAAGACGAGGGCACGTTGCGCGGGTGGCGCTCCATTCATGTCACCGATTCCGATCACCCGTACATGGGCAAATGGTGGGTCCCCGGACTTGCGATCGGGTATGAGCATTCCTTCATCCACCAGCTTGCCGACTTTTTGGGTGGCCTTGACGCCAAGCAGCCTGCCGCCCCGACGTTCCGGGACGCGCTTCGCACTGAGTACGTGATCGATGCGGTGCTACGGGCGGCCGATTCTTGCAAATGGGAGAACGTGGAACCCTGAAGGGCACCGGATCGAATGGGGACCCGGCAAGGTCGGCGGTCCCTCGCCGACCGCGGGGTGAGGTGGGCCACCACCTCGGCCCGGCGGCGAAGAGACTCGCCGCCCTACCGGCCGCTTCCCGGCCAGAGAGGCGCTGCTCCGGCCTTTGTAAATAGCCAGCGAAATCGGTTGCTTCTTTTTCCTCCGTCATTACAACTGACGGTGCGTCCTCGTGTGCGGGCAGTAACACCGCACCACGGAATGCCTTCTCCCCATACCCCCGAAACAAGATGATCCAAATTTCCGTTCGCTCGGTTTTCGCGACTTCCCTCAGCCTGGCGGCTGCCCTGGCGTTGGCGACGCCAGGTCTAGCTCAAAACAAAAATTTCAACGCGGTCGCGGTCTCCGTAGGCGATCTGGGCAATCCTTTCTTCGTGCAGATCGCACACGGCGCCCAAGCCCAGGCGAAGACGTACAACCCCAACGTCAAGTTCACGGCGGAGTCGAGCAATTACGACGTCAACAACCAGACTAACCAGGTCGACAATTTTATCTCTTCGAACGTCAATCTGATTTTGTTGAACGCGGCAGACAGCAAAGGCATTGCGCCAGCGGTGCTGCGGGCAAAACAGGCGGGCGTCACGGTAGTAGCGGTCGATGTCGCGGCCGAAGGCGGGGTCGACGCCACGGTCACCTCGAACAACAAGCAAGCTGGCGAGGAAGACGGCAAATACGTGGGTGAACGCCTGAAAGGCAAGGGGCAGGTGGTGATCGTGAATGGACCACCGGTATCGGCCGTCACCGACCGGGTAGCCGGTTTTCTGGAAGCTCTGAAGAGCTACCCGGACATCAAGATCGTGTCGCAAGACCAGAATGCCGGTGGGAGCCGGGACGGGGGACTGCGGGTGATGACCGACCTCCTGACCGCGTTTCCCAAAATCGATGCGGTGTTCGCGATCAATGACCCGACTGCGATCGGGTGTGACCTGGCGGCGAAACAGGCGCAACGCAAAGATTTCTTCATCGTGGGCGTGGACGGCTCGCCGGACATCGTGCCTTCCTTGAAGGATCCTGCAAGCCTGGTTGCCGCGACCGCTTCGCAGGACCCGTACTCGATGTCGCAAAAGGCCGTGCAGATTGGCTACGACCTCATCAACGGCAAGAAACCGGAACAGGAGCTCACGTTGATTCCGGTGCAATTGATCACCAAAGAAAATGTCAGCGAGTACAAAGGCTGGACCAAGTAGCGCGAATGGCCAACCAATCCTGGAAGTACGGGGGGTAACGAAAAGCTTTCCCGGGGTTCGGGCCCTCAAGAGCGTCGATCTTCGCATCTGGCCGGGCGAGGTCCACGCCCTCATGGGAGAGAACGGCGCCGGCAAAAGCACGCTGATGAAGATCCTGGCCGGCGCTTACCGGGCAGACGCCGGCGAAATTCTCCTCGATGGCAAACCCATCCAACTCCCGACGCCCCACGCGGCCCGGTTGGCGGGAATCGGCATTATTTACCAGGAGCTGACCGTTGCGCCGAATCTCACGGTCAGCGGCAACGTGTTTCTCGGGTCCGAGTTAAAGCGATTCGGGTTCGTGAAAGACACGGCCGAGATGGATCGCCGCACGCAAAGCGTCCTGGATCGCCTCGGCGCGCGGTTCAGAGCGGGTCAGCGGGCTTCCAATCTCGCCGTGGCCGAGCAGCAACAGGTGGAGATTGCGCGTGCTTTGTTCTACAAAAGCCGGGTGCTCGTGATGGACGAACCGACGGCGGCCCTGTCCGATCGGGAAACCGAGAAGCTGTTTAATGTGGTCCGGCAGCTGCGAACGGAAGGTTTGGCCATTATCTACATCAGCCACCGCATGGCGGAGGTCTACGAGTTGGCCGATCGGCTGTCGGTGCTGCGCGACGGCGAGTACGTCGGCGAATTGCAGCGATCCGAATTTTCTGCCGATAAAGTGATTGAGATGATGGTTGGCCGCCGGGTCGAGGATTTTTACACCCACTCCAAACACCCCGGTGGGGGCCGCCTTGTCCTGGACGTCAAGAACATGGGGGACGGCAAGCGGGTGAAAAACGCCAGCTTTCAGCTTCGCGAAGGTGAAGTGCTGGGGTTGGCCGGCCTGGTCGGCGCCGGACGCACGGAACTGGCCCGCCTGGTGTTTGGTGCCGACAAACGAACCTCGGGCGAAGTGTCCCTGAACGGGCAGAAACTGCAGATCAACCAGCCGCAGGATGCGATTCGGGCCGGGATCGGCTACGTGCCGGAAGACCGGAAACTGCAAGGCGTCTTCCTGCAGATGTCATCGGGAGAAAACATCACGATGAACATCCTGAACCGTTGTGCGTCGGCCGGGGTGCTCGATTCCAAAAAGTTGAAGGAGCGGGCGGACGTGGAAGTAAAAGCGATGCGCGTCCGCACGGCCTCACTGAAATCGCGGGCGGGCGGGCTCTCCGGCGGGAATCAACAGAAGCTGCTGCTGGCACGCTGGCTCGAGATCAACCCGAAAGCGCTGATGCTGGACGAACCGACGCGCGGGGTGGACGTGGGGGCCAAAGCCGAGATCTACGCCTTGATCAAGAAATTGGTGGAACAAGGCATGGCGGTGCTGTTCATCTCGAGCGAGTTGCCGGAGATCGTGGGGGTTTGTGACCGCGTGCTGGTCATGCGGGAAGGACAAATCACCGGCGAGGTGGGGGGTCAGACCGGGGTCGAAATCACGCAACAAAACATCATGAAATTCGCGACGGACGTCGTGCGGACGGAGGCACACACATAATGGCAACTGAAATCGTTACTACCGGTGCTGCTGCTCAAGGGAACGCCGTGGCGAACGCACGGCGTAAAGAGCTTACGCGGTCCTTGATCCAAACGGCCGGGATGCTGCCTGTGCTGGTGGTTATCTGCGTCCTTTTCGCGGTGTTGACCCCGAACTTTCTGCACGAAAACAACATCGTGAACGTCGTTCGGCAAGCGTCGATCAACATCGTGCTGGCCGCCGGGATGACTTTCGTCATTCTCACGGGGGGAATTGATCTGGCGGTCGGTTCGGTGCTCGGGTTCACCGCCGTCATCGC
>DASWVC010000399.1:0-2661 GCA_036401335.1 Chthoniobacterales bacterium
CATGCCGGCTCCGCAACCGCTCAGGGATACTCTGGCGGCGGGGAGGACACAATGGGTTGTTGGCGTCGATCAAGGCCAGCAAAGACACCTCGCGGCCGAGCACGCGCAACTGGCAGGCCATTTCGTGGGCGATCACGCCACCGGTGCAGAACCCTCCCAGTTGCAACGGACCGTCCGGCCGGATCCGCACCAGTTCCGCCACGTAATGCGCAGCGAGTTGCCGCACCGAGTCGACGGTGCCGAACCGCGCCAGGTTTTCCCGAAGCAAAAACCCATAAAAAGGTTGTGCCGGACCCAAGCCGTCCGCCAGCTTGCGAAAGTACATGCACGACCCAAATCCGTCGTGCACGCAGAAAAAGGGCGGCCTGGCGCCGCGCGGCTGGACTGGCACGATCGTTGCCGCAGGAAGGTCTGAACGTTGCTCCCTCAGGGCCTGCGCCAGACCGGTCACGGTGGGCACCTCGAACAGAGCCGAGAGGGGTAGCGTCCGCCTGAGCTTTCTGGCGATCTGGGTAACAATCTCCAGCGCCAAGATCGAGTGACCGCCGAATTCGAAAAAACCGTCGGTGACACCCAAGGCCGGCTGGCGCAGCACTTCCCGCCATATGTTCAGCAACTGTGCCTCCAACGCGTCACGCGGTTGGACCTTCTGCGGTTCCCCTTGCCCAAACTCCGGACCGGGCAACGCATCCCGGTCCAATTTCCCGTTGACCGTCACCGGAAACCGCTCAAGGAGAACAAACACGGCCGGCACCATGTAATCGGGCAAAAAGTGGCGGGCATGCAGTCGAAGGTCTTCTGTGACGACCCCTTTTCCGATCACGTACGCCAGCAACTGACCGCCCGGAGCTTGTTCGTCCGCCCGCACCATGACCACCGCGTCGCGCACCGCGGGGAATTGCTTCAGCACCGCTTCGATTTCTCCCGGCTCAATGCGGTAGCCCCGCAATTTAACCTGATGATCGATGCGGCGAAGAAACTCGATCATGCCATCGGCCCGGAAGCGGCACAGGTCGCCTGTCTTGTAAAGGCGGCCCGGGGCGAACGGGTTTTCAACAAACTTTTCCGCCGTTAACGCAGCCTGATTCAGGTAACCGCGAGCAACCTGAACCCCGCCGATGTGCAGTTCCCCGGCCACGCCGATCGGCACCGGTTGCATCGCCGGATCAAGAATGTAAAGCGACGTATTCTGAATCGGCCCCCCGATCGGCACCGTGCGCCCTCCCGAAGGCCGTTCGCACCTCCATGCCGTGACCGCAATCACCGCTTCGGTCGGCCCATAAATATTGATTAACTCAGCCGCCGGCAGGACTGTGGCGAATTCATCGCTTAGCTCCGCCGAAAGCGCCTCACCGCCGCTGACGACAAGGCGCAACGACGCGCAGCGCGTGACCTGCTCATCCTGCACAAAGGCGGCAAGCAGGGAAGGAACGAAGAAAGCCGCCGTCACCTGCCGTTCGCACACGGTCTCAATCAGGTAGCGGGTATCGCCGTGCCGGCCCGGATGCGCCACCACCAATGCTGCCCCGGCAGTGAGCGTGCCGAAAATTTCAGCGACCGAAGGGTCGAAGGTGAACGGGATCTTCTGGAGAAAACGGTCTCCGGGGGTGAGCTTCAGGTAGTCGCGCCACCACGTCACGTAGTTGCAGATTCCGCGGTGAATGTTTACGACTCCCTTGGGAATTCCGGTCGATCCTGACGTGTAGATGACGTAAGCGGCGTTGTCGGGCGTGGTCAGGTTGGGCAGGTTGGCGTCGCTCTCCGCCTCGAAGCCGTCACCCAACACGACCACCTTTACGTTGTGCCCGGTCAGCTTTTTCGCCAAGTGGACTTGAGCGAGCACCACCACTGGCCGGGCATCGCGCAGGAGGGCACCCAGCCGTTCCGACGGGTGGCTCGGGTCCAGCGGCAAGTAGGCACCCCCTGCCTTAAGAACGGCGACTAACCCCACGATGGTGTCCAGTGAACGCTCCGCCAGGACCGCCACGATGCTTTCGGGCCGCACCCCAGCGCTGCGAAGATGGTTCGCCAACCGGTTCGCCCGCCGGTTCATCCCGTCGTAAGTCAGGGAATCGGCACCAAACAGGAGCGCCGTCGCGCCCGGGCTCCGACGTACCTGTGCTTCGATTAACTCATGAAGGCAGGCGTCGCTCGGATAAGCTTTTTCTGTCCGGTTCCATTCGTAAACCATCTGGTCCCGTTCTGCGGCGGCCAGCAGGTCAACTTTCTGAAGGTTACGTCCCTGGCCTGCCGCCAGGTTTTCCAGGAATAACCGGAAATGGGTCATCCACCGCCGGACCGTCTTTTCCGCATACACCTCCGGGGCATAAGCACACCGCAGTTCCAGCCGCCCGTCTTCCATCTCCCTTGCGTGCAAGGCAAGTTCCCATACCCCCGGGTCCTGTCCGATTCGATCCGGTTTAACCTTCACGCCGGGGCTCCAATCCGCCGGGCAGGTTTTCCGGTTCTGGCTGCAACGGAATATCACCGGACACGCCTTCCCAAAAGTACGCTCAGCCTCCACGAACGACGGCAGAACCGAAGGGTCCGGAGAGGCAAAGTTGGCGTTGGCTGAAGTTAGCTGCTCAGCCAGGGCAGCCATGTACCGAACAAAGTTTAACTCGGGTCCAAACCGGCTTCGCACCGGGAACAGGCGGGTCT
>DASWVC010000400.1:0-8696 GCA_036401335.1 Chthoniobacterales bacterium
AGTCGAGCACCTCGAAGGTGAGTTTGCCCGCTTCAATCTTGGAAAAGTCCAGGATGTCGTTGATGATGGTCAGGAGGGCTTCCGCACTGCCTCGGATGGTTTCGGCAAACTCGCGCTGCTTTGGGTTAAGCTCGGCGTCGAGCAGCAAGCCCGTCATGCCGATGACCCCGTTCATGGGGGTGCGGATCTCGTGGCTCATGTTGGCCAGGAATTCGCTCTTGGCGCGATTGGCTGCTTCGGCGACCTGACTGGCTGTTTCCGCGGTCGCCTTGGCGTGCAGCAACTCCTGTCGCGCGAGTTGGTGCTGGGCGATTTCCGCGCTTAATTGGGTCGTGCGCTCTCCCACGCGCTGCTCCAATTCATCGTTGGCCACGCGTAACAATTCTTGAGCCTGAAGCCGGCTTGCATCCGCTTTGTTCAAAAAGCGCGCGCCCAGCCAGACGAGGACGGCGAAAACAATGACATCGCCCATCAACAGGATGGCCTGGCCGAATTCGTTTCCGACCAAGCCCGCACGCTCAGTCCGGAGTTGCAGCCAGCTAAGGGCAAAAGGCAGCGCCAGCGCCAGAGGAAGAATGCGCCGGGCCAGCACGCCGCCGCCGTGCTGGCTGGTGAGGTTGGCCATCAACCCGCGATCCGGCACGACGACAAGCGTGCCGAAGCCAAGCACCGTCAGCGTGACGGCCGTCTGCAGCGCCATCGAGGTGTAAGCCGGAAACCGGTAAAGCGACCCGGTGCCAAAGAAGTACCCAAGCTGCGCAATCGCTCCCACTACGATGACCGCGAGCGCCAATCCTTGGGACGGTTCGCGGCCCCGCGGGGCTGTTTTGTCCACGAAACAGAGCGAGCTGCCGAGCAGGAACATGCCGATGGCAGTGGCCAACGACATTCTGCCGGGATGGGTGACGTGGGTGGCTGCCAGCGCCTGGTGGAAGAACAATTCTTCGAGGCCAAGATCCCAGCCCCGCCAGTATTCGCAAATCGTCAGCGCACCCGCCAGCGCCACCACCGCTGCCAGCAGTCTCGCCACAAGTCCGCGTTTCGCATTCAAACCCCCGAGTTGCACCAGCCAAAGCGAAACGCTGGCCAGAGCGAAACAGAGTGCTGTGATCGGTTTAAGCGTCGCGTAACCGGGGACGATGCTGGTCAAAACCGGGAGGTGGAGCATCCAGCCAAGGAACGCGACCATCCCGACCGCCATTCCGGCCATGCTTGCGACCTGTGTGACCACGTGACTCCGCCAAACGACGTTGCACGCTCTCGGACCGGTCAAAGCTGCGGCTTGTTGATTTGCCTTACCCATGTGACTCCGCCGGTCAGAATGCGCTTTTCGTGCCTGGCGTTTCTTGATCGGGTTGCCCGCATCCTCTCGGGCCCCCTCCGCTGTCCAGGGTCAGCATCCGTGTCCGATGGCGAGTTCAGACCACTTCCACGGGAAAGTGTATTATAATTACTATATTTTCTCCACCGTTATTTGTTCCGCTAAAGTGATTCACGCCGTAGGTTGCCCGACGCGGTCCGGTAACGTCGGCGGCCCGTAGGACGCCAATTTGCTCGGCCGATGCAGCCCTGAGTGATGTGGCTCGCTTATCGGTATCCCAGAGTGCCCACCGACCGACGGTTTCTCCGGACAAGTTAACGTTCAGGCGTCACTTGGCCCAGCTGACCGCGGGACACCGCGACCGTGGCAACGGATTTCGGCCACACGCCAGAACGTTTTTCGAAAAAGACTTTTGCCCAACGGTTTGGCCAGGGGCCCGACGGTTCACTTCGTCTTAATCACGATCTCAACCCGGCGGTTGAGCTGCTGCTCCTCAACCGAGCGTTCAGCCGGAACCAGCAGCCTGCTTTTCCCAAACCCTTGCGCCTGGATGCGGGCCGGGTCTAACTTCATCCCGGCCACCAGCCAAGCCTTTACTGTCTCAGCGCGGCGCCGGCTCAGGTCAAGGTTGTAGGCATCCGTGCCAAACGAGTCGCTATGCCCCTCCACACGGAACACTGCCTGTGGATTGCCTTGGATCAACCGCCCCAGCTTTTCCAGGCTGGCCGCCGCGCCGGGACGCAAGATGGCCGAGTTCGAATCGAAAAGGAGGTCAGTCGGCATCAGAATCGGGGCAGTCCCGCCGCTCACTTTGCCAGTGCCGGCCAGCAACTCGTCCAGGTTGCTGAAACCAGCCGGAATGCCGGCGCTGCCGATCGAACCGCCATCCCCCGGGTTGTTCCGGCTCGGAGCATAAATTTTTGGACGGTTGGCCACCTCCGGCTTGTCATCCATGAGTTGCTGCCTCACCTCATTTAGTTCACTGTCAATGGCCAGGGTGCTTTCGGCTTTAGCCCGTGCCAACGCCGTTTGCGCCGACTGCGCGTCGACGCTCGGTTTTTCCTTGATGTCGGGCAGTGCAGGGGAGGTCACCTCGGGAGTGGCCCTTACCTCTTTCATTTCCTGCTCAAACGAGCCGTCAAACTGATTGACGTTCTTGATAACCTCTGGCTGGTCGGCAGCGGTGCGGGGCTTCTCCGGTTTTTTCAGTTCCGGCTGAAGCTCCTTTTGGTTGATCTCCAGCCGGTTAACCTTGAAAGCTCTCGGCACCAGCCGCGGCGCGTCGGAGGCGTCGAAATTGGAAAGGGCCTTCTGGCTGAAGGCATAAAACAAGCCGCCGTGGACCGCCAACGAGAGCAGCAACGCCGGGATCAGCCATCGCCGGGAGGAGACGGAACTGTCCGCCATGAGGTCGTCAGAATAAGCGGCCATACCGAACGTACCTTACCACGAGCGACACCTCTGGAAAAGGAGGGCGCTTGGGGACAAGCGCCCCGGCCAGAGAGGGCGCTTGAGGAGGTCGCGCAGGGACACGTCACAAAGCAATGCCACAAGCCGGAAAGTGAAAGAATGCCGCCAATGGCCGACCCAGCGAAGAAGATCCGGTTGCGGTGCTTGAACCATTGGTGGCATTCTTCGGTTCTTTGACTCCTGGCCTTTGCTTCACGCCGACACGCCCATTGACGAGGGCTGGCGCTATCGGCATGGTCCCACTCACCATGGCCCAAGTGAAAGCGGAAACCGAGCGAATGGAGAAAATTGTGAGCCTCTGCAAGCGCCGGGGTTTCGTTTTCCAGGCGAGCGAGATTTACGGCGGGCTGAATGGCTGCTGGGATTACGGTCCGCTTGGGGTTGAGTTAAAGCGTAACCTCAAGGATTTTTGGTGGCGCCGCATGGTTCGCGAACGGGACGACATCGTCGGCATGGATGGCTCCATCCTCATGAACCGCCAGGTCTGGGTCGCGAGCGGCCATGAAACCACGTTCAGCGATCCCATGGTGGATTGCCGGAATTGCAAATCGCGCTTGCGTGCCGACCAACTTCCCCGCAAAGACGGACGGCTGCAGTGTCCGGTTTGCGGCAGCCTGGACCTGACCGAAGCGCGCGCGTTCAACCTGATGTTCCGCACCTTCGTAGGCGCGACCGACGATGACTCGTCGCTTACGTACCTGCGCCCCGAAACCGCTCAATCCATCTTTGTGCAATTCCGGAATGTGCTCGAGGTATCCCGGAAGCGGCTGCCGTTCGGCATCGCCCAGATCGGCAAAGCCTTCCGGAATGAAATCAACCCCCGCAATTTCACGTTCAGGTCCCGCGAGTTTGAACAAATGGAGCTTGAGTACTTTTGCCGACCCGAACAAGGTCCCGCCTTGCTTGAAACCTGGCTTCAGGAACGGCTCAAGTTTTACCGGGACATTGGCCTGCCGGACGGCCTGATGCACGTCCACAAGATCCCGCCCGAAGAATGCGCCCACTATTCCAAAGGAACTTACGACATCGAGTTTCAGTTCCCGTTCGGGGTTCAGGAACTGGAAGGCGTTGCTTACCGCACCGATTACGACCTGAAACAGCACCAGGAACACAGCGGCAAGCCCCTCACCTACTTTGACGAAGAATCAAAGCAACACTTCATCCCGCACGTGGTTGAGCCGAGCGCCGGCGTCGACCGGACGGCGTTGGCCTTGATCTGCGCCGCCTATGAGGAGGAAACGGTTTCCAACGAGAATGGGAAGGCGGAAACCCGCACCGTGCTGCGGTTTCACCCGCGCATGGCCCCGGTGAAATGCGGCGTTTTTCCCTTGCTGAAAAACCATGGGGAGCTCGTGGCTAAGGCGCGTGGCATCGTGGCAACCCTGCGCTCCCGTTTCCAGGTGTTCTATGACGAAACCGGGGCCATCGGCCGGCGGTACCGGCGGCAAGACGAAATCGGCACGCCTTTCTGCGTCACGGTGGACTTTGACACCCTCGGAGAGAACGGCCCCGCCAACCGGGATACCGTCACCGTCCGGCATCGGGACTCGATGCAACAGGAGAGAATCGCCATCGCCGAACTGCTTCCGTTTCTGGAAGGGCGTCTGGCGTAGAAGAACGTATCGGAGTGTCGGTGTGCGGGAGTAACGGGGGAGAAAAACGTGCGGCGTCGCGTCACCAGGCAGGGGAACGCCTCCGGTAGGGGAGCTTGTCCTCAAGCGCATGCGGGGACGACGGCCCGGCCGCCCCGGAAAGGGCCGCGTGCCTCACGGCAACACCGCCCAGACCTCAACGGCCCGGTTCTTGTCGCGATTCTCTTTGTCGATCAGGTTCTGTCCGCCCATCCCGATGGCGTGCATGACACCTTTTGATCCGAGTTGCTCCCGGATCAAACGAACCACGGTTTCGGCCCGGGCTTTTGAGATCTCCAGGTTCTTTCCTTCGTCTCCGGCCGGATCAGCGTAACCCAGCACGACCAGCACCACAGTCGGATCTTCAAGCAGCCGTTGCATGGCCGGCCGACTCAGCGTCTGCCGGAGTTCGCCAGGTTGATTTTGGGGGAGGGAGGATTTGCCCGTCGCAAAATTGAGCACCGCAATTTTGGAAAAGAACTGTGCCCGCTCCACTTCCATGTAAAGTTGATCTTTGGCCTTGTCGGACAGGGTCCGCATCAAGTCGATGCGCCTAAGGACCTCCTGCCTCACTGCGTCCTCCTCCGGTCGGCCTGGAGACGGCACATCCACCGCGGTGACCAGTGGCGCAGGGGGCCGGTCTTCTTTAGGTGCCGGCGTGCTGTCCGCCGGCAACGGGCCGCCTGGCGTAGCAAGCGGAGCAGCCAGCCGGGCCTTTTTCTGGCCCACCAACGCTTTCACCACAATGAAGGCGCTTGAGCCAAAGCCGCCCAAGGCAAAAGCCACCCCAAGCCCGACCACGACCCAGACGCTTCGGGGTGTTTTGGCCGGTGGCCCGCGGCGCGGATTCGGCGGCGACCTCGGCGGACGGAAAGTCATGCGTCGCTATGCTGACCTGAAAGGCCGGGCGTTGGCAACCGCGCTTCAGGCGCATCCCGTGACCGGTTTCTGCAACGCTCCTGAACGGTGAGAGGCCGTTACCCCGAAACTTTCATCCGCCTTTTCACCCCGTCACCCCCTGCCATTCCGTTCTCCGGCGCTCGTCTCCCGACAAAAGTCGTGCCATGGTTTTTACCCGCACCACGTTTGCCAGCATCTGCTGCACGTACAAATTCGGGCCCTTGCCCGTGACCAGCAGGCGGTGCAAGCCCTTCCACTCGACATCCAGCATACGCAGCACGTAGCTCGTATAGAAGGCCTCTGTTCCTTCCAGTAATTCCAGAAGGGTGCCGTGCGTCGCGAATCCCGCCCCATGGAGCCGCGAAAAGGCACTCGCCTCACGGAACTCAAGGTACAAACCTGCCAGGCGTTCCGGGTAATCATGGGCTGCCAGTTGCCCCAGCATGTCGCCCGTTCCCACCATCGCGGCAACCAACCACTCGCGCCCGTCCCGAAACGGCAAGGCTTCCATCCGAACCGCAACGGCCGTGGCGCTGATCGCGTTCTGCACAAGGCGGAGCTCGCCAGGGCTGAAACCGAACTCCGGCAGGTGATCGTGAGCCACAAAGCAGCTTCGTCCAACGTGGATGGACGTGTATTTTGCCCCAGACCCCTCATGGTCATCCCGGGTTTTCAGGTAACCGGTGTCATGGAAAAGAACACTTGCAAAGGCAAGTAGCCGGTCCCGTTCCTGCAAGGCGGCAATCCTTGGGTGTTGTTGGTGGGCCTGAAGCAGCCGCAGCACCGCCGCGGTCGCCTGCATCGTGTGTTCGAAATCATGGAAAGCCGTGTCGCACGCCTGGTACCGTGCGTGGCCTCCATAAAACAGGGTGCACACGTGTTCGAGCAAGGCATGGGCAACGGGCCCGAGCGGAGTAGAACCGAAAAGTTTGTGGGACTGTTCGTACGCCTCGTGGTAGCTGGGGGGCTGAAACATGGGCCGTAAATTCAAAAGCTACCACCGGAGCGCTCAGAAAAAATCGGAAAACGATCCATTCAGTTCTTAATCTGTGACTCGCAACCTGGATTTTCGGCAATGCGCGCGTGCCGTTGAAGCACTTACGATTATGAATCAACAGGTTCATTACAGTTAATGCCCGTATCTACGAACCGTTAATGCCCTTACGTTGCACCTGGACAAGCGGATGCTGTTTCGAGAGAAAAAATGCTGTTTTCGAACGATTTGTGTTGATGACTTGGAAGCACGCGCCTAATGTGGCGTTACCAGCTCGACCGGCCCCCAGGACATGTTCCCCCTCTGGTCGAGCTGGTCTTTTTCTTGCTGCTCAATGGCCCTATTTTCTAGGGTTAGCGGACTGCCACTGCGGCTTTCGGGAACCGGGCAAAAACGCCTGCCCGTAGAAAAATCCCACCAGTTGCGGCGTATCTGTACTCATGCCGGGGCTGCGAGCCGGCCCTTTACATGGAGGGCGGCCGATTTCCTGGAAAAGCGTTTACGGACTGACGGGGCTTGGGGTTGGTCCGGGAGTTAGACCTCCGAATGCCGGGGGTGCCGCCCCGAAGGAAAGAGAAGTGCCGAGGCCGCCGAACCCGCCGTTCAGCGATTGACCCCCGTTAATTCCATTTCCAAAGGCGCCCGTACCCTGTTCTGCCCCCGAGGTTGACCCTACCACAAGGTCGCCTACCGCATTTCGGCGATTTTCCAAAACGCCGTCGATCCCGGAGGACAAGTCTGTCTGGTTCTCATTTGATCCAGCTTCCAGCGCTGCCTCCAAAACGCTCTCGGCCAAACTGTAACCCTGGCCAGAGGCCGACACGTAACCGGCCGCATTCGCTCCGGAATAGCGACTCCGGTAGCCTTGCGCTGTTTTGTTCTCGCCGTAACCTTGACCGGCTGCGCAATGGCAATCCAGGTCCGCCTCCAGCCCGGCGCGCACCACCTTGACCGGTTGGAAGACAACCCGCACCGTAGGGTCGGGAACCCCGGCCACCGCAGCGGACACGATGCTCCGATGAAGGGTGCGTCGAGTGCCGGAAATCGCTACGCGCACCACCTCGAGGACGGCGGTAGGGCGCGCTTTCACGGCCGCAAAAACCATTCGCCCCACCCCGTCCGCCGACGCTTCCGGACCTAACCCACAAAGCGCCGCCTGCACGATTTGACCCGTGTAGTTGATAGGATTCCGGCCGGCAAGCGCGAGTTCTCTGGTCACGATCTCAGGCGCGGAGCTGCGGTCGGCCCGGACGGTCCGTTCCACCCGCGTACAAACGGTGTCTGCGGGCCGGTCCCGACGGTCGGTGGAAGCCACGATACGTTTTGGGTGAGCAAGCGTGTCGTCCACCGCGGCGCTTACGCTGGTGGGCGATCCTCCGAACACCGTTACGACGATCAGAACGAGCGCTATCGGGGGAAAACCTGAACACCGGCAGCCGACGCTTGCCTTCGGACAATGGCCAATTTTGGGCCTGATGGGACCGGTGCAAAGGTGGTGGAACATAAAACTACCTCCTTTGTACTAAATTTATTGATATTGTAAATCGAGAATGATATTCCCAATTTTTATGGATCGTACTTTCGTCTCGGAACCGGCTCCATAGATGGTGCAAAGGCACCATTTTTGGCAAGGATGCAAGGTGGCCGCTGCCATCATCGGCGTGTCTTCCCTTCAATCCCGTTACGTGCAGGCCCAGGAATCTACCCGTCCATCGCTCGCGGGATCGCTGTACGAAGAGTCACGAAAGCCACAAACTGATGTCCAAGCGTACAACTTGAAACTTGGGCCCGTTGCGGTTTCCACCTCAGCCGGATTGGACGTCGAATTTGACGACAATGTGGCGTTGTCTCAGAACCACCGACAAAGCGACCTCATCTTTGAACCCCACCTCGGCGCCAACGTCTACTGGACCATCAGCCCGTTCAATTCGCTGAGGGTAGACTTGGCGCTTGGCTACCGTAAATACCTCGACCACAGCCAGTACGACACCTCTGGACTAACCGTTGCGCCTAACTCCCAGCTCGCCTTCGATGTTTACATGGGAAATTTCCGGTTCACTTTCTTCGACCGGTTTTCCCTCCAGCAGGATCCGGCCAGCGAAATCAACCTGAGCAGTGTTGCCAATTTCGAGAGACTTGAGAACTCCGCCGGCCTCTCCGTGACCTGGGACCTTAACAAGATCATCCTGTTCGGCACCTACACGCACTACAACTATGAGACCTTGAGCTCTCAGTTTAACTTTTTGAACCGGTCGGAAGAGCAGCTGAACCTGTCTGCCGCTTTCATCCTCAATGAAAACGTCACGACGGGGTTCCGGGCATCGGCTGCTTCGGTCAACTACGATGAGAACATTCAAAACGGCGGGTTCGTCGGCAGCGT
>DASWVC010000401.1:0-1934 GCA_036401335.1 Chthoniobacterales bacterium
TTCTGGCAGATCACCAGCCAGTCGTTGATCGTGGGCTGTTTGCTGCACCTCTTGTACCGGTCCCGGCGTGAAGGCACGCCGGCCACGCTCCCGGCGCTCGACGCCATGCTGACCACCCCCGAGCGGTCCATCGAGGCGTTGTGGGCCGAGATGTTGGCCTACCCGCACCTCCCGGGAGGGTGCCACCCGGCGGTCGCCGCTTCCGCCCGCGACATGATCGACCGCTGCGCGGAGGCCGGTCAGGAGGCCAGCGGCGTGCTGTCCACCGCGAAAGGCTACTTGAGCCTGTACCGGGACCCGACGGTGGCCCGCAACATTTCCCATTCCGATTTCCGGATTGCGGACCTCATGCACCACGACGCGCCCGTGTCGCTTTACATCGTGACGCAGCCGAACGACAAAACGCGGCTGAAATTCCTGGTGCGCGTGCTGGTCAACCAAATCGTGCGGATCTTGGCTTCCGGCATCGAGTACGAAAAGGGGCAACCCAAACCCTCGTACAAGCACCGCTTGCTCATGATGCTGGATGAGTTTCCCTCGCTAGGAAAACTCGACATCATGCAGGAGTCGCTGGCGTTTACGACCGGGTACGGCATCAAGGCCTACCTCATTTGCCAGGACATCAACCAGCTCCAGGCGCACTACGGCAAGGAGGAAGCGATCACGTCGGCCTGCCATTTGGTGGCTGCGTTCGCGCCCAACCGCCTCGAAACGGCGGAACACCTCTCGAAACTCACCGGCCAGACCACCGTGATTAAAGAGCAGGTGACCCGCAACGGCCGCGGCTTTGGGGTGAACACCTCCCGCACGATGCAGGAAGTGCAGCGCCCGTTGTTGACCCCGGACGAGTGCATGCGGCTGCCCGGACCGGTCAAGGATGCCCAGGGCATGATCCGTAAGCCCGGCGACCTGCTGTTGTTCGCGACGGGTTTTCCGGCGGTGTACGGCAAGCAGTCGCTCTATTTTTTGGACCCCGTGTTCAAGGTGCGGGCGGCGGTTCCCCCGCCTCGGCTGAGCGACGCGTTGCGGCCGGGTCCCCTCCCCCGCCCCATCCCGGTTGAGCCCGAAACGGTTGGGGCATGACCCACGAGAACCCGAATGGTGAGTTTTCGACGCATCGGTTTCTGTTTGCTGGCGTTGTCGCCGTTGCTGGCCCTGGGGTTGGCCATGCGGGCGGGTTTGCGGATCAACCACACCCCCAGTTTCCCGGTGGGCGTCTATTGGGCCATCCCAAAAACGCCGGCGGTCAACGACCTGATCTTTTTCCGGCCGGTGCGCTCGCCCGCCTTCGAGTTGGCCAAGGAACGCGGCTACATCGGGTCGGGGGGCCTCCAGCCGTACGAAATGCTGCTCAAACGCATCGTGGGCAGCGCCGGCGATGTAGTTTGCATCGACGGTAAGGGGGTGACGGTGAACGGCAGGCAGTTGCCCCACACGGCGCCACGTGCTTGTGACCTGGCGGGTCGCCCGTTGCCGGTGTGCCGCTTGGATGATTACCGGCTGCAACCGGGGGAGATCCTGGCGATCTCGGACTACTCGCCCCTCAGCTTTGACAGCCGGTATTTCGGGCCGGTTTCACGGTCCCAGATTCAGTCGGTCGTAGTTCCGGTCTGGACGTGGTAGGGCGGCGACAGAGAACAACGTCGTCGAGCATCCGTAGAGGACGGTGAACCGTGCCGTCAACGTTTTCGGATCGGGAGGGCGCCGGCGGGGCTAAGGGTTTCGCCGGCGTTTCTCTTTTATCCAAGCCAACAAGGTCAAAACTGCAGTGGCACGACGACCTTACCCGTCGCAAACCATCCTTTTTCAGGAATGATGAGGTTTACGACTCCCTTTAGCGCCGACTTTTGAACCTCAAACGCGGTTACCGCTTCCTTTGTTAGCCCCGGTTGAAGCTCACGCAGCAGCCAATCTTGCTTCGCGCCAGACATCAT
>DASWVC010000402.1:0-1812 GCA_036401335.1 Chthoniobacterales bacterium
CCCAAGCACCAGCACGATCCACAGAACGCCGGCGAACCAGGCGGCCGCACCCGCCGTGGCCGGTTGAGGCAAACGCTTGGTCAACATGCGCGGACCCTGTACCGCCGGGCACAGGGACGCAACCCTTCGCGTGTGCCGATTTTATCCTTGACCTTCCCGCGATTGGTCACGCCTTTGGGACTGCGAATGCCTCCACCGATCGCTTACCAACCCGCATCCGAACGTTACAAAATTCACCCTTACGTCCGCTGCGGTCAAAGCGGCCTGCTCCTACCCCGACTGGCGCTCGGCTTGTGGCAGAATTTCGGGGATACTTACCCGCTGGCCAACAGTCGCGCCCTGTTGCGCCGCGCTTTTGACCTGGGCATCACGCACTTTGACCTGGCCAACAATTACGGCCCTCCCCCCGGCGCAGCTGAGACCAACTTCGGACGGATTTTCCGCGAGGATTTCACCCTCTGGCGCGATGAATTAATTGTCTCGTCCAAAGCCGGTTACGACATGTGGCCCGGCCCTTACGGCAATTGGGGATCGCGCAAACACGTCCTTGCCAGCCTGGACCAAAGCCTCCTGCGCACCGGCCTGGAATACTTCGACATTTTTTATTCGCACCGCCCTGACCCGGACACTCCGCTCGCGGAAACCATGGGTGCCCTGGATCACGCCGTGCGCACCGGCAAGGCATTGTACGCAGGGCTTTCCAATTATTCGGCGGACCAGACCCGTGAGGCCGCCGGGATCCTGCGTGAACTCGGGACGCCATGCTTGATCCATCAGCCGCGCTACAACCTGTTTGACCGGCGCGCCGAAACGAGCGGGCTGTTCGCCACGCTGACGCACGAGGGCATCGGGTGCATCGTGTTTTCGCCGCTGGCGCAAGGATTGTTGACCAACCGCTACCTGCACGGAACACCTGCCGACTCTCGGGTGGCGAGCGGCAGCGTTTTTCTACGGCCCGACCAGCTCGACCCGGCGAAGATCGACCAGGCGCGCCGGCTCAACGTGCTGGCCGAGGCCCGCGGTCAGTCACTCGCTCAAATGGCCGTGACTTGGGTGTTGCGTCAGCCTGCGGTGACGACGGTGCTTATCGGAGCCAGCAAAACGACGCAGATCGAGGAACTGTGCCAGGCACCGGCCTTTCCCGTGTTGAGCGACGTGGAACTCGCTGCGATCGACAAGATCGTCCAACCCGCTTGAGCGTGGCTTTTTCCGGAGTTGCCGGACCCGCGGAAATTCCGGTGTGGTGGCGTCCCAATGGCACCGAGACAAGCGGTTTCGGGCCGTAAGGGGCCATCGCCTTGCCATGTGGACGTGATGCGGAGCCCGGTATGGCGGCGAGTCCCTTCGCCGCCGGCACGGCCCGCCGGGCCCAGCGTGGCGGGTCTCGGCGGGGAAAGCAGGGCGGCGAGCGTGCCTTCGGCTACCGGGCGGGACGCCGGGTTATTTAGTCTGGCCGACCAACCGGTCCACTGAGACCGCAGCGATGATGAGGCTGCCCATGACCACCAACTGGTAGAAAGTCTGAATGTGCAGCATGTTCAGGCCGTTGCTGATCGTGCCAATGATCAGGCCGCCCACCACAACCGAGGGGATGCGGCCTTTGCCACCGAAAAAGCTGGTCCCGCCGATGATGGCCGACGCAATCGCGAACGTTTCGTAATTCTGGCCCGCAAGCGGTTCCGCCGCCCCGGTGCGTGCCGTGGAGAGGACCCCTGCCAAGCCGGAGCAGAGGCCCGAGATGATGAACACCACCAACGTGTGCAGCTTAATGTCAATCCCGGAAAAGTAGGCCGCCTCCCGATTGCCGCCCAT
>DASWVC010000403.1:0-1508 GCA_036401335.1 Chthoniobacterales bacterium
TCATCCACCGTGGGCACAAAACCATCGAGGCCCACGGCAAGTTCCCCGAGTCCTTTGCTCGGCACGGTGCCCCGCCGCAAGGCTTCGAGCAGCTCCGTGCGTTTGCGGACGGACATCGAAGGCGCACCCATGGTCAAACCGGAATTTCGAACTGTTTGGCCAGGAGCTTGCGGTCGAGCCGGACGGTTTCCTGGTCTTCTGCAATGACCGGGTAACCGTCCACGTTGAAGAGGCGCTCCATCGACGAGAGCAGGCCGCGCAACCGGAACGGCGGGATCCCGAGGTCCGGCGCGAGCGTTGCGAGCAACACGGCATTGCCTCGTTTTTCCAGGGCGGTCACAAACGCCGTCACCTGTTCTTCGCGGGGCGCGAGCCTGCCCATCAACTCCGCCTGTTGTTTGAACACGGCAGAGGCCAGAAAACCTTTCAGCCAGGCGGGGGACCTGACGGTTTCTGGTCCAGGCTGAGCGGCTGCGGCGGCAAACAGCGGCAGTTCATCAAGGACCGGCGCCTTGGATTTCGAGCGCCGCGGCGCGGGTCTTGCGTCAGAGCGTTCCCCAAGGCAGTCCTGCCACTGCCACCATCCCGGCGCGGCAAGAGGGCTTTCATCGGCGTCGTTCCGGCCGGCCAGCACGGCGAGGGGAATCACCACTTCAAGGTCGGATGCGCCCCCGTGGTAACCCGCTTTTTTGCCGGCGTAACGAACGGTTTCTTCGCAGGCCACGATCGTTGCCTCTTTACCGGTCGCAGCCCGGATGCGTTCGCCGGAAAGCAGCAACTCGCCCGCGCCCGCCGGCTTTTCTCCGGCATTTCGGTAGCGGTCGCCTCCGTCGGGGTTTTCCACGGTTTTCACCGTCTGGTTGAGGTCCGGGATGTGGCCGTGGTCGCTGGTCAGCACGATGAAACGACCGGCCTGAGCCGCTGCCTCCAGGATCGGCCCCAGAAAGCGGATGGTTTCGATCCGCCACTGCACCTCGAGTTGATCCGCGGCACTTAACTGGTCATCGACCACGTTCAAAAGCACCGCAACGACTTGCGGCGAAGGCGATGCGATCGCTTCGCGCACCGCCTCGTTCAGAAAACTTTGGCCCGGGCTGGCCAGATCGCCCTTCAGGAACAACTGAGGTTTGCCCCGAACCGCGACGCCGGCCAGCGCCGGGTGCTCCCGAAAGGCTACCGGTTCGCCCCGTCTGTCCGAGGCATCCAGCCGGCCGGAAAAGAGGGCTTGCCGGGAAATGTTTGTGACCGAGGGCAGCGCCGCCAGCACCGGCCTCACCGCGGGTTGGGATTCCCGGGCAATCGGGAACCACTCCCGCGCGGCAAAGTCTTCCAGGATTTCATGGAAAACCGGCGCGCTCATCCCATCCAGGACCAGGAGCAGCACGGGGTGTTCTTTCGTCAGGGGCGCGACGACCTCAGCAACCACGTTCTCTACCAGCAATAGTCCTTCGCGACCGCCGGCCTCGTTCCAGGAAGCCAGGAGGGTTCCAAACCGGCGCTGCTGTTCC
>DASWVC010000404.1:0-16484 GCA_036401335.1 Chthoniobacterales bacterium
GGCAACGCGGAGATACGTTTGATCGACCTGGCGGCTGCCTACGCCGGACTGGCTCGCGGCGGACTGGCCATGCACGCGAGATGCTGCAAGTTCGAACAACTCCCCCTCGCCCGCATCGCTTCAACCGAGGCGACCGCGATCGTCACGGACATTCTGTGCGACAACGGCGCACGCCAGAAAAGCTTCGGCACCCATTCGCCGCTTGCCTTCGAGGAGCGCATAGCGGCCAAAACCGGTACGAGCAGCGGATTTCGGGATGCGTGGACGGTCGGCTTTGACCAGGAACATACCGTTGCCGTCTGGGCAGGAAATTTCGATGGCCGCCCCATGCGCGACACGCTCGCGGTACGCTCGGCCACACCGCTCTGGGCCAGTCTGATGCAGGAACTGCTGCGGCGCGATCACCCGCTGCCTTTGCCCGATCAGAATCTCAGGCACTGCCAGATTTGTGCGCTTACCGGCTTGCTGCCGTCACGTTTCAGTACAACAAAGATGACGGAGCTTTTTCTAAAGGGAACCGAACCGACGCAAAGCTCGAGCGCCTGGTTTTCAGACGAAGGCAGGTTGCGGTTGCCTGCCGAATATGCGGTGTGGTGCGCGAGCCCCGACAACATGGTCGGCGCGTCCATCGTTCCTGAATTACGCATCACGAACCCGGCGCCACAGGCTCGCTACCAAGTGGATGCAGTGCTGCCGCGCACGCAGCAGATGATAGAACTGACGTCCAGCCTCGGCCGTGACGCCCAATGGTTCGTCAATGGAACACAGGTGCTGCCGCAGGGAGATGGCCGCTGGTTTTGGCAACTCGCGCCGGGAAGCTGGGATTTTCAGGCGGTAGGCCGCAGCGGCACGACGCACGTGGGCATCACGGTCGAATAAGGCGCAGTGGAGGCGTGCCTCATTATTTCGCTGCCACCGATGCAACGCGTCGGACGGGGCCGCCCTTGGCCGAGGGCGATCGCGGCGGTGCCAACCAGTCCGGCCACGATCGTTGCCCATCACCGTGAGATGCAAGCACCGGACAAAGGGGTTAGCGCCTTGCGTGAGCGCGAACCTTTTACCTCACCAAAATCGGAACTAACAATTAAAACTGGGTTATTCAAAGAAGCATTAGGCCAGCTATAAAAACCATTTTACAACATTGTAAAAAGAAACGTTTTTTAACCTTGCGCTCGTTTACGGAAGAGTTTAGCCCGGATTGCATACCAAACGTTGCGTTTTGGGCCCTTGGTTCTCGTCAGTTGCGGAGCGAAGTCCCAGAAAATCCGTTCCCGGGTTAATTCCCACACGAGTGATTGCATTGAAAGCTAAACACCTTTTTTATTTGCGTTTTGCCGTGTTTACATAGCAACGCCACCGAACGTTATCTGGGCGGCAACGGCCGCCGGAGTGCCGGCCGTTGAAGTTGGCTGCTGGTACAGACCTATTGTTTTCGATCCACTTCTTTTCGCCTTTGGAAAAGCGTTTCTTTTCGTACTGAAATTCCGGATGAATGATTAAGTAATCATTGCCTTCGATTCGGCCCGGGGAATGACCCCCGGTGCCATTCCACGGTCATTCATCCACTTATAACTTCAACGCGGGCGTCGAGTCTCGAACGGGCCTTCTTTAAGGCACGGGGACCTCGCCCGGCGTGAGGGCTTTGCTTCTCGTAAAAAACGGGAAAAAGCCTGCGGTCCCATTTTGTTTTTTTAACCTGAATCTGAATCATGACTTTCAATCGACGACACCTACTTTTTTCAGCGTTAGCGTTGTTTGCTGCAGGCCAAGCGCCCGCCGGTGTGGCGGGCGACGTTTACCTGGCCATCCGCGGCGACGGCGGCGGCAGCGGCACCCAGAGCGATCCGTACGACGCGAGCGGACCGGATGCTTACGACGGAATCCTCACACGATTTACGTCCGACACCGATTTCTACTATGCGCCCGGCACCTACGTGACGCGGGGTTACAGTTTCGGACAACGGGAAACAGCGCATGCCGGCTGCCGTCATCACGGGGCAGGTGTGGACCAAACGGTCGTTCAGCTTGATGGCTCGGGTAGTCTCATCGTGGGAGCCGATTGGAACCATCCCATCGATGGTTTTGAACTGCATGACCTTACCCTGGATTGCAACGCGCAGAACACTGCCATCTTTCAAAGCCACCAGGGAGCGGTGGCTGCCTTTAACGCGATCGGCAACAACATCCTGCTGCAAAACCTAAAGGTGATTAACTTCGGCACAAGTCAGCAGGGACAGGAAGACTTCGTGATGTTTGTCTTTCCGACGACGGCCTACCAAGGCCAGACCTTCAATAACGTCGTGTTCGACGGCATTACGTTCACCTCGCCTGCAACCGGGAACGCGGACGGCGCGAGCATCGTCACGATTGGCGGCCCGCAGGGAGTAACCGTGAATGGAACGGTCACCAACTGCCGGTTCGTGGATTGTTGGTCGGACTTTACCTACTCTCATTGCTTCAACGCGTCGGATTGCGAAAACAACTACGTGCAGCACTGCACGCAGGGCATGTACTTCGAACCCAGCGATTCACAGGATCATACCTGGACAGTTAAAAATAACACGTTTGTGGACGTTGAGTACGGCATTTACATCAACTGGCATCCGGGCGCGCACCTGGGAAGCGTCATCTTCGACAACAACGACGTTTCGCTCATCGCGGACCTCCCTGACCAAGCGGCCGTGGGCATCAATGACGGGGGAATTAATTCCGGCGATCCGTCTGCGAGCATTGATTACATTGAATTCGAGAACAACACCGTGAATCTGGCGTCCGACGCCGGGCCGGACGCTCAGTACGCCCATGCGCTGGATCTACGCAGTCCCGGAAATCATTACACGATCAATCAAGTGGTCGTTTCCGGGAACAATGTTTCGTTGCCCGGCGTTGAATACAACATTGGTTCAGGCGTGGTGGGTAACCTGAATCTGGGAACCGCTGGTTCCGGCGCCACGCCCAACCCGACGCCCAACCCGACGCCCAACCCGACGCCGAAACACCACCACCACCATCGCGCTTAGTAGCCGGACAGCCCCGAGACGCCGCCTCCACTTCGCTTGCGCCGCAATTTTTTGGTTCGGGCAGGCAGGGTGAACGCTTGGTGTCAAGGCAACCGGACAAAGGGGACAAGAGCGGCGCCGAAGTAGGGCTTAGGGCTTCCGCTGGTTTGGCCGTAGGGAAAAACGGCATGATGATGGCCGTCCAAATCAGCGTGAAGTCCGAGGTCACGGAACGGGAGGTAAGCGCCAATACTGCTTGGTTGTGCAGCGACCGTTGTGCCTATCCCAAAAGCCTCCTTTGCACCAATTCACGGATTGACAAGCCGCCGCTTGCAGGCTGGCGGGATTCACGGGATCCTGCCGGCGGCCAACCACCCTCACGGTCGTGCCGGGTTGCTACCCCGCACGGCGGAGCATTCATGCGCCGATTACGAAAGGCCAGACCGGCTCGCTTGCCTTTTCATCAATCCGCGACACGGTCCATAAAGGAGGCCCACACCCTTGGAGAGTTTACGGCGGTGAGCTTCAAAGGCAGGCCTCGACTAGCGGGTGAATCGGGCCTTTGCCGGCCGGTTCCCTGAACGAATCTTAGTTCCCGAGCGTTGCACTTCCTCTTTTTGTTAACATAAGACTTCTATTTCAGCGCACTGACGGCGGCTCTTTCAATTGCAAATCCCGCTTTGTAACGTTCCATGAACGCCGTGAAACCATCAACATCCCCCTGATCAGGAGCTATCGTAGTGCTATTGTCCCCGGCAAAAACTTTGGTGGAAAGATAGGCTTCTAACGGTTCATTCTCTTTCTTACGGAGTACATAAGAGGCCAGCAACGCAATTCCCCATGCGCCCCCCTCGCCGGCGGTCTCCATGACGGACACCGGAACATTCATCGCTGCCGCCATGAACTTCTGGCCCACTTCCTCCGTTTTGAAGAAGCCACCGTGACCGAGAACTTTGTCGATCTTCACCTGTTCCTCTTCAAAGAGGATGTCCAGTCCGATCTTCAATGTACCGAGTGCCGAGAACAAATGCACACGCATGAAGTTCGAAAGTGAGAAGCGGCTTTCGGGTGTACGGACAAAGAGTGGACGCCCCTCTTCCAGATGGGTGATGGGCTCACCCGAAAAATAATTGTAAGCTAGAAGGCCGCCGCCATCCGCATCACCCGTGAGTGCCTTCTTGTACAACATTTCAAACAGCTTGGCTTGACTGAGTTCCACGCCAAGCCCATCCACAAATTCTCGGAACAGAGCGACCCAGGCGTTGAGGTCGGACGTACAATTGTTGCTGTGTGCCATGGCAACTGGCTCGCCGCTGGGTGTCGTCACCATATCGATCTCGGGGTGTAATTTCGAGAGTTCCTTTTCCAGAACGATCATGGCGAAGACGGATGTTCCTGCGGAAACATTTCCCGTTCGCTCGGCAACGCTGTTAGTAGCCACCATGCCTGTGCCGGCGTCGCCTTCGGGTGGACAGAGTGGAACACCCCTTTGTAGTTGGGCCGTGGGATCGAGCAGCCGAGCACCTTCTTCGGTAAGCACCCCTGCCGCTTCTCCTGCCACGAGGACTTTCGGAAAAATGTCCCTGAGCTTCCAAGTGACGTTTTCCGCTTCGAGCCGCTCATTGAACAGGTCGATCTTACCCGCGTCGTAATCGTGGGTCTTGCTATCGATGGGGAACATGCCCGATGCATCGCCAACGCCTAACACCTTTTGCCCTGTCAGTTTCCAATGGACATAGCCTGCCAGGGTGGTCTGATAGCTGATATCTTTGATATGAGGTTCCTTGTTCAATACCGCCTGATAGAGGTGGGCAATGCTCCATCGATGGGGAACGTTGAATTGGAACAACTCAGTAAGCGCCGTGGCGGCCTGCGCGGTCGTGGTGTTCCGCCAGGTACGAAACGGGACGAGTAGATTCCCGTCTTTATCGAAGGCCATATAACCGTGCATCATGGCACTAAAGCCGATGGCGCCGATCGTTTGCAGCGGAATGTTGTAATTCTCGAAGACCTCCGTGCTAAGCTTCCGATAACTCTCCTGCAAGCCTGTCCAGACATCTTCGAGACGGTACGTCCAGGTGCCATTTTCGTACCGGTTTTCCCAATCATAGCTTCCCGACGCGATCGGTGCATGGTCCTCGCCGATCAGCACCGCTTTGATGCGAGTCGAGCCGAACTCAATGCCAAGCACAGTCTTTGCGCTATCAATTGCTTTTTGGGTATCGCTTCGATTCATGTTCATTTCTCGGGACTTGAAATCATTTCTTCTAACTTGTTTTCTAGGAAGGCGGTGTTCATTCCACGCCATCTCTATTCGCACATTTCCTTATAGAAAATTGCTTTTTCAGGGTCGCGCCGGCTGAACGAGCGGCACCGGGAGGGAGAAAGGGATTCGGGAACGGGATGGGGGGCATCACAATCAACATTGCGGGCGTTTCAGGCCAGTTTGTCAAGCTTCCCGCCGTTGTCCTCCCCTTGAAGGTACCGACCAGACAAAGGGGGGAGATTACGAACGGATGCGAGTGGCTGTCGGTCCAGTCTACCCCGGCTGTTCCCCGTTTAGATGCGGGTCAGACAGTGCGGTCCAAATATCGTAGCAGGAACCACAAATTCCGTAACCCTTCTTTCCTCCCGTACGCCAGGCAGAGCCCATCAGAAGAATGGCAAGCTTCAGGCACGCGATGGGCTACTTGCGGCAGAAGGGCAGTAATGGCATCTGTGGCTGGTTAAGGCTGGGCGGGTTCGCCAACGTGCTCAGCCCGTCCATCGTTTCGCTCACCGGTAAAATTTAAATACGTTTTGTTCGCGAGTCGACGCAGGCCTTTGAGGCGAAGCTCGCCAGCGTAGACTTGCCAAGGCGGTCAAGCCGCTATGAAAACGGTCGATAGCAAGGCGCGATGAAAACCTTCTTGATCGTCTTGACCAGCTTAGCATTCGTGATTGGCGCGCAGGCTCAAGATTGGGGATATGACCGATACGGCCGTAAACAAATTTTCAGCGAGCCTCGCCACAAAGAGAGCAAAAGGGAAGCGATTGAACGGGAACGTGTTGAGCAGAAGTGGCATCACGACAATCCCTTTACGGACGACAATCCATCCCGCCGGAATTATCACGAGCACATCATTGCCGTGCCGAAGTAGCATGGCAGGTTCCAGCCGAGGTGCGCATCGATAACCCGTCGGCACGGTTGTTGCCCTTTGAGCGGAGAAGCAAAGCACGCGTTGCTTAGCAGTCTCACTGACAATAAACTGCTTGTCAGAGCAATACTAACGCCCCTCAGTACTCCTGACTTCGAGCTCGTCGCTGGTAACCAGCCCTTCTTCGCAGACAAACGCCACCCCCCCTTCCGTCAGAGGAGAATCAACGTCCTGAAAACGAAACACTTGTTCATCGTTTACCCATCCGATCAGGCCGGCGTCCGTGACCTCTAATCCAATCTTGCAGGGACGCTCCCACTGCCACTCAAAGGGGTGCTCTGCCAGCACTTTCGTGGTGTCGAACGATCGCGTCAGTTGCAGCCGTTGGCCAGGGCCGACCATGAGGGCATAGTAACGCCGAAGACCTTGGACGCGAGCGGCCAAGCCAAAAGATTTCGCGAGCACCGGGGTAATCGTGGCCTGCACGACGTAATCTTTCCAGTCCCGGCCGCCTTGGATGAACAAGCCCGTCCCCTGTCCTTGAGAAAGGTGAAAGGCAGCGGGCCACCGCGTCCCCATGTGGTCGCAGGCGTTGATCCAGGCACGACGCCACATGCTGCCGTCGTTCATCGCCGGCCGCCGGAAGGTGGTGCTCGGGGCACCCTTCCAATCGACGTAATCGAGGTACAACGTGCCTTCCGCGCACGACCCGGAAGTCAGCTCGAAACCAAACCGGGCGATCGGCGCACCGTCAAGTTCGTCGATGAGCCACTCGGTCTCGTTGCTCTCGCCGGGATGGATTGTCAAAATCGGCCCGGAGCGGCGGGTTAACTGATCCTGGCCATCGTAGAAAGCGACAAACGGCGAGACTTGGACGGCCCGCGAGTTGGCCGGATCAGCTTCCAACCTTGTTCTGACCAACTGACCGGGAAACAGGGCCGGAGAAGCCATCAGGGCGTAATGGCTGTGGCCTTTGGCGTCAAGCGGAATGAACGTCGGCGTGGAAACACGCGCAGCGTTGCCTTTCGCCAAATGATGAAACTCCCAGGCGAGGCTGCGACGGCCGTGCTTGCTGTGGCCCGGCACGTTGCGCAGCGTGCCCGCACTAGAATTGCCGGCAGCGGTTTCCGGCTCGAAGCCCTGAAGGGCGCCTGGCAGGTCGAAGTGGAACCGTGCCCCCTGCTTCGGAACCTGGATCGCCTCAACTGTTTTCAGCCCACCGGCCACTCGGCAAATTTCGTAGGTCTCGCGCACGGCATCGGTGATGCAGCGCCCGCCATCTGCGGTCGAAAGGTAAAGCCGATCCGCCGCCGGGGAGCGAAAGTCCGGGCCGTCGTCGATCCCGGCCAAGCCGTTCTTGATGCCCATGAGGCAACCGACGTTGCCCGAATTGCAATCGGTATCCCAACCGGAAGTGTTGGCAATCATCAGGGCCCGGTGAAAGCTGTTTTCCGAGTACAGCAGGCTCAGGATGATGATCGCGTGGTTGGGGATGACGTGACAATTTCCGCCGAACTTATCGTACCCGTAAACCTTTTCGATCCGCTCCCGGGTCAGCCGCCAGTCGCCGTCTTTGGCGCTCCAATCGCGGAGGTCGTTAACCAGGCGGTTGATCAGGGCTCCGGACGGAACGTGGGAAAGGCCGGTTTCGAGAAGCTGATCGATCCGTCCTTCAACAAAGGCCTGGGCTTCCATGGCCGCAAGAAGTTGGGCTGCGTAAACGGCTTCACCGTCGTGGCTGACCGCGCCGGCTTTTCCCGCTAGCTCCGCAGCGAGCGCCGGGTCCCCCGGGGCGACCAGGGCCCAACCGTCGATGAAAATCTGCGCGCCAATCTGTTCGGCAACCACCTTGCCGTTCATCGCGATCGAACCGCTTTGCGGCGCCGGCACCCCGGACTTGAGGCGCAGGAACGCGGTGTGCTCGGTCGAGTTGCCAAAACCGCCCCACCACAGAATGCTCCGGTTCTCGACGATGTAGTTCAGCCAGGTGCGGCCAATTTGCTCGGCGCTGATCGAACGTTGAAACCCGTGGTCGGCCAGCGCGCGGACAAAGGTAAACGTCCCCGACAGATCGTCGTCGGCGACAACCAACGGCACCTTGAGCCGCTCGTGCACGTAGTACCAGATGTCGCCCAGTTCGGCCTGGATCTTTTGGTGAGTCCACCCTTCGAAGGGCCGCCCCAGGTACACGCCGATGATTTTGCCGAGAACACCCGCGTACACGCGTTCAACGTAATCCTGTGAATCTACCATAATTAGACAACCGACGGTTAGCCTTTGACACTGCCGGCCACGAGGCCTTCGACAAAGAAGCGTTGTAAAATAAGAAAGATAATGATGATGGGTCCCGCCAGAAGGACGGAGTTGGCCATCATCAGGCTCCATTGGGTGCCGAACCTCCCTTGGAACGAATAGAATTCGACGATGAGCGCAACCGTCAGAACACCGGGAGTCACCAGCGGGAGCGCCACCTGCAGAAAGATCTGAAACCCGGAGGCGCCGTCGATCTGCGCCGCTTCCTCCAGCTCAAGCGGGATGGCCAGGAAGTAGGACCTCAGCAGAAAGACGGAAAAAGGCGTGTAAATGGCCGTGTAGATCAGGGCCAGGACGGCTTCGTTGCCGAGCAACCCCAGGCGAACCAGGAGCCCGTACAAGGGAAAAATCAAGAGCGTGATTGGCACCGTTGTTGCTGCCAGAAAATAACCGCTCACCAACGGCCAGCTCCGCACTTTACGCCGGGCCAGCGCATAGGCGGTAAGGCAGGTTGTCGAACAAGTAAAGCACACGGTCAGGCACACGATCCGCAGGCTGAGGAAAATGGAACGGCCCAGATGCGCCTGGTCCCATGCCTTCGAAAAGTTATCCAGGGCAAGGTGATCGGGCAACGCGAGGGGATTCGTCTGCACGGCAATATCCGATTTCACGCTGTTGAGCAGCATGGGCGCGATCGGAAAAAGCGTGACTAACGCCATCAGGATCAGAAGACCCGCCAGGGCCGTTACCTCAAGCCTTCGCCTTTGCATCAGCGTTCAAACCCTTTCTTTTGCAGCCATAAATAAAAGGAAATTGCGAACATGCCTAACAGGCCCGCAAAGGCCGAAACCGCCGCGGCTTTACCGAACTCAAAGCGCTCAAACCCGTACCGGAAGGCAAGCGTCGAAAGCACCTCACTGGAACCGGCCGGGCCGCCATCGGTCAGAACGTACACGTAATCAAACACCAGGAATGACCAGACAAACGTCATAATCAGCATGAACAGGATGGTCGGCTTGATCAGGGGTATCTGGATGTGAATCCATTGCTGCCAGAAACCGGCTCCTTCCACCTGCGCGGCCTCGAGCAGGGACCGGTCAATCTGCCGGAATGCGGCGAAAAAGATAACGGTGAGAAAACCCCACCAGGCCCACAGGTTTACCAGGGCAATGCCATAGAGGGAAAAGGCGGTGGCGATGAGGGGATCAGGAATGTTAAAGCCATGTTTGTTCAACCAACCGAACAAGCCGGTTTCAGGGTTGAAAATCATTCCCTGCCAGACACGGGCCTGAACCACCGTCGGCAGAATGTACGGCACGAGAAAAAGCGTCTGGAGAAAGCCCAGCCTCCGGACGCGCAGCAGCGCGGCGGCCACCCACAGGGCAAGGGCAATCGGGACCGTAAGGAAGATCACGGTCCACTTTGCGTTGTTGATGGCTGCTTCCCAGAAGGCTGAGGAGGCGAACAGTTCCTGAAAGTTTGCGGCACCAACCCATTGTGGGCTCTCCAAACCGTTCCACGATGTCAGTGACATCCAGAGCGTCGCAACAACGGGAAACAGCAGAAACAGACTGTTGATGAGGAGGGACGGCGCGACGTAAAGCCAGCCGGAAAGGTCCCGCGCTTTCCGGCGCGAAACCGGCCGGGCATTGCCCTGGACCGGCTCAGGACGCGCTTCGCTCGCAACGGGCCGCGGAGGCATCTTAGTCCTTCCCACCCGGGGCGGTCACGGGAGGCAAACGCCCATCTTTAACGTCTTGTTGGAACTGATCGTTCATCTGTTTGAGGTAATCTTCGACGCTGAGTTGGCCCGCCCACACTTTTTCAATCGCGTTGATCATCACCTGCTCAGTCCGATCCGGCCAAAACGTCCAGGTGGTATACCCAATCTGACCGTTTTTGATGCAGGTGAGGACTTCAGCGTTCTGTTTGACCAGGCGCCCGTCTAACTTGGCGCTCGTCCACGAACACGGGAGCGTTCCACGGCAGCTTGCCGGTAAGCGCCTGGTAAACGTTTTCGGCTCCAGCATAATGGTTAAGCACGGCGGTAATGAACCATTCATTGGTCCCTTTCCGGTTTGCGTTGCCGGCTGCCAGCGGCGTGATCCCTTTTGCCTTTGCCTCGTCAACGATACGCTGGAACTCCTGCGCGTTCTTGGGTGCGGCCCACCCGTTCTTATCGAACAGGGTCTTGTTGTAGTACAAGAACATGCTCTCGTACTCGTCCGGAAGGCCGTAGAGTTTTCCCTCGATCCGATTCAGGTTTAACGTGCTGGCGATGAACTTTTTGTCCCAGCCGTATTTGGCGGCGTAGGTATCCAGAGGGATCACAAGGCCGTTCTTACTGTACTGAACCAGGTAAGACGGTCCTTCGGTGAAGACGATGTCGGGGCCTTTGCCGGCCGACAAAGCGAGTTTAAGCTCGCGATCGTACTGCTGGATCAGGCTGGCTTTAACCTTGTAATCGCTTTGCGAACCATTGAACGCGTCAACGACGGTCTTGTTGAAATCAGCAAACTGTTGCTGGTTAAAATCGGTGATCCAAAAGGTGAGTTCTTTTGGTTCGGCAAAAGCGTTCACGGCGAGGGTGAGCGATAGAAAGGCAAACTAGCATCGTTTCATGGCGGGTGGCGTTGGGGTTACGGGGTGATCGAGAAAAAGGGATCAGGCAGACTGACGTACGACCAATTCGAAGCGTGCTTCTTCACAGCGCCCGGAACCCTCCACGGCGCCCTGCAAACGCTCCAAGATCATTTCGACCGCACGGCCGCCGAGTCTTTGCTGAAACTGACTGACCGTGGTTAGCGGCGGCGAAACAAGTCGGGCAATGGGAACGTCATCAAAACCGACCACCGCCACGTCGTCGGGGACCTTACGGCCGGCGTCCCGCACGGCCAGGAGGACGCCGCTGGCCATGATATCATTTCCGGCGAAAACGGCACTGGGCGGTTTGGCGCGCCGCAAGAGACGACGCATCGATTCATAGCCTTGCGCTTCGGAAAATTCTTTGCCTGAAACGATGTCCGGAGGAATGCCTCTGGTTTCAAGGGCCTGGCAATACCCTTGCACCCGGGCCAGTTGCGGTCCGGCGTTGCCGGCGACCATGGCGATTTTGCGATGCCCTTTCCCAAGCAAGTAGTCGGTGACGGCTCGAGCGCCCGCGACATTGTCAACGAACAGGTTGTCGAGCGGCCATGGACCGGTTGCTTGCGGGCGAGCCTCGATCCGGACGATGGCAACATTACGCTCAAAGAGCGGCCGGAACTCACGGGCGGTAAGGTGAAAGAAAATCCCGACAATGCCATCCACGCGGCCCTCGAGAAGGCGATCGAGGCATTTGCGTTCTTTGGCGCGAACCCCGTCGGTGTTATAGATCAACAAATCATACCCGTGCGCCTCAGCGTGGTTCTGTGCGCCCCGTTCGAGGGCTGGGTAAAACGGATTGGTAATGTCAGGGACGATGCAGGCAATCGTCTTGGTCTTTTGCGTGCGTAAGGTCTGAGCCGCCCGGTTGGGAATGTACTTTAGCGCCTGGGCGGCGCGCAGGACCGCTTCCTGGGTTGAAGCCGGGATGGAACCGTGCGGAGCCCCACTGAGGACGAGCGAAACGGTGGCTTGCGACACGTTTGCCCGCTTCGCAATGTGCTTCTGAGTCGGCCGGGGTAAGGGGTTCGCCCTGGGATCGAGGTTGGAACGGGGGGTGATACGAATTACTAATTCGAATTAGCTGGCCGTCAAACAGATTTTTTGGGGGAAAGTGTCCGTTCTTTTCAGCCGCGTGATCATCTGGCCGGGAGGCGGCACTGATCCGAACCCACCACGGTAACGCAGGTCCGATGCGTGCGCGGAGTAAGCAGTCCCTCGCATCTCGGAAGGCGCGCCGGCGGCGAAGGGAGGCGCCGCCCTACCGGGCTGCCGCCCGATCCCGTGGCCGAAGAAAATGAAGCATGAACCAAGTCAATCCGTTGAGGTCCCAATGGTGATCTCCGGCCGAAGCAAAATCGTGCGATGCTCTTCCACGATGATGTTCTTCAATCTTTCAAGGAGCAACTGCGCGGCAATCGTACCAAAATTGTAGGCCGGTTGAATGGCCATGGTGATCGTCGGCCGGATGAGGTCCATGGCATCAATCCTGTCGAAACACGCCAGGATGAAGTCTTGCGGCACGTCCATGCCCCGTTTCCGCAGGGTCCGGAGAAAACCGATGGCAATGGCATTGTTGGCGGCCAGGACCGCCGTGGGGGGTTGGCTTGCGCGTAGAAACCGATCCAGGGCCGGCTCGGCGATGTTACCGGTAAAATTTTCGCCCATGTAAACGAGGTTTTGGTCAAACCTGATGCTGTTCTGTTCCAAAGCCGCCTTGTATCCGGTAAGCCGGTCTCGCGCTGTCGAGATTCTGGAAGGGCCACCGATGAAGGCAATCCGCCGGTGTCTTTTTGAGATGAACAACTGAACCAAGGCGATCGCACCATTGATGTTATCGCCTCCGACGTAATCACCAGAATACCCCTTCGGCTTACGGTCAATGAGAACAAAAGGCGTCCGGTGATCGGTCAACAATCGCAGGTGTCGCCTTGCCTTGTCGCCGGACGGAATCCACAGAAATCCGTCGACCCGAAGGGACAACAATGACCGGAAATATTCAGCCTCTTTGTTGGAATCGTCATCGTGGTTGCAGATGATCAAAGTGTAATTGTTGGCACGGGCGGTATCTTCGGCTCCCCGGGCTACACTGGTGTAGAACGGGTTCACGATATCCGGCATCACCAAGGCCAGGATGTGAGCGCCTCGCTTGGAAACAATGCTCCCGGCCAGCCGGTTCGGAAGGTAATTGAGCCTCTTAACTGCTTGTTCCACGCGAACCCTGGTCCCCTCCTTGACCGGAGCAGAGCGGTTAAGCACCCGTGAGACCGTCATCGGCGAAACGGCGGCAAGCCGCGCGACGTCGTGGATGTTTGCCATCGTTGTCAACAATGTGGCACGTGCCTTGTTCAAACGGCAACATGGTTCTGCCAGGCAGTTCGAGGGCAGCAGGCCACCGGGCGCGGCGAAGCGGAAGGGTTTGGTCAGGCTGCAGAACCCAATCCGGTGTCTTCCCCGAAGCTGGCGACAGGACGCTTACTTTCTGATAGCGTTATCATAAATTGGTCGGACCGTGCAAAGGAGTCGACCAATCCCGGGAAACCGCTGGCGGCTGGGAAAGCAGAAAGAAGGCACCCGGCGAACCCAACCGCTGACAGCCGGTCAACTGTCGAAATTCAGCCTTCAAGGCCCTAGAAATTTCAAGAATTGTCGATTCCTTGCCATTTGCCCTGCCCGGGACCGACGCCGAACGCACGTTCCTGCTCCAACGCTTACCCTGGCACAGTCGATGCTGATCTATTTGGCATGATAACGGTACCACAGATCTTCAGCCTGTAAGGCTGAATGGCGACGTATGACGGTGAACACACATGACGCCGCTCAGGTCCCCGGGCAAGCAGCGGGCAGCAAAGGGTTATTGTCCACGTGGCCCGGCACGACCGTCATTTTCCTTGTGCTCTGGCAGTGCGCCTCGTTTTTCGCGGGACGTAATCACTCCGGTGCCCACACGGTGCCGAGCCTGCCCGACATCTTGGGAAGCGTTAAACTATTCGCTAACTATTGGCCTGGAGGATGGGGCATTCCTGCGACTTCGACCGGCAACGAGCCAAGCTGGTGGGGTGCTCTTCTGGGCTTCGTTCTTAACTCTGGCCTCACGACGTTGCGAACCTTGGCCGGCTTGGCCCTCGGAGTATTTGCGAGCGCTGGTCTGGCCGTAGCGGTGAGTTGGTCGACCTTGCTGCGCAAAATGATGTTGTTTCCCGCCCACCTCGCGCGGATGCTGCCGCTGCTTGCGCTGGTGCCGCTTTTCGACCTTTGGTTCGGGAATTCCGAAGGCGGCGCCGTGTTGTTTGTCGGGTTTGTCACATTCTGTGTGACCTTTGCAACAACGCTGGGGGCGATCGGCGCCGTGCCTTCCTATTACGAACAGTATGCGCGCAGCCTCGGAGCAACGCCGTTGTACACCTATTTTGCGGTGATCCTGCCGGCAGCGCTGCCCCGGATAAACAACGGGGTAGTGCTCGCGCTTGGCTTTGCCTGGGGAGGCGTGATTGCCGCCGAATTTTTAGGTCTGCCGTATGGGCTTGGCCGGATCGTGCTGCTCGCAGAGCAATTCAATCAGTTCAGCCTGCTGGCGCTCGTGGCCTTCATTGTGGTGGCCTATGCAATGGTCAGCAATTTTCTTTTAAGCAAGCTTCTCAACCGTATCACGGGGTGGTCCTAAATGCCTGAAGAGTATCGTCTCGCCGTCGACACCGGCGGAACCTTTACCGATCTGATCGTTAACGGCAATCGGCTCTACAAAAGCCCAACCACGCCGGATGATCCGGTACGCGGAATCCTCAACGCGCTTGGCATCGCGGCGCAAAACCTCGGTTTGACCCGCCGTGATTTGCTCGCCAGGACGGTGCAGTTTGTCCATGGCACGACCCGCGCCACCAACGCAGTCATCAATGGCGAGACGGCGCGTACGGCCATGTTCCTGACAAAGGGACACCCGGACATCCTGCTGTGGCGTGAGGGAGGACGGGTTGGAACGTTCAACTTCTCCTCCCCTTACCCGGAACCTTACATTCCGCGGCACCTGACCTATGAAATTCCGGAGCGCATCGGCTCTGGAGGCGAAGTGGTTCAACCGTTGGATGAAGCCGCCGCGATCAGCGTCATTGAACGGGTTGCGGCCGCACGGATTGAAGCAGTGGCGGTCTGCCTGCTTTGGTCCGTGGTGAACGGGCAGCATGAACGACGCATTGGGGCGCTCTTAAGAGACCATTTGGCCGGTGTTCCCTTTACGCTTTCGCACGAGCTCAATCCCACGATCCGGGAGTACCGCCGTGCCTCGTCGGCGGCGATTGATGCGTCGCTCAAACCGCTCATGGGCGCTTACCTGGGCTCCATCAGCGAGCGACTGGCAGCGGAAGGCCTGCGGAAAGGCGTTCTCGTGGTCACCTCGGCGGGCGGCGTCCTGCCGGCGCCTAACGTTGGCAGGAGGCCCATTCACAGCCTCGCCTCCGGCCCGGCAGCGGCGCCGGTCGCGGGACGTCGCTTTGCGGCAGCGACCGGCGCAGTCGATACCGCGATCGTCACGGATGCCGGCGGAACCAGTTTTGACGTAAGCCTCGTTCGGCGCGGGGTGATCCCCTGGACCCGCGAGACGCGCATTGGACGCAGCTACCTGGGACCAATGACCGGCTTTCCTTCAGTCGACGTAAAAAGCATTGGGGCGGGTGGTGGAAGCATTGCGTGGGTGGACGAAGGCGGCCTGCTCCACGTCGGCCCGGAAAGCGCAGGTGCAGTTCCTGGGCCTGCCTGTTACGGCCAAGGAGGAACGCGGCCAACGGTGACCGATGCCTGCCTTGTGCTTGGCTACCTTGACCCCTCCTTTTTCCTGGGCGGAACCATGCCGCTGGACCGGCGGAAGGCGGAGCAGGCGGTCACGCAGCACGTCAGCGGGCCACTCCGATTGTCGGTGGAGGAAGCTGCCGCCGCGATCGTTACGGTCACAACCGAACACATGATTAACGCGATCGAGGACATTGCGATCAGCCAGGGTGTCGATCCCCGGGTGGCTTCGGTGATTGTCGGAGGCGGATCAGGCGGTTTCTACGCAGGGATGATTCTTCAGCGGCTCAAAATGCCGCAAGCAATCGTGCCTGAGGGAGCCGCCGCGCTGAGCGCCATCGGCGCCCTGATCAGTGACTTGACCAGTGAGTTCGCGGAGACGCTGCCGGCCTCCACGGCTGACTTCCCGATAGACAAAGTTAACGACGTGCTGCGCCGGCTCAAGCAGCGGGCGACCGAGTTTCTGAAAACGGTCACGGACGATGCGGCCTCAACGGAGGTCACCTTTTCCGTCGAGGCGCGTTACCCGCAGCAGATTTGGGAATTGGAGGTGCCCTTGCCCGGAGACGTGTTCCAGGGTGCCGATGACGTGGCCAAACTGAGGGCCGGCTTTCACCGGGTGCACGAGGAGGTGTTGTCCGTGGCCGACCTCGACGCGGAAGTCGAAACG
>DASWVC010000405.1:0-3464 GCA_036401335.1 Chthoniobacterales bacterium
TAAGGCAGACGAAACAAAGCCCGCCGAGGACACGGTCCGTCCCGAAGGTTTGCGCCAGCCACTCTTCGTTGCCCAATCCGTTCTGCAGGGTCACAATCCAAGTCCCTGGTTTGAGCAAGGGGGGCAGCACCTTGACCAAGGCAGGATTTGCGGTGGTTTTCAGCCCGATGATCACGACGTCGACTGGGCCAATCTCCTCCGCCGACCGAAAAAAGAAGGGACCGCGCGCGCTCACCCCTCCTTCCTTGCTGAGGATCTGCACCCCGAAGCGTTTGGCCTGATCATAGCCTGACCGCATCAGAAACCGGACGTTCCGGCCGCGCCAGGCGAGCTTGGCGCCGTAGTAAAGGCCGACGGCACCGGCGCCAACGACGGCAAACTGGAGGGACGGCACCTGGCGATGTTTTCTCAAAATTGTGGGTTTAATATTTGTATTTTCTACAAAATGTATTTAATATTAGAGGTTGATACGGCCGGGGGAAATGCATTAGTGCATTTTGCATGTAAACCGATTGGTAAAATATGGAAATATCCGGTTGAAATGTCGCGTTAAATAACGCAAACTGGGATTCGATTTTCTACAGATTGTTCTGGGGGGAACAGCAGCCCTTCGTATCCAGCGGATACGGGGGGCTGTATTTTTTCAGGCTTATGAAACGCCCAAGAATAAGCTGGCCCCTCGCCCTGGTGGTCGTCTTCGCCTTCGCGTTTGCCTTTCTCTGGCTTGCGTTCGACCGGTTGGCCCGGGTGCCGGCGGACAGCGTGTCAGCCATCGCGCGCGAGTCGCAAAACGGCGCAACAAAAGTAAAAGACGCGCTGAACGACTTGTTTCACTTGCAACCGATTGTCACGACGCGGAATGAAGTCAAGATCGACCCGCAAACGTCCACGGTTGCTCGTCTGGCGTTGGCCAGCCGGGAAACTGAAGTCTCCGAAGAGACAAGCGCGACGTGGCTGGGCAGCACCAAACGCGTTCGGTTGCGGGCGCGCTACCGCGTTCAGGCCGGGTTCGACCTTGCCCATGGATTCAGCGTCGTGGTGGTCGGCAAGCAGGCGCGCGTGGAGGTTCCCCGAGCTGAGATCCTGACGGTGGAACCCCTTGAGACCCACGTCGACGAGCTCGAGGATGGATTCTGGAACCGCGTGCAGCCCGGTGACGTGCAGCTCGGGCTGGAAAACCTGGCCGGATTGGCACGCGCCAGGACGGCTGATCTGCCGGACGCGGCCGAAGCGGCCTTTACAAAGATGCTCTCAGAACGGCTGAGCTCCGAAGGGGTAACGGCGGACATTCAATTTGACGAGGCCCGTCCGGCGGCCCAGGGGCGGTGACGGGGCGCCGCCGCGCCGGTTGCGTGCAACGGCCTTTCGCCTTACATCGTTGGCAACGTCGATGACGCTTGCGAACCAGATTACGATCCTGCGCATCGGCCTGATTCCGATCTTCGCGGCTCTGGCACGGGCCTATGGGCGGTCGGTTCAAGCCGGGGCGCCTGACGAAAAGTTGAGGCGTTTAGCGGCTTGTACTTTCCTGGTGGCAGCAGTTTCGGACGGCTTGGACGGGTTCGCCGCGCGCCGCCTGAATCAGAAAAGCGTGCTGGGCACCATCCTCGATCCGATCGCCGACAAAGGGCTGATGCTGGTGGCCCTGGCCCTGCTGGGGCTGGCCCCATGGAATCGTCAGGTGCCGCGCTGGTACCCGGTCCTTGTTATCAGCCGGGACACGGTGCTGGGCATCGGTTATTGGCTGCTCCGACGGAACCGGGTCCACGTGCAGGTGCAGCCCAGCCCGATCGGCAAGATGGCCACCGTGTTCCAGCTTTTGTCGGTTCTCGAAGTGCTGTTGCGGACCGGGCGGATGAGTGTGCCCGGCCTCGTCAGGGTCGCTTCACTCCTGACCGCAGCCTCCGGTTTCGGGTACGTCTACGACGGCATCACGCAGGCGCGCCACTGAGGCGGGGTGGCTCCGAGTTGCGCGGTTGGCCTTTTCGTCAGACAGTGCGGGGTTCGCCTCTGGCGTGGTTGTGCGGGTTCACGGGTCCACGCTGGTGAGGTCAGGAACTATGGGAACCTCGCCAACCGTTGCGATTGTCGGCCGACCAAACGTCGGCAAATCCGCCCTGTTTAATCGCTTGGCGCAAAAGCGCATTGCCATTGTCCACGATCAACCTGGGGTGACGCGGGACCGGCTCGTGGCCGAGTGCAATGCAGGAACCCGCCCGTTTACGATCGTGGACACGGGAGGCATTGGCGGGGGCAGCGGCGACGGCCGGTTTGAAGACCGCGTTCGGGTTGAAGCGGAGCTGGCAATGGAGATGGCCGACGTGATCATCTTCGTGACGGATGGCAAGGACGGCGTCACGCCCGTCGATCGTACACTGGCGGAAACGCTGCGCCGGACCCGGAAGCCGATTCTTGTCACCGTCAATAAGATTGACCATGACCTTCACGTCAGCAACGAGGCGGAGTTTACCGCTTTGGGCTTTCCCCACGTGTTGGGAATCAGCGCCGCCCACGGCCGCGGCATCGGTGAACTTCTTGAGCTTGTGCAGGAGCAATTGCCCCCCCCGGAGGCGGACCGCGACGAACCCCCTCCGCAAAGCCGGCCGTTGCGGTTGGCCGTGGTGGGGCGACCCAACGTGGGCAAATCGTCCCTCATCAACGCAATTCTCGACGATGAGCGCACCATCGTCAGCGAGATTGCCGGTACGACCCGGGACGCCGTCGACGTGCCTTACGTACGCAACGGCCGGCCTTTTCTGCTTATTGACACCGCCGGCATCCGGCCTCGAGGCAAGCACAACAGTTCCGTCGAGGTGTTCAGTGTCATGCGGGCGGAGAAAAGCATTGAGCGGGCCGACGTCTGTGCCCTCGTCATCGACGCCGTCGACGGGGTAACCGCTCAGGACAAGAAAATCGCCGGACTCATCCAGCAAAACGAGAAACCTTGTCTCGTCGTCGTCAACAAACTGGACCTGGTCAAACCTCCTGCCCGCGTCCGGGATTTTCTGGATGCGGTGCTCGGTCAGATCCGTGCAAACCTGTTTTTCCTCAGCTTTGCCCCAATCGACATTCTTTCAGCGCAAACCGGGGAAAACCTCGAGCGCCTGTTTAAGAGCATTGAAAAGATCGAGTGCCACTCGCGCCGCAGCATCGGCACGGGGCAGCTTAACCGCCTTTTGCAATCGGCCATTGAGCTGCATCCTCCACCCTACCGAGGCTCACGCAGGTTGAAGCTGCTGTACGCCACCCAGATCACACACCCAGAGCAGTTCGTGGTTCCGACGCCGGCATTCGTTCTTTTCGTGAACCATCCGGACCTGTTGACGGATGATTACCGGCGCTACCTGGAATCGCGGATTCGTGACCACCTCGGCTACTACGGCCTGCCAGTCCTTTTCCGGGTACGCTCGCGGCACACGGGATGAGGCATTGGAAGAATCGTATTAATGGTATCAATTCTATCA
>DASWVC010000406.1:0-5113 GCA_036401335.1 Chthoniobacterales bacterium
CCGAATCTTCAGGCAAACGGAGCGGCACCGGGCGGCCCGGACGGTAAATTTCCTCGAACTCTTTCGCCAACCCGATGATCGGAAGGTTGCCCAACCCAAGGCGTTCCAACTCCCGGCAGGCGGCACTCAACTGGCCTTTGCCGCCGTCGACAATCACCAGGTCCGGAAGCCTTACGTAGCGCTCGCTTTGACTGATCCGCTCCACCACCTCCTGAACCGGCTCCTGATTGTACTCCGCCAGATCGGGCCGAGCCTCGCGCGCTTCCAGCAGAACGCGGGAATAACGGCGGCGCACCACTTCCGCCATGCTTGCAAAATCGTTCTGGCCGTCAACCGAGCGAATCCGGTACCGGCGGTAATTGGCACGGTCCGGCACCCCGTTCCGGAAACAGACCATGGAGGCAACGATGTGGGTGGTTGAAATATTGGAAATGTCGAAGCATTCCATCACCGCAGGCCGGTTCGGCAGCTGGAGCGCATCGGCCAATGCGCGCAGGTCGCTGACCGGATCGACCGCGCTGGGCAGCGTCTTCCGGGTAAACCGACGGATGGGCTTGGTCGTACGCCGCAGGTCATCCAGCATGTTGCGCAACTCCGCCGCTTTCTCAAAATCGAGTTTGGCAGCCGCTTTTCGCATCTCGTCTTCCAGGTCTTTCAGCAATTCGGAACTGCGCCCCTCCAAAAACTCACACGCGCGCAGAACGCGTTGATGGTAGTCCTCCAGCGACACTTTTCGGATGCACGGGGCCGAACAATTCTTGATGATGTGCGCCAGGCAACGCCGGTAATCGATCTCGCCCGGCTCCGGCGGACGGCATGAGCGCAAGCCGAACTCTTTCCGCATCCAGTTCAGCGTCGTCCGCAACGACCCCGAATGGGCAAAAGGCCCAAAATACCGGCAGCCGTCTTCCTTCCGGTACCGGGTCAACTGAAAACGGGGGATCGGATCGTTGACATTAACTTTGACGAGCAAAAAGCGTTTGTCGTCGCGAAAGCTGATGTTGTACTTCGGCCGGTACTCCTTGATCAGGTTGCCTTCGAGCAGCAACGCTTCCGGTTCATTGCGCACCACATGGAACTCGAATGCCCAAACGGAGTCGTAAAGGGCACGATTTTTTAAGTCGGCCCTTTGCTGGTTCGAAGGCAGAAAGTGCTGGGTCAGGCGTTTGCGCAGGTCCCGGGCTTTGCCTACATAGATGATGCGGTTAAGCCGGTCACGCATCAGGTACACACCGGGTTTGTGGGGCACCTCGTGTAAACGCTTGCTAAAATCGGGTCTCTCATCTAAAAGAACCGGCTCCATTAGGCAATTTAGCCGCGCCGGGCCCCACCGTCCAGCGGGGCCGGTTTTAACTTGACTTGCGGGTGCAGGGTATCTCGTTTGGTTTGCACTTACGGAGCTCGTGGTCTTAAATAACCCCGTCTGCAATGAGTTTAGCCTTCGCAACGGTTCTCCCGCTTTTGGCCCAAGCCACGGAAACTACCCCTAGCCCTGCCGGGAACCCGCAAGCAACTTTGTTGAAGTTAATGCAGTCCGGCGGCTGGGTGATGATCCCGCTGCTGCTTGCGTCCTTGGTTACGCTGACGCTCGTTTTGGTCTGCGTCTTCAGCCTGCGCCGACGCACCATTGTGTCGCGGCGCTTCATGGACACAGCGGATGCTTTGTTGCGGAAACGGGATTACCTGGGGCTGATCGCCGTCTCTAACCGGCACTCGGAAGCGATCGCACGCATCACGTCCAAAACGCTTGATTACGCGACGAAAAATCCATCGGCTCCCCTCGCCGCGATCCGGGAAGTGGCGGAGACCGAAGGGACACGCCTGGCCAGCAACCTGAACCAGCGGGTGGTCTACTTGGCCGATATCGCAACGCTGGCGCCAATGCTGGGGTTGTTGGGTACCGTGGTCGGCATCATCAATTCTTTCGGGGTGCTGGCGAAGAACACAAACCAACCCCGGCAGATGCTCCTGGCCGGAGGCGTGGCGCAGGCCCTTGTGGCCACGGCGGCGGGACTGGTTATCGGGATTGTCGCCATGACGTTCTACTCGGTTTACCGGGGCCGGGTATCCTTGATGATCTCTGATTTGGAAGCGGCTACCTCTCACATTCTCAACATCATCTCCACGCAGCATCAGCGCCGCCAGGAGCGCTCCAAGGTGCTGGAAGGCGACGAGATCTAGGCCGCATGAATTTTCGTCGATACGCGGAACCCAGGGTAATTGGGTTCATGATCGCACCCATGGTGGACATCCTGTTGGTGGTGCTGGTCTTTTTCATTGTGACGTGGAACTTTGCGTTGACCGAAAACGAGTTGGACGTCCGGGTGCCAAGTGCCTCAAAGGCAAACGAACCCCAGCCCTACGTTGGCCAGGTGGTGATCAACGTGCGGGCCGACGGCACCATCGTGGTCAACCGCCAGACGAAAAGCACGGCCGAGCTGTTGGACCAGTTGAAAAAACTGGCCGGACTTTTTCCCGACCAGGCCGTGATTGTCCGGGGAGACGAAAACGTCAATTACAAACACATCGTCGAAGTGCTCGACATTTGTCGTCAAGCCGACATTTGGAACGTTGCATTTGCGACGGGAAAGCATGACCAATGAGGCTTCTCGTGCATGTTTGGCCGGTTGCCGTCCTCCTGTTCAGCGTGCCTTTGGGCGCCCAGGAGGTTCGCCGTGCCCAGCCCGCCGCCAGCCCGTTTGTGCCCAAGGCCTTGCCGGTGAACCCGGGTGAGGCTCTCCCCATCCCAGACCAAAGCGTCCGCCCCAACAGCCCACGGTCCTTCAGGCGCGATCCAGGCCCAGCGTCCACCGGGAGCGCCGCGGAACCCGACACGAAAGTGCGTGACGCTGGCAGCGCGGGTGATGAGATCCGCTTGGCCCCGGGCAACGGAGCAGCGGCAGATTCCGGAGATCCGGCCGCCGTCCAGCTCGGCATCGCCGACGGTTTGTACCTCCGTAAATTGTACGACCTCGCGGCACCGGAATACGAGAAGTACCTCGGCCAGTACCCGGATGATCAGGGCCGGATCGTCGCCTTGTACCGATTGGCGGATTGCTACGCCAAACTCGGGCAGGAAGCCGCTGCCCTGAATACCTACCGCCTTCTGGTGGACGAAGGAGGTCAGGGCGAGGTCGTCGGCAGCGCAGCGTTCCGGCTCGCGACCCGCTGCTTCGAAGAGAAAGCCTACCTGGATGCCGCGCCGCTTTACGCCAAGGCTTACGAAAATGCCAGGTCACCCGAGATCAGGATCACGGCCCGCTATTACGAAGCGAAATGCCTGGAGCTCGCCAATCGCCGGTTTGATGCCAAGGCGGTTTACGAGGATGTGCTCCGGGTCAAAGACAAGAATCCGTACCACGATGCCGCCAGCCTTTCGCTTGCCTATTTCGCTTTGGAAAACAATCAACGGGCGGAGGCGCTCGCCCACTTTGAAGAACTCAGCCGTGAAGCCCAAAAACCTGCGGTTCGAGCCGAGGCATTGACCAGGGCGGGGATTTTGTCCGTCGACCTTAAGCAGCGCGACAAAGCCGAGCAGTACTTTAAAGACGCCATTGCCCAGAACGCCGAAGGAAAATGGAAGCAGGTGGCACAGCTGGAGTTGATGAAACTGCAGTACGACGGCGACAGGTTCTCTCAAGTCTTGGATGCCTACGCCAAGAACTCATCCGGGCTGGCCGAAGAAACCCGGCCCACGGTCCTGCTGCTGGTGGCAAACTCCTACCGTCAACTTGGCAAACACCCGAAGGCGCTGGAGGTTTACAACCAACTGATCCGGCAATACCCCAACACCCCCGACGCTGCGGATGCACGTTACCAGCGGCTGATCTCGCTGGACGCAGTAAAAGACCCGACTTTGGTGAGCGAGGTGGACGCCTACCTCGCGACCGCCCCGGCCCGTGACCGGTCGGACAAGGCCAAGCTGCTCAAAGCGCAGGCCCTCGGCCAGCAAGGCAAATACCAGGCAGCAGCCCGTTTGTACCTGGAGCTGGGCGATAGTTCCCTTCCTGACGCTTACCGCGCCGACTGCTTCTATGCCGCCGGTTACAGCCTCAGCCAGGTCAATGACACCGTTGGCGCGATTGACGCATTTACCGGTTTGATCCAGAAATACCCGCGCTACAAGATGATTATCAAGGCCCTCCTGAAACGGGGGCTGCTGTATCAAAGTGAACGCAATTACCCCGCGGCTCTTAACGATCTGAGTGGGGTGGTGGCACAGGCCGGCAGTTCGCCGGAACGGGAAACGGCACTGCTGCAAAAGGGCCTGATCCTTGGCCAGCAACAGGATTATCCCCGGATGAGCGCCACTTTTCAGCAACTCTTGAAAGAGTACCCGGCCAGTTCAGCCGCTGCCCAGGCCAACTACTGGATCGGCTGGGCTGCTTTCGAAGGAAAGCATTACGCCGAGGCGGTTGGACCGTTGGCCGAAGCGCGCAAGCTCAATCCGCAAGAGTACGGGGAGAAAGTGGCCCTGCGGCTGATCTATTCCGATCAGGTGCTGAATCGGCCAGACGATGTCGCCCGCGAGATCGACGACTTTGTGCAGCAAGACCCGAAACGCGTTACGCTGGTCGCAGATGCCTGTAAATGGGTCGGCGTCCACAGTTATGAGGCAAAGAACTATGCCGAGGCCGCAAAGTACCTTGGCCTGGTGGCGAAGACGGAGGAACGCAGCCGGATGGATCCCGCAACCTGGCTCATGTTAGGCCGGGCCGACCTGGAGGAAAAACAATTTTCGGATGCGATCGAGGCGACGAACGCCTACTTGGCCGCGGTCACGGATCCGGCTGAGCGCGCCCAGGGATTTCTAGCTTTGGGCCATGCCCAACTTGGAGCCATCCAGGCCGATGCAGCCACCAAATCGGCCGAACAAGCCTTGACTTTGCAGCCGGAAGGGCGTTTGAACGCCGAAGCCCGCATGCTGATTGGCGACATTGAGACAAGCCGCGGTAACTATGAAAATGCTGCGCGCTCGTACCTTAGCGTGGCCGTTTTATATGAGGATCCCGAGGTTACCCCGCATGCCCTGGAAGCTGCTTACCAGGCCTTCCAAAAAGCAGGTAACCAGGACCAGGCGGGGAAAACCCTTTCGGAACTTAAAAGCCGTCTT
>DASWVC010000407.1:0-10872 GCA_036401335.1 Chthoniobacterales bacterium
GCCGCCATTGACCTCAATGCCGTGGCGCCGGTGTTGAAGGAGGGCCGGAAACGGGGCATCGTCGTTACCACCTTCGATGCGGATGCCGCCACCACTGCCCGCGACATGTTCGTCAATCAACTCTCGTACGAGCAGGCCGCCAAGACCATGCTTGACTGCGCGTTGCTGGACGTTCCGCAAGGCGGCGAAATCGCCTTCGTCGCCGCCTCGCCGACTTCGCCGAACCACATGGCCCACATCAAATTCATGACCGAATTCACCCAGAATGATCCGAAGTACAAGGTCTTCAAGGTGGTCGACACGCAGTTCGCCGGGGACGACGACTCGAAAAGTTACGATGTCGCTGTCAATTTGATGCAGGCGCATCCCGACTTGAAAGTGATTATTTCTTCTTCGGCGGTCAGTGCGCCGGCTGCAGCCCGGGCCATCGTTGCCACCGGAAGGAGCGGGAAGGTTTTTGCAACCGGGTTTGCCTTGCCGAGCGCAATCAAGAACTATTTGGCCGACGGTTCGGAAAAAGCTTTCGCCCTTTGGAGCCCCTATGAGCTTGGCTACCTCGCAACCTACGTCACGCATTTGAAGCTCGCCGGCAAACTTGAGATTAAACCGGGAGTGACGTTCGAGGCCGGCAAGGCCGGGCAGTACACCGTGGGGAAAGATGGCGAGATCGTGTACGGCAAGCCGCTGATCTTCACCAAAGAGACCGTAGATCAGGCCGGTTTCTGATCAAACAGGACCTGCGCCGGTAAAATACTTGGTCGCACACGGGTGCCCTGGCAAGTCCTGTGGAGGAGCCTCCGGGAGCACCTGTGGTCGGCCAGGAAAGGCTGTCCTTGCGCTCGTTCGCAGCGTCCCGAGTGGGGCAACTCCCCCTCTAACGCTATATCGAGTGTATAGTTTTTGGCGTTCTATACCTACTGATAAAATCTGTGTTTTGCGACTCAGGATCATGCTTGCTTCTCGTTTGTGACCTACGATTAAGGTAGTGGTTTACCGTTGCTGCCCGAGCTGGCAACCGCTCTCCTGCGCTTTTGGGCAACCTGGATCTGACCTGTTAACCGCTTATCAATAAACCAATGTACTCCCTCCCGACGTTAACCTTTTTGAGCCTGGCATTCACTGTCGCAGCCTCCTTTTCCGTCCCCGTAGACGGGGCCCCCACTTACACCCTGACCGACCTGGGTGTGCTGCCCGGGGGTAAGGGCAGCGCCGGCACCGGGGTGAACAGTTTGGGCCAGGCGGTAGGTTACGGGGATGACGCCAACGGACTTTCCCGCGGCATTCTTTACTCAAAAGGCAAACTCACCGACTTGGGGGCCGTTCCGGATGCCTCCTACTACAGCTTCGCTTACACCATCAACACCGTCGGTCAAATGGCGGGCGCCTCTGAGAACACAGCCGGTGCGATCTCCTGGGGCTGGATCGCGACGGGAGGAAAGGCCCTGGCCTTTCAAGCCCCTGGCAGCACGCAGACCGCCGTTAACGCGATCAATGAACTTGGAGAAGCGGTCGGGTACAACGTGGATGCAAACCAGCATCAACACGCGTTCCAGCGCCAACCGACGGGTGAGTTCATCGACCTCGGCCTTTTTGGGGGCACCGATTCGGTGGCCAGCGCAATCAATAACGCGGGCCAGGTGGTTGGATATTTTACCGACAGCACCGGGATCATCCATGCGTTTCTGGCCTACGAAAGCGGCACGGGCCATTACGACCTTGGCTCTTTGGGCGGCAGTACGGCGGCGAATGGGGTCAATGATCTGGGTCAGGTCGTGGGCTATTCCCAAACCTCGAAAGTGGTGACTGAGGATCACCCCCGTCACGCCTTCCTTTTTTCGAACGGCAAATTGACGGACCTTGGCACTCTAAAAGGAGCCGGCACTGTGGCTTACGCCATCAGCGACCTGGGCGAGATCGTGGGCACGGCAACGCTCACCGCGGGAGGTTCCCACGGTTTCCTTTACGCATCGGGAGTGATGAACGACCTGAATGATCTTCTTGCTCCGGCGGCCAAAGGCTACGTCGTCCTCCAAGCCCTGGGGATCAATGCCCTGGGCCAGATCGTGGGCACGGCAACGACCCCGGATAAAGTCAGCAGTCATGCCGTGCTGCTGACCCCCCAGCAATAGCTGGCTTGGATGCTTCGTGGCAGCACGGTCTGCTGAAACCGTAACACCTCCCTGCCTTGGCTGCCTGTGCCTGGGAAGACGCCCGCTGTTTACCTGCGGGTGGGGCCAGGGAAAAGGCACTTCCAGAACGGCCGCGATTTGGGGGCAGACGGCGGGACGGTTTTGGTCACCGGTGGCGTTGCGATGAGGCCGAAACGGCTTCCAGGCCGGATTTTTACCGGGGTTCCGATGCCCACGAGGTCGTAAAGTTCTTCCGCGGCTTGCGCGGTGGCCACGCGAATGCAGCCGTGGCTGGCCGCATACCCAGGGTTGTACCCGTAATGGATCCCGTAGGGCGAACCGCTGAGGCGAAGAAAAAACGGCATCTGGACGTGGTAAATGCTGGAGCGCCGGTTCAGGCATTTATCACTGACGGAATAGTTTCCGGTCGGGGTTTCGAATCCTCGCTTTCCCGTTGAAATTCCGGTTTGCAGGACGGCGCTGGCGCCGCGGTAGTAGGTGAGGGTTTGCGCTCCGAGATTGATATCAATCCGGTTGCATGGCGAGTGCGGGGAATTGCCTGCGCCGGCGGGCGACACGGTGCAGACCAGTGCGGCAAATGCAAGAAAGGGGAGGGCTGTAGGCATCGGGTAGACAATGAACGCGAATGACGTAACCGATCGGCGCTCTCCGACTCGCCTTAATCTAGTTTCTATTGTAAATATTATATTTATAAGATTGCTGGGGAAGGCGTAGAAGTCTTTCTGCAGGCTTTACCTCGCCCGGTCTCTCCTTGGTTTTCGCACGCTTCGGCGTTAGTGCTCTGGGTTACGCCTCATGAACACTTTGACGGCAACCAGCTTGCTAACGGTATTTGCAGTCGCCTCCACGGCTTTTGCGCAATCGACGGCGACGACGCCAAATGTTTCCGGTGGCACAACGCCGTCCTCTCCACCGGACGTTGACCGAAGCGCTTACAACCTCTTTCATCCCGATCCGCCGGCGCAGATGCGGGACTTTGTTCCTGACCGTCCAACCGTCACCGACGGGCCGTACACGGTCGATCCCGGACACTTCCTCCTGGAAGTAGGGCTTTTCGAGTACGCGCGGGACCGTTACAACCCCGGGAACAACCGGCTGGATGGTTTTACGGTCGGCGATACCAATTTGCGGATCGGAGTGCTTGGCAACGCCGAGGTGGACTTCCTGATGGCCGCGTACAGCTACGTCCGAACGAAAGACAATGTGTCCGGTGCCCACCTCAAACAGAGTGGCCCTGGCGACCTGACGTTAAGGTCCAAGGTGAACCTTTACGGAAATGACGGTGGTTCCGTGGCAGTCGGCCTTATTCCGTTTGTCACCTTACCGACGGGACGTAACGGCATTGGGAACCGGGGGTTCAGCGGCGGCGTGGGCCTGCCGGTGCAATTCGCTTTGAGCGGCGGTTTCCAGCTGGCAATGGAAACCACCGTTCAGTCAGTCCACCAACCGGGAGGCGGCTCCTTCTTCGATTACCTGAATTCGGTGAGCCTTGGGCATTCGCTTACGAAAAAACTTAGCACGTACGTCGAGTTCGTTGCCGATCTAAGTACGGTCGCGCACACGGGTTGGATCGGCACCTTTGACACCGGGTTGACGTATCAAGCCGGGGCCAATTGGGAATTGGACACAGGGGTAGAGTTTGGTGTGACCAAAGAAGCCAACGACAGCTTTACCTTTATCGGAGCTGCCTGGCGTTATTAGCGCCCGGGAAGAAGGTGTCGGGGTATCGGTGTGTGGGGGTGTTGGGGTAATTCCACTACGGTGAGGGCTTTTGGGCCCCCAATGGGCACGGGATCGGGCGGCGGCCCGGCAAGGCGGCGAGTAGTCCTTTCGCCACCAACGCAACGCGACGGGGCCTTCGGTAGGGGCGCTTGTCCCCAAGCGCCCCCGGCGTAAGGTTGATTGCCCTGACCGACCCCGCGGGGCAACCGCTGCGCCCATCCCCGACTTCAGGCTACAGGTGAGGTCCAAGCAACGAAAGGTCGGCCGGGCTGAGGCGTTCCTTGGCCGTTTTCGCCTGGTGCCAGTAGGGGTACAGCAACACTGGCGCGCTGACCTCGTCGAGACGCTGGCGCTCTTCGGGCGTGAGCGTCAGGTTAGCCGCCGCCAGGTTATCGGCAAGTTGCTCCTCGGTGCGGGCACCGATGACGAGGGAAGTGACCCCGGGACGGCCCAGCAAATAGGCCAGGGCAACCTGTGCCGCCGAGACCTTACGCGCCTCTGCGACCGCCACTAGCGCTTCAATCACGTCGTAAAGCTTCTCTTCGCTATGGATGGGGGGTTCACCCCAGTTGTTCAAGTGGCGCGACCCTTCCGGCCCTTGTTGGCCCCGGCGGTATTTACCGGACATGAGCCCGCCGGCCAAGGGGCTCCACACGAGAATGCCCAGTCCCTGGTCCAGGGTAATCGGGACAAGTTCGTATTCCGCGTCCCGGGCTTGCAACGAGTAATAAATTTGCTGGCTGACGAAACGCATGTAGCCATAGCGTTCTGACGTGGCTAGGGCTTTCATCAAGTGCCAGCCCGAGTAGTTGGATGCTCCGATGTAACGGACTTTGCCGGAACGCACCAAGCTGTCCAGGGCTTCCAACGATTCTTCCAGGGGGGTCTGACCGTCCCATTCGTGCAATTGGTAAAGGTCGATGTGATCGGTCCGGAGGCGGCGTAAGCTCTGCTCGCAGGACCGGATCAGGTGGTAACGCGACACGCCGCCGTCGTTCGGACGATCGCCCATGACCATCCGCGCTTTGGTGGCGATAAGAACGTCGTCCCGACGCCCTTGGAGGACCTCGCCAAGGATCTCTTCAGAGACCCCGTGTGAGTAAATGTCCGCCGTGTCAAACAGGTTGACGCCTGCTTCGATGCAAAGGTCGACCTGACGCCTGGCCCCGTCGACGTCCGTGGAGCCCACCTTGCTGAAGACGGTTCGGCCGCCAAACGTCATCGTGCCAAGGCTGAGGACGGAGACGCGCAGGCCGGATTTTCCGAGTTGACGATATTCCATGGGGGGACCCCTACATCACCGGTGGGAACCTGCCAACGCCTTATAAAGCGCCAACGAAAAGCACGTCGGCTTAGCCTTTTCCGGCTGCTTGCCCCGGGATCAATCCTGCGCTTAGGATCAACGGCCCGGCTCGAGCCAACGCGACGAATGGTTTCCTGGGTCGTGCCGAGCCGGCAACGTGCGCGAAAGACGACGAACGTGGTGCAATCCCAGTGAAAACTGAGGTACCGTTCTCCATGGCAGGCAAGCAGGCGGGCACGCCCGTCCATTTTCGGTGCCCGGATCGGCTGGTGCACGTTCCGCCGCCGGCAAAACCGCGGTTGATCTATGACGGGGACTGCCATTTCTGCATGCGCTGGGTGCTCCGATGGCAGGAAATCACCCGGGACCGCGTCGACTATGCACCTTTTCAAAGTGAACAGGACCACTTTGCCCCGGACATCCCGGTCGAGTGTTTCCAGAGTGCCGTTCGCCTGGTTGAACCTGACGGCCGCGTTTCTGGCGGCGCCGAAGCCGTTTTTCGTCTGCTGACCTATGGCGGGGGCGTGACCCGCGGGCTGCTCCTCAGCAGCTACCGTCAGGTGCCGCCATTCGCCCGGGTGGCAGAGTTCGGCTACGGCCTGGTTGCGCGTCACCGTGACGTTGCCTCCGGCTTGACCACCCTCCTTTGGGGAAAGAACGACGACGCGGTTTGCCGCCCCACCTTTTTTCGCGCGCGCAGCTGGTTTCTCCGGTGGCTGGCGTTTGTTTACCTGATCGCCTTCACGTCGTTCTGGCTGCAGGCAGACGGGTTGATCGGCGAGGGCGGGATCCTGCCCTTGGCGCCCTGGTTGAGCGCGATTCAGCATCGGTTCGGGCCGGAAGCGTACCGCCTTCTTCCCACGCTCTGCTGGTTCAATGCCAGTTCCGGCTTCGTGCATGGGTTGTGCGCGGCCGGGGTTGCCCTCAGCCTGCTCCTTTTCTTTGGGGTCGCTCCGGCCCTCTGCCTGGCCGGGCTCTGGGTTCTTTACCTTTCCGTGTCGGTTGCCGGCCAGCTTTTCATGGATTTTCAATGGGATACGCTTCTCCTGGAAACCGGCTTGCTCAGCATTTTTCTGGCGCCCCTCCGATGGCTGCCGGGGCGCCGGCACGAAGTTTTGCCTTCCTTCCGCGGGCGCTTCCTCCTGGTCTGGCTGCTGTTTCGCCTCATGTTCATGTCCGGCGTGGTGAAATTGACCAGCGGCGACGAGTCGTGGTGGAACTTCTCTGCCCTGCGCTGCCATTACGAAACGCAGCCCCTGCCAACGCCGCTTGGGTGGTTGGTTGATCAGGCGCCCGCCGGGTTTCATGCTGCGTCGGCGATCGTGTTGTTTGCCATCGAGATCGTCTTTCCCTTTTTCCTTTTCGGCCCTCGGCGGCTTCGTTTGATCGGGGCCGTTGGGTTGGTAACTTTGCAGGCCTTGATTGCCGCCACCGGTAACTACGGCTTCTTTAACCTGCTGACGGTCGGGCTCTGCCTCTATTCCGTCGACGACGCGGTGTGGCCGCGTTTTCGCCGGCCCGGACCCGCCCCCAGCCGCGCCGCTGGCGCCTGGCCGGCCTGGGTGGTCGTGCCGATCACAGGCGTAACTGTCCTGTTCAGCCTGCCGCTGCTTTGGGAGGCATTTGTCCCCGAAGCCGACCTTTCGTTGTTCTCGGCCGTCTACCGTTGCATCGAGCCGTTCCGTTCTTTCAATGGTTATGGGTTGTTTCGCGTGATGACGAAAACGCGCCCCGAAATCATCGTCGAAGGCAGCATGGATGGCAGCACCTGGATTCCTTATGAGTTCAAATACAAACCCGGCGACCTGCAGCGTGCGCCTCCCGTCGTGGCCCCATTCCAGCCCCGCCTGGATTGGCAGATGTGGTTCGCGGCACTGGACGACGTCCGGAGCGAGCCGTGGTTCCTGAATTTTCTGGAGCGGCTGTTGCAAGGGTCGCCTGCCGTTTTGAAATTGCTGCGCACCAACCCCTTTCCCGGGCAGCCTCCCCGCTACGTTCGGGCCCGGGTTTTTCAGTACCACTTCACTGATTCAGCCGAGCGAAAGCAGACCGGGGCTTGGTGGAGACGGGATCAGGAGGAGGTGTACTGCCCGGCCATTTCGCTCCAGGATCATCCTTGACGGGTGGTTGGCGGCAAGCGCAGGAGGCCTTCCCCCCGTAAGGATGCGACCGGAAGGGTCGCGTGTTCCGACGCGACCTCCGGTAGGGGAGCTTGTCCTCAAGCGCCCGCGGGGATGGCGTCCCGCTCCCGCCACCCCTCACGGCCGGCTGGGGACAACCCACCCAGCCAGGCCGGTTTTGGGCTTCGACAAGGCTGGCCGTTTGACGCCTTTGGTGCTACATCCGCAATGGTCGCCCTCACTTCCGGCCCACCATGAAAATCTCATCCCGGCTCTCGTTTGTCCTCGCCACGTTTTTCCTGGCGAGCTGTTCCACCCTGACCGTAAACACGGACCACGATCCCCGCGTCAACTTCGCCAAATACCACACCTATGACTGGGCGCCGCAGTCCAACCAGGGCTACTCGCCGAGCCCGAGTACGGCGGCCTTGATCCAGGAAACGTTGGATCAGGACCTGAGCGCGAAAGGCTATCGGAAATCCTCCAACCCGGATTTTCTGATTTCTTACCATGTGACCCGACGGCACAAACAGTCGGTCAGCCAGGTTACCCAGTTCGTCCAACCAGGGTTCGGGGGCTACGGGCCGTACATGTACAACGATTGGGGCTTCGGGCCGGGGCCCAGGTTCCGAGGCGGATTCGGGTATTATGGGCTTTGGCCGGAATACCCGGTCACCTACACGGAGGTGACACCTTACGTTCAAGGCAGCCTGGTCGTCGATTTCGTGGACACCCGGACGCACCAGTCTGTCTGGAGGGGCATTGCTTCCGCCGTCGTTGGAGACCGCGCCACAAACCAGAAGAACGCGCTGGAAGGCATCCGGCAAATGCTCCTGCAGTTTCCGCCGCACTCCTGATCAGACGGCGAAAAAGAACCGGACCAGGTGAAAGAAGATCGGGGCGGAAAACGAGAGCGAATCGAGGCGGTCCAGCACGCCCCCGTGACCCGCAATTGAGGTTCCCCAATCCTTCGCGCCCAGACTTCGCTTGACCGCTGAAAGCACCAGGCCGCCGCCGAAACCCATAAGGACAATCAGACAGGAAAAACCGAATGCCTGGAGGGGATGGAACGGCGTGATCCACCAGAGCAACGTTCCCACGCCAACGGCGCTCAAGCCGCCCCCCACAAAACCTTCCACCGTCTTGTGCGGGCTAACTCCGGGGGCAATCGGGGTTCGACCGATCAGTTTACCCCAAACGTATTGGAGCACGTCACTGACCTGAGTAACAAAAACCAGGTAGAACAGCAGCAGCGCGTTCTGCCGGTTGTACCCGGGTATCGTGAGCAGCATCAGGGCAGGTGCATGGCTGATACAATAGACTGTCAGCATCAGGCCCCATTGGGTCTTGGCCGTGCGCTCGAGAAACCGGGTAGTCTGCTGCCGGATGGCCGGGAAAACGGGCAGAACCAGAAACGCATACACCGGGATCATGATGGTGAAGAGGCCGTACCATTGAATGCTGACCAGAAAATATTGAAATGGCAGGACGAGAAAAAAACTGACGCAAAGCGCCGCGTGATCTTCCGGGACCGTCTCGCTGAGGGTGAGGAACTCCCGCAACGCCAGCAACGAACTGAACGCGAAAACCAGCAAGGTGGCGTTAGGACCGAGCAAAAACGAGAGGCCCAAGAGCCCCGCCATGCCCCACCATGCCTTAACGCGTGCATCAAGGTTCGCGATCACTTCCGCCCGCTTCGAATCTGCCTCGTCCTTGGCGGAACGGCGGCGTAAAACGCAGGTGACCACCGAAGCGGCGATCAACAGGAAAACGACGCCCGCAAACACGGCCATGAATTTTTCTTTTGGGTTCATTGGAAAGGAAGAAAGGCGCAGGGTCAGGACGGGGGAGTTGACGCGAGGGCGATGACGGATTGCCGGGCCCGTTCCAGGAACGCCGGTTTTGTCTCCCCGGCGAGGAGGCGCAGGGGTTGGCCAAACTGCACGCCGGTGGTCAGCGGAACCGGAAGCAGCGATCCTTTTGGCATGAGGCGGTAAAGGTTGTTGAGGTAGGCCGGCACCAGGTCGATGTCCGGAAAAGCCCGGGCCAAGTGGTACAGCCCGGATTTGAAGGTTGCGGGCAGGCGTTGAGGACGGCGGGTCCCTTCCGGGAAGAGAATCAAGGATTGGCCGCTTCGCAGCTTTTCGCGGAGGGGGGCGAGCGGGTCGCTTCCTGTCCGGACCTTGCGTTCCAGGAGAACCGCATGGAACAGCCGGGTCGAGACGTGCAGCCGGAAGGAATTCGCACCCCAGTAGTCAAGGGCGGCCACCGGGCAGGTCTTTGCCCGGAAGTCCGGAGGCAGGGCGGACCAAAGGGTGACCGCGTCAAGGTGGCTGGTGTGGTTTGCGAAATAGATTCGCTGGGCCGTCGAGGACGGCGTGCCGCTTGCGTGTGCACCCACCAAAAGGCGCGTGGCCCAAACCAGGAAGAGGTCAGCGTTCAAGATCCCTTTCGCAAGTTGAGGGTCAGGGCTTGCAAGCGGGTGGCGCAGGTCAGGAGCGAGCCTGCCGCGATGGCTGCAACGGTCGCCAGCAAGGCATGGTGCGTACCGGAAATGAAGTGCTCCGCCATGGCTGCCGCGCATCCCGCGGTCAGCGCGGCCATGCGGTGCGGTTTCGCCATCGGTCCGCGAAAATCCTGCTTGAACCCGAGTGCGCCGCCGAAAAGGCGAAGGTAGGCCGTTCCCGTGGCGGCAAGGGCGGCCAACCAACCCAGCCAACCGGCACCGGCGGCATAGCCCAGCGCCACCAACACCAGCGCATCGGAAACGCGGTCGGGGACGTCGTTGTAGAGTGGCCCAAGCCGCGACCCGCGCCCATGCTCCACGGCGACCATGCCGTCCAGCAAATTGCAGAGCAGGCGAAGCTGCACTCCGGCGATGCAGACCAGCGCGGACCAGGGTTGGGGGAGAAGGCACAAACCGCCGGCGGCGAAAGCTGCGGCAACGATGCTGGCGAGAGAAATTTGATTTGGGGTGATCCCCGCCGAGGCAAGCCGGCGAGCGACGGCACCGGCCCAAGGTGAGTTACGGGCCGGAATGGGGCGACGATCTTGCCCCGGGCCGCTCGGATGGGTGGCCCGGCCGGGAAGCGAAAGCAACTGGTGCATGGCCCGGTTTTACCACGGGTCCATAATTCGATAAAATCGATAAAACAAACTCGGTTATCGAAAGAAAAGATAAATGGTCAGCTTGGTGGGCTTCCCTTGCAAAAGCAGCCTGGTTGCTGAGGCAGCTATCGACTGCCAACCGTCACCCCAATGGGCACCGCATCGAGCGGCGGCCTGGTCGGCAGGGCCGGCAGTCCCTTGCCGGCCGGGGTAGGGGCCCGGTAGGGCGGCGAGTCCCTTCGCCGCCTGGGTATCGGGGTGGAACAGCAACCCCCGTCGCACCTGCCTGGTGGGGCGGTCGCCCATAAACGCCGGCCTTCCTCCCAGGCGGCGAAGGGACTCGCCGCCCTACCGGGCCCCCGGTTAGGCGCACGCCCCAAGGCGAGGGCTCCTTTTGCGCCCCGACGGCCCTTACCTTAGTGCCATTGAACCGTCACACCGTGATCAGGTTCTCGTCAGTCTGGTGGTC
>DASWVC010000408.1:0-24106 GCA_036401335.1 Chthoniobacterales bacterium
GTCATGAGTGCATCGTTCACCAACCAGGTGATGGCGCAGATCGAGCTTTTCACGAACACTCAAGCTTACGATAAAAAGGTTTACGTCCTGCCGAAAAAGCTGGACGAAAAAGTTGCCCGGCTCCACCTCGATAAGCTCGGCGTGAAGCTGACCCAGCTGAGCCAGGCGCAGGCCGATTATCTTGGCGTCAAGGCCGACGGCCCGTTCAAGGCTGAGTTTTACCGTTATTAGTCCAGAATTGCCGCGGAGTCGAGTTGCGCGGGAGACTGCAAAGTCTCCCGCGTTTGGCGAACAGATTCCGTAGGGCTTCCTCGGACGGGTGCTGGTGGGGTCAGCCTTGGCAGGCTTGCGTCTCCAAGCCGACTAGAGGATAGACCGGTTTTTGTGCCTTCTGGGCTAGCAAGCTGGAGCTGGGTTTTTACCAGACTTGGTTTAAACTGGACGTATCAATCCCGTTTCACGAACAATCCCGGCCCGATTCGCGCATCAGTGCTGGGTTGGTCGGCATTTAAATCTTGCCCCGATTCAAGACCGGCCTGTTCTTGGCCCAGAACAATGAAGAAAAGAGTGCTGATCATGTCGACCAGCGCCGGAACGGGGCACGTTCGCGCCGGGGACGCCCTGACCAAGGTCTTTCGTGAACATCCGCAGGTGAGTGACGTGGTCCACACCGATGCGCTTCATTTCACGAACAAGCTTTTCCGCGATTTCTACTCCAAGCTCTACACGCGCCTGGTGCAAACGGCCCCGGAATTCTTGGGATGGTGGTACAAGCAGAGCGACGAACCGTGGAAAACGGACGGCATGCGGTTGATGCTCGACCGGCTCAACACCGGCCCGCTGGTGAAATTCATCCGTAAATTCGATCCGCACATCACCGTGTGCACCCATTTCATGCCGGCGGGCATTATTTCTGATCTGATTGCCAAGAACCGGCTGGATGCTCACCTGTCGATTGTTGTCACCGACCTGGATTTCCATGCCATGTGGTTGTCCCGGACGTTTCATCGTTATTTCGTGGCCATCGACGAAACCAAAGCGCACCTTGAAATGCTCGGGTTACCGAGCGGACGCATCACAGTTTCAGGGATCCCCATTGACCCGGAGTTTGCCGCTCCGATTGATCGGGTGGCCACGCGGGCGCATTACCGGCTTCACCCGACGCGACCCACTCTGCTCGTCTCCGCGGGGGCGCTCGGCGTCGGTCCGGCCGAATTCGTCGTCGAAAGGTTGAAAGGGCTCCGGAACCGAACGCAAACCATCGTGGTCTGCGGTCGGAACCTGGAAACCCGTGACCGCGTCCAGGCGATTGTTGCAGATCAACCAGATAGTTTTCAGGTCATCGGCTACACCGATCGCATGGCCGACCTCATGAAAATATCGGATCTCTTCATCGGGAAACCGGGTGGATTGACCACGGCGGAGGCGCTGGCTTGCGGGTTGCCGATGGTGATCGTCAGTCCGATTCCCGGTCAGGAGGAACGCAACAGCGACCACCTGCTCGAAGACGGGGTTGCGGTCAAGTGCAACGAGATGACCACGGTCCCATTCAAAATCGATACCTTGCTGGATGACCCGCTCCGGCTTGAGCAGATGCGCAAAAAAGCTTACGCGCTCAGCCGGCCGGAAGCTGCTCGCTGCGTCGTGGACACGTTGGTGACGGACAACATTACCGCCCTGGAATTCACCGACGATGAAGCCGAAGCGATCACGATTGCGGCCTCCAAAGAACGCGACCTTAAGGTGCGGTGAGGCAGCCTATGTCCGACTTTTTTTGGGGGGTAGCAACTTCTGCCTACCAATCTGAAGGTGGCTACAACGGTCCGGGCCAACCTCAGACCAACTGGGCCGAGGCGGAGCGGCGCGGCGACGTTGCCGCAGTAGGCTCGGCGGCGGATTTCTGGAACCGTTTCTCGGAGGATTTTGCCCGGTGCCGTGAGCTTGGCCTGAATGCGTTCCGTCTCGGGATCGAGTGGAGCCGGGTTCAACCGACCCACATTGACCGTGTCGGGGCGCCGCCCCCGTTCGATGTCCAGGCCCTGGACCGCTACGTAGAGATACTGGCCGACTGCCGTCGCCACGGCTTGGAACCGATCGTCACCCTGCACCATTTTGTGCATCCCGCCTGGCTCGGGTTGGATCCATGGCTGGACCTTGTTACCGGCGAGTTATTCGCGAAGTATGTGGAAGTCACTGTGCTGCACGTCAACCGGGGGTTGATGGACCGCCACGGCTTGGCGCCCATCCGGTATTACATCACGATCAACGAGCCGAACATGCTCGTGCTCAACACGTACCTCGGCCATCAATTCCCGGGCCGCAACCGCCGGACCAGCGGGCTGCAGACTTTGGGAGAAGCGTACCGCAACATCCTGAGTGCCCACGTGCGAGCCTACCAGTTGATTCACCGGATTGCCGGCGAGCAGGGGTGGCCCGAGCCGATGGTGACGTTCAACAATTACTGCAGCGATCTTTATTGGTCGGATAAAGTTTTGCTCGACCTCTTGAGCGTGCGTGAACGCGGCGTCAAGGCGAAAGACCTCCGCGAGTACATCCATTACAAAGTCAATGAATTTGAACAGGCGTTTCTCAATGCAGCGATTCCCCTCAAACGGGATCTGCCCTTTTTCTTCGGGGCACTGGCGAAGCGGGTGAGCAACTGGTTGGGTTACAAAGGTTTCTGGCCTGAGGGTTTCACGTCCCTTGTTGACCAGATTTACGCAGCCGATCGTGCCAGTCAGTTCGACTACATCGGCCTCGATTATTACGATCCGTTTGCCGCCCACATCTTTCGCCTCCCGGTCTGGTGGGACCACGAGTTCAAAGACAAATCGATGCGCAGTTGGGTCATGAACAGCTTCACCAGCAAGTGGTGGGACTGGCGGGTGCTGCCGGACGGGCTACGGTTCTTTTGTGAATGCTACAGTCGCGACTACGGCAACCGGAAAGTGTTGATCGCAGAAAACGGGATGGCGCTGCGGCGACGGATTGACAACCGCAACACCCAGCGTCGTGATCGCATGACCAGGAGCCAGTTCCTCCAGTTGCACGTCGCTGAAGTGACCCGCATGGTGAAAGCCGAGATCCCTGTTATCGGCTACCTGCATTGGTCACTGTTCGATAATTACGAATGGGGCTCTTTTACGCCGCGATTCGGGTTGTACTCCATCGATTACGGACGCGACAACGATCGCCTTGTCGAAGATCACCTGCACGATCGCCCGGCCCTCACCTATGCCCGCCTGGTTCAGGAAGCCCGGCGTCAATCCCTGGCTGCGCCCGCGTGACCTGCCTTCTTCGGAGCGGGGAGGGGCCGATCAGGACGGAATGAAACGGTCCCGCTGAAATTCTCTACCTAATCGGATCAACATTTCTTCCGTGTCGACGCAGTCATGGAAGCCGAACCGGCGTGCTTTACCGGTGTCCGACATCACGTCGTACTCGAGGTTGAAAATGGCTTCTCCGAACGGCCAGGAAGCAGCTTGCCGGAAGGAATAATCGCGCAAGGCGTGTTTCTTAACCAGGTGCTGCCAAATGGCTTCTTTGTCGGCCATGAATTGCGCAAGGGGCAGGCGCAGGGGAGGAGCGGAGGGCAACCTGAAAAAATCCGCCAGGCGCGGCCAAAGGTTTTCCCAGCGATTAAAATCACCATTCGTGATGTTGAAAGCTTCTCCATTGCATTGGTCGTTTTGAGCAGCCCAAACCATGGCCCTGGCCAGAAGCCCGGCATCGGTCATTTCCATGATCGCGCGGTAAGCGGCCGCCGAACCAGGGTACCGGAGGGGCAACCCCAGTTCGCGGCAGATTGAGGCATAGACCGCGATGACGGTGGCCATGTTCATCGGGTTGCCGACCGCAAACCCGCAGATGCACGAGGGTCGCAGCGCAGTCCACGACCAGGATTTGCCCGCGGCCCGCTCCTGCAGGTAATCTTCCTGGTTGTAGTAAAAATCCGGCGGCATGTGCCTTGGGTCCGTCTCCTTGGCCGGCGTCTTGTACGGCCCAAGGTGCGCACCGTAATACTTGGCACCCTCGATCAGCACTACCTTGCGCAGGTTCTTCGACGTCTTCTCAATGGTTTCGACGGTGTTGGTCAGCATGGTCAGGTTCGGGGCGATTTCCTCAGCGAAACTGGCCGCCGGCTGGAGTGCCGCGTAAAAGATGTGTGTCACCTCAGAAACGCCCGCCAGCTTACTTTCAACGTCAACCCTGCTTAAGAGATCCACCGAAACGTGTTTGGCCGGTGATTCAAATTCAGGAGTTCGTCGCGATAAACCAATGACTTCCCAGCCGTCAAGGGTCATCAAATGGTTGACCAGGGCTCGTCCCGTCACACCGAGCGCTCCTGCCACTAGCGCTTTTCGCTTCATGGCAACATGGCCTCACGCACCGTCTGGCAGGCGACGGCGGCAAACGCGATCGCCGCTTTGCTCTGGAACCGGGCCGGATTGCGGATCACGTTGATTTCGCGTTCAGCTGAGGGATCCCGGAGCGGCACGAACGCGCAGCCTCGCTGTTGCTCATGCGGGACGGCCATCCAAGGCAGCAGCGAGATGCCCTGGCCCCCTGCAACCATTGCCAGGACGGTTGAGAACTGGACCGGGGTGAGCGAGGATTTCATGCGGATGTTGTGCTGTTCGCACCAACGCCCAATTTGCTGAGACAAACAATGGGTTTCGTGCAGCACCAGGAACGATTCACCCTGCAACTGGCGCCCTGAAAGGGAGGACTCCCGAGCCAGGTGGTGCCCTTGCGGCAAGGCTGCCACGAGTGGTTCGCGGGCCCAGGTTTCCCGGTGGATGCCCGATCCGTCGCGACAGGTGGAAACGATGGCCAGATCGATCTCGCCATGCTCGAGCGCATGGATGAGGTGGTCGGTGACGCCTTCCAACATGGTTACAACCACCCGCGGGTGCGCCGATGCCAGAGCCGCCAGGAGCGGTCGCAACACATACGGCGCGATCGTGGGGATCATTCCTACCGCGACGGTGCCTGAGGGTTCGGCGCGGCACTCGTCAACGCTTCGTTGGGCGTCGACCAACTCAGTCAGAATCCGGCGGGCGAAAGGGAGCAGCTTGCGCCCGGCCTCGGTCGGTGTGACCCCACGCGGCAGCCGGTCAAACAACGGCTGACCGACTTCCGCCTCGAGTTTCTGGATTTGCTGACTGAGCGACGGCTGCGCGACCCGCATCCGCTCTGCGGCGCGCGAGAAACTCCCTTCGTCGGCCACGGCAACGAGGTACCTGAATTGATGAACTTCCATAGGCTAATCCTATACGCCGAATAACCACAAAGTATTTCCTTACCCCTCCGGAAAGCCAGACCATGCTTTCCAGCCCCCGGCAGCAGGATGCGGACAGCGTCGTCCCTGAAGCTTGGGGGACAAATAAACCTCCATCACAAAACCATCTATGTTTCTTCGCATCGACAAATTACCGGTTGAACTTCCTGCCTCGCCCGAAGTGGACCCGATCGCCGCCAAAAATGTCCAGGAACTGCTGGGCGGCCGTTTCGGCGAAATGTCCACGCTGATGAATTACACCTACCAATCCTTCAACATGCGGGGAAGGGATTCCATCCGGTCCTACTACGCGCTCATCTCCAATATCGCCGCTGAGGAAGGGGGCCACATCGAGATCGTCTCGGCGGCCATCAATTCCTGCCTGAACGGTCCGCGGAGCGGCTTTGATCAGTCCGAACAACCTCCGGAAGGGCCCTGGAAAAATCTGCCCGGCGGCGTTTTTGGCGGTCATTACATTGCCGCGGCGCAGACGGCGTTGCCGGTCGATTCACGCGGGATGCCCTGGACCGGCGATTACGTGTTTTCTTCGGGCAACCTGATCTTGGACCTGCTGCACAATTTTTTTCTGGAGAACGGCGCACGCACCCAGAAGCTGCGGGTTTACGAGATGACGACCAACCAGGCGGCCCGAACGATGTTGGGCTACCTCTTTGTGCGCGGCGGGGTACACGCTCTGGCTTACGCCCGGGCTTTGGAAACGCTGACCGGGGTTGAGATGAGCAAAATGCTGCCCATCCCAAACATCGGGAACGCGGTTTTCCCGGAGGCGCGCCGCTTTATGGAAACAGGGTTGCACCTGAAGCTCTACCGTTTCTCGCCGGAAGATTACCGCGAATCCGCCAGCATCTGGGAGGGTACGGCACCGTCGGCCTACACCGAAGGGCTTGGCGGCGGTGATCAGTTGGAATTTGTGGATGCGCCGCCTTCCGGAGGCAACCTGGCGAATCTGGCGGGCATCGCCTCCAGTTTCGCGCCGAATTATGCACCGCAGGAGATTATGGAGATTGCCACCAAGCTTTACCAGAAAGCCAAAAATTTGTAGGCCGACGCACGTGAAACGCTGGCAGGACGGTGCTTTGGCACCGTCCTGCGAGGGTCGTTGGGAGAATCAAATGCCACGAATATTTCTTGGCCCGCCTCACCCGAGCGTCGGCGAGGGACCGCCGACCCTCAGCCCGCACCGGCCCACCTGGGCTCCGTCCGGAACAGACTCTTGACAAACGGAATAGCCCTGGCCCTCGCCCTTACGCGCTCGGAATTTTGAAAACGGCCTTGATTTTGCCCAGTGTGAAGCGGCCGTTCCGTGGTTGCACCGCCCGGACCTCCAAGCGCTCGCCTTCGATGATTGCGGCTCGCGCACCCATGTAGTTCAGGAAGCTGCCGGTGTTGATGATGATGCGACCGGACCTGCGCCACACCCCGGGATGATGGGTGTGGCCGATCAGGACAAAATGCGCCTGGGGTCGAAACAGTTTCATCAAATCCGCCGCTAGCCAAGGTGTGCGCCACCACGCGTAAAGGATTTTGAACGGACGGGTAGGAGGCCAGGCCTGGAGCGCTATCAAGGTGAGTCCCGGCAGGCGGCCGCGGGTGAGCGGTTTTTCCCGCATCTGCAGCTCGACCGAGGCGCGTTTGGTGGCGAGAAGCTGGTGTTCGAAGCTCCCGAAAGCATCGTCACCCAGCTCTTTCAGGATACGCCGATGGGCCGAAAGGTAGTGCTTCGCTTCTTTGCTCCAAGGCGCCACCCCGAGAAAAAGGATGTCTCCATGGGTAACCAGGAGCGCACCGCCGTGCAAGTCCAGGTGGTTGAGTTCGGAGATGCCGGGATCATGGTTGCCGGTCACAAAGATGGTCTTGCAGCCCAGACAGTGGCAAAACCGCGCCAGGTCTGCCGTCAGTTTGCGACCGAGCGGCCGGTCGGCCGCGTGCCGCATTTCAGCGGTATCCCCGTTGAAAATGATGGTGCGAAAAGGGCTGAGCAGCGGTTCGAGGCTCGAGACATCGCTGATGCGAGAAGCGTGGTGGCCCAGGTGAAGGTCCGAGAGAATCAGGATGGGATCGGTCGGAGTGAGCGTCATTCCGTGGTTCCGATCACCGAGACGACCACCGACCGATCGGAGCCGTCTGCACGGTGCTCGTACAAAAACAGGCCCTGCCAGGTCCCTAGCCGCAGTTCGCCGGCCATGACCGGGATCGATTCCGAAGTGCGCGTCAGCGCCATCCGGATGTGGCTTGGCATGTCGTCCGGACCTTCCGCGGTGTGGGAGAAGTAGCTTTCGTCTTCCGGAACCAGCCGCTTGAAAAAATTCTCGAGGTCGCGGCGCGCGGTCGGATCAGCGTTCTCGAACAGGAGCAGACTGGCGCTGGTATGCCGCACAAACACGGTCGCCAAGCCCGTTTGCACCTGGCTGGCGCGAACGAGGTCCGCGACTCGTCGGGTGACCTCGTAGGTGCCTTTGCCTTTGGTGCGGAAAACAAACTCAGCGTTATGCGCGGTGAACATAAAGAGATTCGACAAGGCGGAGCGATTTTTGATTCGGAAACAGCCCAGGCTCCATTTGGTTCATGACGTACGCAAACGAAAGGTGATGGTCCGGATCCGCAAACGCGTGGGACCCTCCGGCCCCCGGTTGCCCGAAAGCCGCCGGTGACGGTCCGAAGAGCGCGCGCAGCTTGCCCGAGGGACCCGGAGGATCTTTCATGAAGCCGGCTCCAAACGCCGTCGGTACCCGCAGAACCTCGTCCGTCCCGGACGCTGCCACCGTTGCGACCGCCCGGAGGGTCTCGGCATTGAACCAGGCGTTCGGGCTGCATAAGAGCTGGTAAAAGCGCGCGAGGCTGTCCGCAGTACCAATTCCGCCAAACGAAGGGAACACTCCGGTCCGAACCTCGGGTGTGTTCATGGAGGCGGGAGTGGGCAAGCCGGTGGGTGTGGTGAAAGCTTGACGGCTGAGTGAGCCCGGGTCGTTCAGAGCCGCATAAAAAGGGTCTTCCAAGGGTGATGGGCTACGGGCTTTGCGCGGTGCCAGGACGGGCGCAACCTGCTCGGTCAGATTTGCCGGGAGGCCAATCCAAAGGTCAAGCCCGAGGGGGTCACCGAAAATTTGCCGGAAATAGGAACCCACGTGGGCAGCGCCGCTCAGGCGCCGGACCAGTTCGTCAACGAGGAACCCGAACGTGCGCACATGGTACCCATGGCGGGTACCAGGATTCCAAAAAGGCGCTTGCTCCGCCAGTGCGGCAATGACCTCTGCATGGTCCCAGACCGACACGTCCGGCCGGCGCACGGCAGGCTGGCCGGCCTGATGGCTGAGCACGTGCAGAAAGGTCGTGCCTTCTTTTCCAGCGGTGCCGTACTCCGGCCAGACCTTGCAAAGGGGCGTTTCCAAAGCCATTCGTTGTTGGGCGCACGCGTGCAGCAGGCACGCCGACGCCAAGGCCTTGGTCGCCGACCAGAACAGCACGCGGGTTTCCGCTGTCCATGGCAGCTTACCCTGCCGGTCTTGGCCGCCGGCAGCCAGGCCGACCCGCGGTTCGCCGTACTGGTAAACGGAGACGGATGCGCCCAACTCTCCACGACTGGAAAAATTTTCCGCAAACCGTTCCTGAAGTTGCTCCAGATCCATCTAAAGCTCGGCCTGAATGGCAGCCAGGTCGGGATCGTTCTTCGCCAGTTCTTTAAAGGATTTGTCCAGCCGGAAACTTGCGCGGAGGTAGGCTTTGGCCGGCTCGAAGTTGCCGAGGATAGCCTCGTAACAGCCCAGGTTGTAGTAGTAGACCGGTTCTTCGAGCAAGCTGGCCGGCCCGTCCAGCAACGCCTGTTTCGCTTCTGCCGTGGCACCGAGTTCGTGCAGGCAGAAGGCCTTGTGAATAAAACAGAAACTCTCCGCTGGGTACAGCTCACACATGCGTGCGCTTAACCGAAGCCCGCGCGCCCATTGGTGCTGCTTCAACACGATGTTGATCCGCATCCGGAGCGCTTCAGCCCGCTCCTGGGTGTCGGGCGGCAGAAGGTCAAGTTCGGCCAGAGCTTCCGTCTGCATCCCGAGTTCCGAGTAACCTTCGGCGGCTCTGATCTGCTGATCAAATGTCATGCCGTCGGCGTTTGCTGGGCCAGTTCGGGGTGTTCGATAAGTTCGATCCGATGCACGTGGCGCCCCCCTTCGAAAGGCGTGGCCAGCCACACTTTGACGATCTTGAGGGCTTCCTCTTCGGAGATGGTCCGCTCACCCAGGGACAGCACGTTGCCGTCGTTGTGTGCCCGATTCCAGATGGCAACCTGCTCGGTCCAACATAAACCGCAGCGCACCCCGGGGACCTTGTTGGCCGTAATGGCTTCGCCATTCCCCGAGCCCCCCAGAACTATTCCCTTATCAACTTCGCCGCGGGCCACCGCTTCCGCCGCCGGACGGATAAACAACGGGTAATCCGTTGGCGCCTCCGATGTGGTCCCGAAGTCAGTGACTTCGTGACCTTCCGCAATCAGCATTTCCTTGATCTTTTCCTTGTAGCGGAAACCAGCATGGTCCGAGCCTAGCGAAATCTTCATTTCCGGAGAGTGAAACTGACCGGCCGCCACAATCAACGAAAAATCATTGGCGGAAGGTGCGCTTAAGCAATCCTCGCAAACCTTTCGGGTGAATCCCTGGGAACGTCTCCCGTAGCGGCCTAAGGTTTAGGCCCGAAAAAGGTTTCCGCCAATCCAAATTCGAGCAGTTCAAAGCACGAGTCGCGTATTGGAGAAAACAAGAAGACGCTTTATGCATCGAACTGAATTTTATCCGTTCGTCACGACTAAACTGATTTTGATCGATTACGCTCAGACGATTGAGCAGTTGCGCGAACAACTCGCCGATCGCGAGGCGCAGATCATTGAATTGCGTTCGGCGCTGCACCGGGCCAAGGAGGCGGGGGTCATCGACCCCGAAACAAAGCGTGACATTGAACGAGTGCTGGAAGGTAAAATCAAAAATTCCGTTTCGTGCACGGATTCTGCAAGTGTTCGCACCAGAACCGATGCTGCGGCGTGTCATCCGCCGAAGACTCTTACTGCGTCGAAGCTCAGAACATAATCCACGGTACCCGTTTCGCTGATGGCCGAAACCACCCGCGAAACCTGTTGTTGCCCCAGCTCAAGGGAGAAGCCGGTGGGATTGGACAGGAGCGTCGAACCGGCCCCGAACGGGCGCCCCGGCTCGGGTTTCGCTAAGCCGAACGCCTGGAAATTGGCGACGGCGCAGAGATTGCCTGACAAGACCACGGCGGTGAAGCGAACAACAATTTGTTGGCCTGAGATCCCCCTGAGCACCTCCTCAAAGTCCTGCGAACGCTCGATGAGTCGAAATGGCCTCCGGCCTAAAGTGACCGAACCCAGGTTGGGCACCGCCTGTCGCGATTCCGTGAGCCCCGGGCTCGGCCCAAGGGGCAGGGTGCCATGAATCGGCCGGGCGAAACGGGCCGAAAGGGTCAGCATCAGCAGGGCCTCTGCGCCTGAAGACAGCGAAGCCAAGCACCAAACCAGCAAGAAAACCAAGCCTGCTGTCCGCATAAACGTCGACGTTATTTTGAACCCGTCCTTCAATCGTCCAAAACTACCTTGTTGGCATAGGGGAATTAACGTTTTTTTATCGGTTCTCCGACGTGAAGCGCAGACCCATGCGGCCTTTCAGACAAACGCGGTAGGTTTTGAAATTGCCCATGCCGGCCAGGCGCATTTCCTCTTTGGTGAAGCCGTCCTCGATTGGGAGGCGTTCAGGCATGATCAGGGCGCGGGCTGTCCTGCTTGGGACGGCTTGATTCGAGTCACGCCATCGCCGGTGAAATCGAAGCCCAACGGCACGCTTCGGTCCGCCGACCCTACCGGGCCGTTTCGCACCTTTCCCGGTAGGGGAGCTTGTCCCCAAGCGCCCCCGGGTGCAACGCTTCTTACACGTCCTGAATCAATTCATTGCGGTTCCAGCGAACCTTGGGTGCTCCGGCATAAGGATCGGTCCCGGCCCGGTAACCGGCAGTGGCCAGCACCACGGACTGTAAATGCTGCGCCTTCAAACCAAGGATCTCATCGAACCGGCTGGGCACGAAGCCTTCCATCGGGCAAGCATCGACCCGGGCGTTGGCCGCCGCGGCCAGAAAAATGCCAAGCGCCAGGTATGCTTGACGCGCGCCCCAATCCACCAGATTCAGCGGGGGCTTAAGGATGAAACCGTTGATCCTTCCTTGGTAGTCGGCCAGTTGCTCCTTAGGAACGTGGCGCAGCTCCGAGGCCCGGGTAATAAAGCGGTCGACATAATCCAGGTCCAGGTCGGTGCGCGCGCTGAACACAACCAGGTGAGAGCTGTCCGTAATCTGGGCTTGATCGAACGCCGCCGGCCGGAGCCGTTTTCTCGTGTCTGGATCGGTGACGACGACCAGTTTGTACGGCTGCAAGCCATAGGACGACGGGCTCAGGATGGCGGCTTTTTCAAGTCCGGCCCAAACGTCGTCGGGAATCTTCCTGTCAGGATCAAACTTCTTGGTGGCGTAGCGCCATTGCAGGCTTTCAATCAAGGTATCGGTCATGCGGATGGTTGACTATCGTTTGGTGGCAAAATGGTAAAGTTGCCGTGCTGCCCGAAGCGGCTCGCCCGGCGGGCCGTCAAGTGGTGCGCCCGGGCAGTTCCTGAGGCGTGATGGTCAATGACAACAACTCCGTTCCGCGGATCAGTTTCAGGCCCGCCGCACGACCAATTTCTTCCTCGACCAGCAAGCGGTGCAGGTCATCAATCGAAGTGATCGGCCGTTCTCGGAACGCGATCACGACGTCGCCCGGCTGCAGTCCAGCCACGGCGGCTGGCCCGTGTTCGTCGATGCTGGCCACAAGCAACCCGGTGGCATGCTCCAGCCGGTGGTACCGCACCACCCGGGGATGGATGGTGGCATTCTGGCCGGCCAGGCCAAGGTAACTGCGGCGGATTTTGCCATCGCGGATGAGCCAGCCCGCCACGAGTTCCGCGGTGTTCGCGGCGATGGCAAAGCAAATCCCTTGCGCAGGCAGGATCACCGCCGTGTTCACGCCGATGACGCGGCCCCGCGAATCCACGAGCGGACCGCCGGAGTTGCCCGGGTTCAGCGCGGCGTCGGTCTGCAGAATATCGTCCATGAGGCGGCCCGATTGTGCGCGCATGGATCGGCCCAGGGCGCTCACGACACCCGCGGTCACGGTCTGCTGAAACCCGAATGGGCTGCCGATCGCCACGGCAATCTGGCCGACGCGGAGCTTGCGCGAATCGGCGAAGACCAGGTGTTGAAGGTTGGGAGCATCAATCCGGATAACGGCTAGGTCGGTGTCGGGGTCATCTCCGGCCAACGCGGCCCGGCAAACTCGCCCGTCGGCCAAGGTCACCTCGATCTCTTTGGCGCCGTGGACGACGTGGCTGTTGGTGAGAATGAAGCCGTCCGGCGCGATGATGAACCCGCTGCCCCCACCTTCGGCGAGGCCTTGCCCGCGGCTGCGCGCGTGGCGGACGCGGATGTTGACGACGGAGGCCGAAGCGCGTTCGACCACGGTGCTCACAGTCTGGGAATAAGCATCCAGCAAGGCCGTGTCGTCCGGGGTGGTGAAACCTGAGGGACGGCTGGGCGTGATGGTTTCGGGATTTGGAGCCAGGACCGGGGTCCGGAAGCCGCTGATATCGGAAAACATAGTGGCAAAAACCTCCCTTTAAAGTAATCGATTCGGTTACAAATCAAACGGTTTTTTTCTCGATTGCACTGCGGCCGGTCATGGCCGCGGGTCAGCGCAGGCCTGCAACCGGCAAACCACGTCCGCCAGGGTGATTCCGGTCAGTTCCCGTTCCATCGCCCCCAAAACCTGGTCCTGGACCTGCTTCATCACCGCCCGAATCCGGCCTCCCACCGGGCACGAAGGAGCCGGCGATTGTGGGTGCAGCCCAAAGGCGGTTGGCGGATCCACCGCGCAGCGAACCTCAAAGAGCGTGATCTGGTCGGGTGGCATCGCCAGGTAAGCTCCACCCCGGGGGCCGCGGATCGTGCCGATAAGCCCGGCCGCCTGCAGGTCAATCAACAAACGGCGGATCACCACCGGGTTGGTGTTCACGGTCTGGGCCAAAGCAATCGAAGAACAGGAAGAAGGCTGCCTGGTTGCCAGGACCGCGAGGACGTGGACGGCAAAAACAAACCGGCAGCTGCGCATGCCCTTACATTACCCCAAACGGCCGCCTTCGCCGCGCTTTAACCCTGCCGCTCCCGGATGCGCTACGGTCCACTCGGTTTCTCGCCAAAGGCCGCGGAAGGTTCGGGGCTGGCGGAACCGGCGGCACTTGGCGTCGGGCTCACGGTAGACGTCTGTTCCGCAGAACTGCCGGCGATCGCACTCCCGCCGGGGCTGGACCCCGGAGTGGGACTGGCCAGAAGGTCCGTCCACGCCCAGAGTTCACCCTGGAAGCCGCCCACTTCGTTGAGCAAGGTTTCGCACCGGGTCCGCAGCTGGCCGAGGTCCGGCGGCCCCGGCTGCGGTTCGGCGCTGCCGCAAAAGATCAGGTAAGTCACGCCCGGTTCGCTCACGGGGCGATTGGCGAAGTTGGCCCTGGGGTTCAGCTGGGCGGCGAGTCGGAGCGAACCTTCTCCCATTTTGTAAGACGGACCCACGTCGCCCAGCAGGGCCGGGTAAAGTTTTCCGTGGAAAACCACCACCGCGTAGTCGCCCAGCCGTGGTGTGAACGGCTGGGTCGGCGGCCGCAGCATGAATCCTGGCAGCACGATGTACGGATCGTTGAGGGCCACCAAAAAGCTGAAACGCTTCAGGTCGTCGATCTGCCGGCGCAAATCGTCGGCCTGATCCCGTAAAGCCTTCCGGCGCTCGACCAGCGTGCCTTTGGCCTCCAACTCCGCCTGCACGGCCTTCAACCTGCCTTCCCGGTCTGCCAGGAACTGGCTGGGGCGTTCGGATCGCTTCGGCCAGCGGTAACTCGTAAAGGGTTGGAAAGTGGGTGAGGAACCATCGACGACACCGGCCCGGTCGGCGTCCGAGCCATCGGTATTGACGTCCATGGGACCTTGCACCAGCAGCGCTTTCCGGCCGGTTTTGGGAGCCGTAAGCTCGAGCATTGTGTTGCAATCGTAGAAGTTCTGACGAGGCAGCAGCTGATCCAGGCGGCTCAGGGAGCGGTTCAGGTTGTCCACTTTAAGCTGGTACAGGTTGTAGTAAAACGAAGAAACCTTCGCACCGGCAAGCAGGTCGCCCACGCCGGGCAGCGTTTCACCAAGGTGCGGGTAGGCCAGTTGCAATTCCTCAAGCGTTTGGGCGGGTTTAGGCACCCGTACCCGAACATCGAGGTGAACCACGTAAGCGTCGGACTCTTTCTTCTCCACCACCGCGGTCCGGCCGAGTTCGGAAGAAAGGTGGGTTTGCAGCTCGAACCCGTTGAACAATCGGGCGGTCTCGTACCTGGAAGCAGGGATAAAAGCTTCGGGTGTCGGCGTGGAAAGGGCGGGGATGGGCACCGCTGGCGTGGGCGGAGGCACGACCGAAGGAGCTGGGGCTACGGTCGGAACGGCAGTTGGACTCAGAGCGGGAGACAGATTCGGCTCGACCGTCTCCGGCTTTTTAGGCACACAGCCGGCTGCCAGGATCAGTACAGCCAGGACAGACCAAAGCGTACGCGTAGACCATGGCTGCATGCGTGGGCGGCAGTTACCGGGACCAAGCCAGCAGCGTCAAGGCAATACAGAGCACACTGAGCGCAATCATCGGAATCGCGGGCATGGCCCTCCGCTTGACGGCATAAGATCGGCCGAAGTGAGCGATGAGCAGCACCGAAACCAACAAGGCCAAAATGTAAGCTGGCCGGGACGGACCAAGAACGGCAGCCACCAGCAACAACCCGCAGGTCACGGCGCCGGCAACAAGCGAGGGGCGTGATTTAGCCCGGACAAACCCTAAAAGGCCGCCAATGAGGGAGACCAAAGCAAAAACTAAGTAGTAGCTTCGAAGCATGCGACCTTAGCGGGCGACGGTGGTTTCGTAGTTGCGCTCGGATTCCCGCGTGGCCCTGCTCGGCTCGTTAAGCTGGACTTGATACACCAAACGTTTGATGAACATGGGAACGAACGCAACCAGCGTCATGACCAGGTTTACCAATGCGCCCGGCACGACACGGGCACGGTCGCGGGCCACGCCGTTCAACGCATCGCGCACCACATCCTGCACGGGTACCAGAAAGGCTTCCGGTGCTTTTGCTTCACTTCCGGTCGTCCGGTGCGCCACGTCTGAAAATTCCGTCAGGACCGGCCCTGGACAAAGGGTGGTAACCGAAATGTTCACGCCGCGCAGTTCCGCCCGTAACGCTTCGCTGAAGCTCGTGACGTAAGCCTTAGTCGCGGCGTACACGCCCATATTAGGCACCGGAAGAAAGCTTGCCACCGAGCTCACGTTCAGAATCGCACCGCAACCTGCTTTCTGCATTCGGGGCAAAATCCGGTAAGTCAGGTACGTGAGTGCGTAGACATTGACGCGGAGCATAGCTTCGATCCGGTCCCACTGGCCGTCGACAAACGGCCCTTGATCGCCGAGGCCGGCATTGTTAACCAGCAAGTCAATGGCCAAACCGCTCTCGTCAAGCCAATCGGCAAACCGCTTCAAATCGGCTTCATTACCGAGGTCAACCGGCCGACTGAAAAGTTCCAGGTCAGGATTGATGACCTTCAGCTCAAGCGCGAGTGTTTCCAAGCGTTCATGACGACGAGCAACGAGGACCATCGTGCTCACCACCGGGGCAAGCTGCCTCGCAAACTCCCGCCCAAGCCCGGCCGAAGCGCCGGTAATCAGGACGGTGCACTCGGCGAAGTAGCTGATGCTGCTCATGCCGGTCCCTAACCCGGATTGCCGTGGCCGTCAACGCAGCCGCGCGCAGCTTTGTTCAGCGCAATGCACTGAAACCACTTTCATTTGTCAAACGATTCTTTTATATGTTTGGCGTGCGAGCCGGAGTAAAGGCTTTCGATGTCATCGGGGACGATCTTGCCATTTGTTGGGAGGATGGTTCGGAGAGTTACGTCCCGTTGCGCGAGTTGCGGCTTCGCTGCCCTTGCGCTGCCTGCGCTGGTGAGAAAGACCTGCTGGGCCGCGAGCACCGGCCGTCGCGGAATCTTACGGCTAAGAGTTTTATCCTGACGAAAGTGCAAAGGGTTGGGGGGTATGCGTTGCAGCCAAGTTGGGCCGATGGCCATCAAACGGGCCTCTACTCTTTCACCTACCTGCAGTCCTTGACGCAAGCAGCCGAATGAGAACCGAAGTAAAAGCGGTGTTGCTCAGCGGTGCGCTCCTGGTTTGTGCTGCCGGCACGGTGGTAACGCGCGTCTGCCAGGACCGGTTTGAGGCGACCATGAAGCCCCGGGAGTTGTATCAGGTCATCCTTGCTCAGTACCGCGCCTGCCAGGCCGACGATTTTCGACAGGCATACCGGGAAGCTTCACAAGGTGCCCAACAGCACTTCACGATGGTGCAGTTTGCCAGCAAGGTCCGCCTGCAGTACAGCCGGATTAATCGACCGGAGGCAATCGATTTCGGCGAGATTTCACTCGAACGGCAGCGCGCTTACGTTCAAGTGTATTACACAGGTGGAACGCACGAAATCACGCCGGCCTTGTACACGCTGGTGTTTGAAAACGGGTCGTGGCATGTGGAGAATTTCGAGATTTACGATACCTGGCCGGCCAATCGCAGGCTGGCGGGTACCCGCGTTTAGGTAACGCGGCTATGCCTTTTGCGGCGGGCCAACGTCCAGACCGGACGCCCTGCGGCTCCCCGGACTGGGCGCGAGGCTAGATCCCCCGGTGGAGCGTGTCCGTCACGCAGAGTAGCAACCTGCCAACACGCGGGACGGAGCGGGTGAACTTTCTACGGTCTACGGGCGGGGATCTGGGGCAGCAAACGCCGCGGGTCAATCGATCCAGCTTTTCATCTCCCAAAGAACGTCTCCAGCTCTTGGGCCAGAGGCTCGGGTTTCTCGTCATAAACAAAGTGACCACACCCGGGAATAATTACCCCGTGCGCGTCGTCGGCCAGCCGCCTGGCATTTTCCAAGGTCATTCCCCCGAGGCCGTGGTCACCACCGACCGCCAGCACCGGGATGGTCAATCGGGAATTGGCACGGGCTTGGTTGTCTTTGGCGTCCTGCGCGAACGCGCGGTAGTAGCCGAATCCTGCTGCCATCCCGTCCGGATTGCTATAGGAAGCGAGGTAATGGTCAATGTCGGCATCCGTCACACTTTCCTGCCGAAAGACGTATGGGCTTCGGAACGCAAATGCCGTAAGGAACGTCTTCTCGCGCCCCCGGGTCAGCATCTCAGGGAAACGAGGCACGGCGAAAAAACCGAAGTGCCAGCTGCCACCGGCGGCCGGGTTCATCGCAGCCTCCAATCCGAAGCCAGGAACGCCGGTATCGATGAGCGCCAGCTTCCGCACAAAATCCGGGTGATCGGCCGCCAGCGCGTACCCGACCGGGCCGCCCATGTCTTGCCCGGCAACGAACGCTTGAATGATCCCGAGTTGCTGCGCAAGTGCGTAAACGTCCGCCGCCACACTTTTTTTGGTGTAATCACCGTCCTCGGGTCGCTCGCTCTCACCTAGTCCGCGCAGATCGGGTACGATCATGTGGTAGCGGTTGGCCAGCAGCCGCATCACCTTGCGCCAGCCATACCATGTCTGCGGGTAGCCGTGCAGCAGGATCAACTCGGGTCCCTTGCCGCCTTCGACATAGTGCAGGCGCACCCCGTTGACCTCGGCAAAGTGGTCGTGGAACCCGGCGGGTATCACCTGGGTCTGGCTCAGCTTGGATCCGGCGGCGAACATCGGAGGGCCACCTAGGAAGATCACCGCAACGATGATCAAAGCGAAGGAGTGCCGGGAGAAACCGGTTGTTTTACATTTGGAAAGAATTGTTCCAATCAGAGTATGTTTTTGCACAATCATAAACCCATTTCACAGGTGTCCACCGGGGTCGCTCTCCTTCCTCGCGGCTTGCTTATCGAGAACCTAAAATATAAATCGAATCCGTATGTCAGATTCGACACGATTAGTTTGTCAGATTTCGTGGGCGGATTTTGGGGGGTGAAAACGTGTCCAAGGCGGCTGGCAACTGGGATGGCCGGTGGAAGGCTCCTTCCATGAACGATTTTCCCGGTGAACTCTGGACACCGACATCCACCACTGATCTGAAATTGCGCGACCTGCGGGTCATGCATGGGGGGCCAGTTCCCATGCACCTGCCGGAACATGTGCACGCAGAGACCCAGGTAGAAGTCCATTTTCACCCCCTTCCGGGCTCTGCCAAGCGGCAGCAGGCGGATCATCCGCCCGCACTTGCTCCGGCACAGAGCGTAATCATCGCTCCAACGCAGCCGCACGTCGGCCGGTGGGAGCAGGGCAGCGAGGTGATCGTGCTCCTGGTGTCGGCCGATGCATTAGGCCGCGCCGCCGAGGAACTGCTCGTGCGCGATCGATTTGAGATCCTTAGCGCCACCTTGGCGCAGGCCCCGTTGTTGCAGCAATTGGCCGTCGAGATCCGCCGTGAGCTTGGATCGCCCTTCGGTGTCAGCCGGTTCTATCTGGAAAGCATCGGTCATCTGCTCTTTGGACACCTTCTGCGCCAGCACTCCACGCGAAGCCCCTGGCGCACGGAGAACGATGGCGCCATCCGGCGAAAGGGCTTCCGCCGGGCGGACGCGGTGATCGACGAGCACCTGGAGACCGGAGTCACCGTCGAGCTTTTGGCGCGCGAACTCGAGATGCAACCTCAGCGGCTCACCCGGTGGTTCAAGGCGACAACCGGGTACACTCCCTACCAATACGTGTCCCGCCGCCGACTCGAACAAGCCATGCGCCTGTTGTCCAACCGTCGGCTAGGGTTAGCCGAGATCGCGTTACGCCTCGGTTTTGCCAGCCAAAGCCATTTCACCGCCGTATTCCGGCGTGCCACGGCCTTAACGCCCAGCGCCTACCGCCGCGCTCTGTGAGTTCCGCGCCCGGTGCGGCGTAGGCCGTGCAAGCCGGGCGTAAAAGCGGCGGGCTTCTCCCTCAGAACGCATCAGCCTGAAAGGCAATCAAAGCGCTGCCCAACCAAGAGGCGTTAGGCAAACGGCCCTGCCATGAGCAAAGGTAGATGGGAACGGCCTCCCCGGGAAGATCCCCTTGCCTCAAGGGCGGCCAGAATTCTCGCTTTAAGGTGCGGTGCCGGAAGCGTTTGTCTCGGGAGGTACGCCAAGTGTTCAACCACGACATCAAAAGCCTCCCGCGCAGATTCCCAGTCTTGAAGGTGAAGGTATGATTTTTCGCCGTCGGATAATAGACCTAAACTGTCGAGTGCCAGGTATTCTTCCCGTTCGACCTGGGTCATAAACGCGAAGCAATCAGCTCTTTGAGCTTAAGCATGCCTCGCCTGATCCTGGCTTTAACCGTTCCCAAAGGCTGGTTGAGTTCCTGCGCGATCTCATTCTGGGTCAGACCAGAAAAAAAGGCGAGTTCAATGGCTTCCCGCTGTTCCAGGGACAGTTGCAGCACAGCAGCACGGATAATGCGGCTTTTCTCGAGTGCATCCACTTCCTCAGAGGAATCCCGGGCCAGCACCTGGGTCAGCACCGTTGTTTCTTTCTCAACCTGGTCCTGCAATCGGTAGCGCCGTTGCGCGGACCGGAGCCGGTCGATCGCCTTATTCCGCGTCAGCGTCATCGCCCAGGTCAGGGGCTTGCCGCGCTCTGCGTTGTATAGTTGCGCCTTATCCCAGATCTGAATGAAGACATCTTGCAGCACGTCTTCCGCCTCACGCTGATCGTTCAGGATCTGTAAAGCGGCTGAGAAGAGCACGCCCGAAAAACGATCATAAAGTTCTTCGAAACTTTTTCGATTTCCTTGCCCCACCTGCTTCAACAACTCAATCTCTAGCTGTTGGTCAATGGAAGTGTCGCTTGCCATCCGTTCGGATGTTTTCCTCTCGCCGCTAACCCTAGACGAACCCTTTCGAATAGCAAGTTTGGGTGTCTCAGGCGACCACATTGGAAGAAGAACGTTGCGCTAAGCTGACAACAGGTTTTTCCTGGTCACCTCCACGGTTCGTTCCAGGTCAACGTTTGTATGCATGGAACACAGAAATCCGGCTTCAAACTGGGACGGGGCAAAATACACGCCGTCCTTGAGGCAACCGTGAAAAAATTTCCGGAACGCGGCGAGATCCGATCGTTTTGCATCGGCGACGTTCCAAACGGGGCCTTCGGAGAAATAGAGACAAAACATCGAGCCGATCCGGTGGTAGGTCAGCGGTCGGCCAGATTCTTTCAGCAGGCCACCCATTTCTTGTTCCATCCGGCATCCGATCGTTTCCAAACGGTTGTACCCGTCCGTACTTTCGAGGTGCCGGAGTTGAGCCAGGCCGGCAGCCATCGCCAAAGGATTGCCGGACAGGGTTCCGGCTTGGTAGACTGGGCCGTCTGGCGAGAGCCGGTCCATGATGTCGGCACGCCCCCCGAAGGCGCCCACGGGCAACCCGCCGCCGATTACTTTGCCAAACGCCGTGAGGTCAGGCTGCACTCCGCACCGTCCTTGGAAACCGGCCTTGCCCAGCCGAAAACCTGTCATAACCTCATCAAAAATCAGGAGCGCACCGTGCCGGGTGCAGAGTTCGCGAATCTTCTCCAGGTAACCTGGCCGCGGCAGGTACAGGCCGGCGTTGGCCGGCACCGGCTCCAGGATCACGGCTGCCAGTTGTTCTCCCTTTTCCGCAAACGCCGCCTCCAGCAGGGCCACGTCGTTGAACGGCAACGTAAGCGTAAGAGCGGCCAGCGCGGCTGGCACGCCCGCGCTGTCGGCATGACCGTGGGTCAAAGCGCCGCTGCCGGCTTTTACCAGCAATGAGTCAACGTGACCGTGGTAACAGCCGTCGAATTTAAGCAGGAGGTCACGACCCGTGTAGCCGCGCGCAAGTCGAACGCAGGACATGGTGGCTTCAGTTCCGCTGTTCACCATTCGCACCTTCTCAACCGAGGGCACCCACGTTGCAATCAGGCGCGCCATTTCCACTTCATACGGGTTCGGGATGCCGAAGCTGAGCCCATGACCGGCCGCTTCCCTCACCGCGTCAACAACCACGTCGGGTGCGTGGCCCAGGATCGCCGGCCCCCAGGTGCCGACGTAATCGATGTATTCCTTCCCGTCGACGTCCCAAAGGTGCGAGCCTTTCGCCCGTTGCACAAAAAAAGGATCCCCGCCGACGTTGCGGAAGGCACGAACCGGCGAATTAACCCCGCCTGGGATGAAGCGTTTGGCCTCAGCAAAAAGGGATGCGCTCGTCATGCACGTACCTTACCTCAGGCGGAATGCACGTGGAAGAAAGTATCAGGGTGTCGCGCGGCGGCCCGGTAGGGTGGCGAGTCCCTTCGCCGCCGGGGCATGGGGGTAGCAACGCAGACCCCGTTGCATCCGCCTGGCAGGCGGGGTTGCCCCTACCTGCCGGCCTTCCGTTCCGGTCGGCGGGGAGAACCAACGCCCAAGCATCAACTTAAGGCGAAGGTGCGGTGCCCAAACGGCCTCCGATACGGGTTGTCCGACGTTCTTTCCGAGAAGCCGATCGGAGGAGCGGTCGGTCCCCGGGAGGCGCTTGAGGACGTCACGCAGTGACCCTGCCATACCGGGGATCGCGGAGGGACATCCGACCTGGCGGCCCATCCCCCTGCATCCATCCCGATACCCCGGCGGCGAAGGGACGCGCCGCCCTACCGGGCCCCGGTCAGGCCCCCGCCCCAACGGCCCTTATCTTAGTGCCATCACACCGTTACCCCGATCCGGTCGGAACGACCGGCTGCGGCTCCTGCCATAACTGCCGGTAACTCACCTCCCGGAGGGAGAGCTGCTGCACCAACTGATTCGCCATCCGCGCCAGGTCATGCCGGGTTAACCACCAGCCGAGCGCCGGCATTGCGAGCAGCAATCCCTGCACCAGACCAGTCAGCACCAAGCCCGCCAGAAACCGGGCTCCGGAATGTCCCGGATCGAAACTGATGTTTGTCGGGTAGCTGAAAACCGTAAAAACCCCACCCACGGCCGCGGTGCCTAGGAAAATCAAGGCCCAGATCACCTTGGCCGCGATCGAAGCTCCGCCCTCGAGTTGCAATTCGGACCCTTGCCCGTGCGGCCGCACCGTCCCCGACAGGAAAGGACGGAACCACGCAGCGGGACTGAGCAGCCACAACCCCCAAGGCAGCCGTGGCCGTTGCTGAAGCACGAAATGCGAGGCCGTAAACCGCCCCACCAAAGCCTGCGATCCAGGAAAAAACGTGGCAGCACCCGGATCGATCTCATCCGGGTCACTCAGGGCCCGGACCGTGGCCAGAAGGTCATTCGGCGCAAGCGGGGAAACAAAGGCTTTGAACATGACGCACTGTCCTGATGCCGCGCCCCGGCCTGAGTGTCAAGCCGGCGGGAGAAATTGTACCAACCGTAGGAATGGCATCAATGGAAGAGGCAAGTGAGACCGCCCGGTTACCCTTTACGCCCTAAATCCGCTCATCTTAATGCCCTTGGGGTGTCGGCGTAACGGCGTGGAAGAACGTGGAGGTCGCGCCCGCCCCGGTAGGGGAGCTTGTCCTCAAGCGCCCGGGGAGAAAAGGACCCGGCGTGACGAGGTAAAAAAGTGCCACAAACTGAAGGACCCAACAACGCCATTTTGGCTCAGTATGCAGCTCTTCATTGATGGAATTGTTACATTCCATACGAATAATACAACTTATCCAATTCCCTCAGGGCTCCCCGGCGCGGCTTGGCCGATTTTGCAGCGACGGCTCTGCCACAGATAGAAACGGACGGGGCGATTTCAACACTGCCTTCCGAAGTGCCCGGATCTCGGCAATCAACTCGTTGTTCTGCCCCATCATGCGAAGGACCAGAAAGGGCAGGACCGTCCAGAGAACGAGCAGCACAACACCCCACACCACGAAGCCCGCCCAGCAAAGGAACGTCCAGGACATACCCCAAAGACCGGCTGCAAGCATGGGGGCAAGGTTGAACATCGCTCACCTAACGATCGACGGGTGGGCCGTTTCCTGAAGCCGGGGTTTGGCTCCGTTTGGTTCGCGGTCAGAATGGGCGCACTTTGGCGCCGGTTGCCCGGGCAGCCGCCAAGCCGGTCCCTGGAGGCGGAAACTGCGGTTGGGTGTCATCAATCACCAACACGAAGTCCATGTTTTCTCCCAGGAAAGGTGGGCTGATCTCCATGCGCGGGCTTCGGTCAAAAACGCCCAAGTCTTCATACGTGCCGTCCTGCGGATGGAACCCCCAGAAATGCAGTGCGTCACCGCTCAAGGGGTCAGTGGAAACGAGGTACGTCCGGGCACTGGAGCTGTACACCATTCCGTAACGCCCATCTGCATCCCGTGTCGCCTGGATGCGCCTGGCCCCGGACCCGGGAACGGCATTGTGCACCGAAGAAGGGATCACCATGGACTGGTCGGGAAGGCGGCTTAGAAACGGGCGGCTTTCCAACAAAGCCCGGGCGTGACGGATCTGCCAGGCGCCGGGGGCATCCAGCGCCTCCCGCCAGTACCCTATGGGTAGGTTGACGCCCCCGCCGCGTCCGGGGCTGTGAAATTGCCACACGGTGTGGTGCCCGTAGGTATGGCCGAATGCGCCCGCGAACAGGTCCAGGTAAAGAAAGCGTCGGACGTCGTGCGCGTTTGAGTACCCCTGGTTGACGGCATCAAACCCGATCGGGTGGTCCTCATACAGGGGCTCGCCGTCCAGGACCGGTTTTACCGGTTGCC
>DASWVC010000409.1:0-13887 GCA_036401335.1 Chthoniobacterales bacterium
CCCAAGGCTGTCCAAGGTGCCCCGAACGATATGGTAACGAACCCCGGGTAAATCCTTTACTCGACCCCCTCGAACCAGCACGATGGAGTGTTCCTGGAGGTTATGCCCTTCGCCCGGGATGTAAGCGATAACCTCATAACCGTTGGTCAAACGCACCTTCGCCACTTTGCGCAAAGCCGAGTTCGGCTTCTTCGGCGTCCGCGTCATCACCTGCACGCACACCCCACGGCGCTGTGGACAGTCAACCAAGGCCGGTGATTTTGACTTCACCGCCATCCGGTTCCGACCTTTTCTTACAAGCTGGTTAATCGTTGGCATCGAGGCTATCTGGTTCTCTCCAGGGTATGGAGATCAAAAAACCGCCCTGACGTGACACGACACCGTGCCGTCAGAAGCGGGAGAGCGTGGACTATATTAGCTTTCCCGGGAGGCGCAAGGGAATTTTGGATCAGTCCACTCCAGAATCCGACCTTCCCAGGACCACCAAAATAGCATTGCTCTCAGGCTTTGCGCAAAAAAAAATTGGCCTGACTGCGTCCGCTATCACGACGAAACCGGGTTGCACCCGGACCAGTAATCCACTAGTGCTGAACAACTTTACCTGACGCTGTGGAGCCGGCCGCCGGCATCCTGTTAAACACCATTCCCCTAGAACATTTCCGAGACGTGCACCACAACTTTTTGAATCCAACGGCGAGCCTTTGTGCCGCCTGTGCCGGGGGGGAGTCCCTGCCCGGTTCCCTATGAGCATCCGGGTCGACCGCCAGATCACGATCGCTCTGGAAAATGAACCTGGGCAACTTGCCCGGGTATCGGAACTCCTGGCGACCCACAGAATCAATATCGAGGCGATCTCCATTCTCGACAGCATCGAGCAAGGCGTGATCCGTTTGCTCGTCAGCGATCCTCCCACCTGCCTGCAATTGCTCCGTAAGCAGGGATTTTACGTGATTGAAGGCGAAGTCGTGGTCTTGGACGTCCAGGACCGGGTGGGCAAACTGGCGCAAATCTGCGGGGATCTCGCTGAGGCCCGCATCAACATCGATTATGTTTATGGCAGCGTGGAGCATCCTGGCGCCCCCATGCGCATGGTGTTGAAAACCTCGGACATCGTGCGAACCCGCCAGATCCTTGAGACACGCGGTGCGCAGGCATGAGCGGCCAGGCGTCCAAGCGGATGACCGCTGAGCCCAGCCGATGCCTCAAGGATCTCACTTTGCCTGCCCGTTGGAAAAGGTCGCAACCGCCGGCTTGAGGCCGGCGGCCACGACGGTGGCGTAAGCCGAATTCTGTCTGGCTATGTTTACACAGCCATGGCGGTCATTTATCTCGGGCCGCTTTCGCGGCCGGTCCTGCTCGCACAGGATGCGACTATTACCCGGAAGTCCTCGGCGAACCGAGCGGGCAGGCAACCCCTCTTCCTGTTCTGTCTTGCACCGCACGGGGTTTTTCAGCGTCCAACCTTACGGTTGGACCGGTGGGCTCTTACCCCGCCTTTTCACCCTTACCCCTTACGGACTTAGCCGAAAGGGGCGGTACATTTTCTGTGACACTTTCCGTCGTCTTCGGCTTGGGCCGGAAAACGCCCGCCCTTTCAAGCGGCGTGCTGCCTTACGGTGTTCGGACTTTCCTCTACCCGACGCAGGTCGGGCAGCGACCACCTGCCACAAACCCAACCTCGACCGAAACGGGAGAGTTGCAACTGGGCCGGAAAGCGCTTCTTAACTTGAACCCAACTAAACATCGTGTATGTAAAAACTCCCTGCGTCGCAATTCCCCAATCCAGCAACCACCTTCCATGACGACCTCCGGCAGATTATACGAAAATATCATCGAAACCGTAGGGCGCACACCCCTGGTGAAGCTGAACCGGATAACCAAAGGGTTGGACGCCACCGTGGCGGTGAAATGCGAGTTTTTTAACCCGCTTGGCAGCGTGAAGGACCGGATCGGCATGGCCATGATCGAGGCGGCCGAACGGGACAACCTGATCAATTCCGAGACCACGATCGTGGAACCGACTAGCGGCAACACCGGCATTGCCCTGGCCTTTGTTTGCGCGGCCAAAGGCTACAAGCTGGTGCTGACCATGCCGGAAACCATGAGCGTGGAACGCCGGACGCTGCTGGCCATGTTGGGCGCGAAGTTGGTGTTGACTCCTGGAACGGAGGGCATGAAAGGCGCCATTGCACGGGCCGAAGAGATTTTGAAGTCGACGCCGAACGCGTGGATGCCCCAGCAATTCAATAATCCCGCCAATCCCCTCATTCACCAGCAGACGACGGCGGAGGAGATCTGGGCCGACACCGACGGTAAGGTCGACATCCTTGTGGCGGCCGTTGGGACCGGTGGCACCATCACCGGAGTAAACACGGTTATCAGACCCCGGCGACCCGGGTTCAAGTCCATTGCAGTGGAGCCGAAGGACTCTCCGGTGATTACCCAAACCCTTCATGGTGAACCTTTGAAGCCGGGTCCCCACAAAATCCAAGGAACCGGTGCCGGGTTCATCCCCAACAACCTCCACCTCGACGCGGTCGACGAGGTGATCACCGTGTCGAACGAGCACGCGTTCGTGATGGCACGTCGGCTGGCCAAAGAGGAAGGGATCCTCGCCGGCATCAGCTCGGGTGCAAACGTCCATGCGGCGGTCGAGGTGGCCCGGCGGCCGGAAAACCACGGTAAACTTATTGTGACGGTGGCCTGCTCGACCGGCGAACGTTACCTGAGTACGGCCTTGGCGGACGAAGCCCGCGCCGAGGTTGGCGGTTAATGCCCTGCGGTGCTGCTCCTCCTTTGTTCCATGCCTGCGCGTCCCGTCTTGGAATCTGCCCCTTCGGCGTTTGATCCCGTCCTTTTCTGGTCGCTGCACCGGAAAAACATTCTCTATGGGTCTACCGCGCTGGCGTTGGCTTTGGTGGTGTTCGGAGTGACTTTGGGGTTCCAGGCCGTGCGCCGGGTCAAAGCAGAGGCTGCTTTTGCTGGGGCTGAGCAAAGCGGTGACTGGCAGGCGGTGATCAACCAATTTCCAGGGTCGCTGGCTGCCGGCAACGCGGCCCTGCGGCTTGCCGCCCGGTTTGCCGGTGAAGGAAAATACCAGGAAGCAGACGCCACTTACGACGCCTTCATGCGGCAAAACCCCAAACACCCGTTGCTTGTCAACGGCTGCATGGGGTTGGCCCAGGATGCGGAAAACGAAAAAAAGTTAGACAAAGCCGTACAAGGTTACGCGCAGTTGGTCAGGCAGTTTGGTAACACGTATTTGGCTCCGCTTGCCCTTTTTAATCAGGCGCGTCTGACCCGGGACAAAGGCAGCCTTAAGGAAGCTCAAACCTTGTTTGGCGCGGTAGTCCAACGGTACCCGAACAGTGTAGCGGCAACCCTGGCCGGAGCGGAAGCAGCCAAGCTGAATGAGAAGCTTAATCCACCGCCCGCGCCGGCTGCTGCAGCTTCTCCGGCGGCACAGGCAAATCCCGCTTCCGCCCTCCCTTCGCCTGAAAAAGCGGCTTCTACTCCGCGACCGTCAGCCAGCTTAGCGCCTTAGGCGGATGCCTGAACTACCACGAGCCGAAAAATCAGGGAATGCCACAACCGGGAACGGTTTGCTGCCCGTTTTCTTTCTTTGATCTTTTGACTCTTTGATTTGTGGCATTTCTCATTCCACGTCACTCCAGCACCTTCTTCTGGCCTGCTTTGCGCACTAAAAATTCGGCCCGGCGTTCCTCGAATTCAATCAGGTCGAAGTAGGTGTGCACGCCGGAGGCAAGCGTGCCGCCCATCTGGTGGAGAAGGCGGTTGAACCGCTCCTGTTTTGCCAACGTGTCTGGACGCTGGGAAATCATGCCGTCATTCCAGGCCTGGATTTCTGCGGGGGTGCGGCTAACGCCCGTCGCGCGCAACCAGTCCCAGATTAGGTCATCAGAGGTAAATTCATTGGCCTTTGCCTCAAACGTATCGCCGTCGACACCCAGAAACGCGAGCAGATGACGGTCGAACCCAGAGGTCTTATAGTTGTAGCCGACGAGCAGCCCCTGGTGGTGCAAACGTGCCTTGTCAATCAAACGAGGCAGGTGAACATAGCCCCCCAGCTGCGCGTAAGGGCTGCGAGGATAAATCCGTCGATTCATGCCGACGCCAACGAAAGGTCCGTTCCCGGTTCGCTGGTCGGGCCGGTTTGCGGCGCGGGTTTGGGAGCAGCCAGCCGCTCGGGCTGGGTCAGCTCGACGTTTCCAATCGAAAGATCACCGAAAAACTCACCCCCTTTTTCCACCGTGAACCCCCGAGCGAAGACTGCACCAGTTAACCGCCCGCCTTTCTGGACAATGACTTTGCCTTCCGAGATGATCCGGGCCGTCACCATTCCTTCAACGTCGATCAACTCACCCCGTAAAGGACGGACAAACTCAACCTCCGATTTGCGATCAATCGTGACGGTTTTTCCATCGATTGCACCGCTGATTTTTCCCTTGAGCCTGACCTTAACTTCACCGCTGCAAATAAGGCTTCCCCGCAGAGACCCCTGGATCTCGGCGGTTTCACAAATCACGCGGTTGCTGTTAAGATCGCCTTTGGCCGTGATCAAAACATGCCCGCGGGTACGGATCGACCGGCTGAAATGACCGTTGATTTTGTAATCCTGAAGGTCGATGTAGGCACCGCATTGCGGGCAGATGGTTGAGGTAGCCGCTTTTGGCACTTCCCGCTTGCCCGGGCATTCGAAACACCTGGCCAGCACCGTTCGCTGCCCACCCAGCATCCCCTCCAACTTCTGGAACACAGAAGCCTGTTTAGGCCCCTCTGCCAGTGGTTCCGCCGTTTTTCGGCCTTTACCAAGTTGGATGTAGCCGTTGCACTTGCGGCAATAAGTGGATTTAGCGAGCTCCGGCTCTAACTGAAGGTTACCGCAGTGAGGACATTGAACTTCTACCCGTCCTTTTGCAGCCACTCAGAACTCCTTAGCGCGGAGCACCAACCTTCAGCGCTTCTTCCCGTACCGGCATCTGACTAAGTCCGCCGAGATCTTTGATCGCGCCCTTGTTCGGCGTCACCTCCGACCGGCCAACGAAGGTAGCGCCTTCTTCAATGATCAACCGGGCAGCCTTCAGATCCCCAATCAACTGAGATCGGGACCGAAGCTCACAGCGTTCCTGCACCGTGATGTTGCCATGAACCTTGCCCATCACGATCACCGACTTGGCTTTGACTTCGCCCCGCACGTCGCCGTGTTCCCCTACCGTCAAAACACCGTCACTGGACGAGATCTCGCCTTCAATTCGGCCATCAAACGTGAACTCGTTTGCGAACGTGATGGACCCTTTGATTTCTACATCGTTTGCGAGATGATTCTTGGTAGCTGTGTCTGCCATAACGGATTTAGGTTGGGTTACGCTGGAACTGTGCACTTCCGGCCCGGCTGCCGGGCTTGGCGGCACGGCCGCCGCTTGTGGTGGTAAAGTTTCCTCGTTGCCAGTGCCTTCGAGGGAAGTCGGATGGTCTGGACGCTGGGGGATGAACTTCCTGAGCACGAGCGCAAGTATGTCGGGACGGCTTAGAATGTCAACCGAGAACGCTCTCGGCCAGCTCTTCAGCAGGATACGTCCAGATTTCGCTCAACGTGGGGTGGTAATGCGGAATCGACGCAAGTTGTCCTGCGGTCGCCCGGAAGTACATGGCTACGGTGATCTCGTGAATCAGTTCGGAAGCCGCCGCTCCCACCACGGCCCCGCCCACAATCTCGCCTGTGCCGGCAAGGCAAAGCAGTTTCACGAAACCTTCCGGTTCACCATGCACCAAGCCTTTGCCGTGATCGCTGAACGGGTAGCAGGCAGACTTGATGGCCAGCCCCTGGCCTGCGGCTTCCCTCTCCGTCAACCCCACAAAAGCCACTTGCGGCTCGGAGAACATGGCAAAGAGTTTCAGTCGGTAATCCATGGATTGAAGGGGCTTGCCCTGCAAGAGCCGAGCTGCGTTCTGGGCGGCCAGGACACCTTGTTCGATTGCCAGGTGCACGACCTCCCAGGTGCCAGTTACGTCCCCTGCCGCAAAAAGGGTCGGTTCCGTGGTTTGCATCGTCGGCGTAACCAGGATCGCGCCGCGCCCATCCCGCTCCACTCCTGCTTCCGGCAACCCCAGGTGCGCAGTGGTCGGGCGGCGCCCCAGGGCATAAAACACTTCCTCGCCGGAAGCTGAGTGCGGTGCGCCTCCTTGCTCGAAGTGCACGGTCCGCTGCTGCCCTTCGCGGGCCACCCTCAACAACCTGGTGCCGCAACGGATGTCCATGCCCCGGTGGCGGTACGCTTCCGTTAACGCTTCAGCAATATCGCCATCAGCTTCCTTCAGAAGCTGCCCGCTGCGTTGGATAATGGTTACCCGGCTCCCAAAGCTTTCGTAATAGTGCGCGAATTCCAGCGCAATGGCCCCCCCGCCCAGGATCACGCAGGAAGCCGGGATCGACTCGGTATCCAGGGCGGAATCACTCGTCAGATAACCGGCTTCGACCAACCCCGGCAAGTCGATCACGTCAATCTCGGAGCCGGTAGCAACCAGCGTCGTGCGCGCCATCAGTTCGCTCGTGTGACCAGAGAAGTCACCCATGGTCCCGAGGTGTTGGACCCGTAGCCGTTGCGCGTCGAGAAACTGGGCTTTTCCGCGGATAAACTCAAATTTTCCCCGATGAAGCTGTTCAGCCCGGTAGCCGGCAAAGCCGGCGACCAGGCGGCGCTTACGCTGGATGATCGATTCGGCGGAAAACCCAATCTTGCCGGTTCGCAAACCGAATTCATCCGCGCGACGAAGGGTGCGAAAGCGGTTGGCTGATTCCAGCAGTGCTTTACTCGGCATGCAGCCCTGCAGGATGCAGAGGCCCCCCACGTCTTTACCTCCCTCGATGCAGCAGGTTTTCAATCCGAGCCGTGCCGCCGCCGCCGCCGCTGCATAACCGGCGCTGCCGCCGCCTATCACAGCGAAGTCGTAGGATTCCATAACCTCATCCTAGCGCAGAACGGGCGCTTGGGAAAACGCGGGTTTCATCGTTGGTTGAACGCCGGGGGCACTCGAGCCAAGTTCCTGCGATCGTTTTCATGTAATCACGTGGCGGTGAGGCTGGCGGCCTGCCAAAACAATCCCGTTTCGAGGCTGAACTTGCAGCATCCCCAACATGTTGGGGTGAAGCAGGTTAGCAAACCCTATCGCTTGTTTTTAAAGAGTGGGCACGAAACTTGCCAATATGCTAAAAACAGGGTATTCTACTCCCTCAATCTTTGAAGTCGCAGTCCCTGTCCTGGGTCTGTTCAACGTATGGCTGAAATCTCGAATTACGGTGCAGCGCAGATAGATAAACTCGAGGGCCTTGAAGCGGTTCGTAAGCGGCCCGGAATGTACATTGGCGACCCGGATGAACGCGGCCTGCATCATTGTGTGTTTGAGGTGCTAGACAATTCGATTGATGAACACCTGGCCGGATTTTGCACCAAAATTGACGTTATCCTTCACATTGATGGCTCGGTCTCGATCCGGGACAATGGCCGCGGCATCCCGGTGGAGATGCACCCGAAGTTTGGCATCCCGGCCATTGAACTGGTGCTGACCAACCTGCATGCCGGGGGCAAGTTTGGCCAGGGTGCGTACAAATATTCCGGTGGGTTGCACGGCGTTGGCGCGAAATGCGTGAACGCGCTTTCCGAGTGGTTCAAAGCGGAAGTCACCCGCGATGGCAAGGTTCACCTGATTGCCTTTGCCCGTGGCAAGACAACCCGCAAGCTCGAGGTCATTGGCGAGGTGCAAAACAAACGCCTGAGCGGCACGCTCGTCACATTTCTACCGGACCCGGAAATCTTCACGATCACCACGGAATTCAAGTTCGACATCCTGGCTAATCGCATGCGGGAACTTGCGTTTCTCAACCGCGGCCTGGAGATCATGCTGGTCGATGAACGGGCCGACCCGGTTCGAAAAGAAGCCTATTATTACAAGGACGGGATCAAACAGTACGTCAAGGATCTTGGCGAGACCAAACAGTTGATCCACCCGGAGCCGATCGTGATCAGCGGCATGCGGGAGCTGCCGGTCGAAAGCCAGGCGGAAGCGAGCTACGTCGACGTGGTGCTCCAATACACCGACGCGTATTCCGAACAGATCCAGTGTTTTGCCAACTCAATCCCCAATGCGGATGGCGGCATGCACCTGGAAGGGTTTAAGACCGGATTGACCAGCGCCCTCAAGAATTACGCGCGGACTAGTAACCTGACAAAGGATAAAGACCCGGACCTGACGGGTGAAGACCTGCGGGAAGGCTTGGTGTGCGTTCTCAGCGTGAAGCTGACCAACCCGCGTTTCAGTTCCCAGACCAAAAGCAAGCTGGTCAACAATGAAGTTAAGCCGGTGGTGCAGTCCATTCTTTACGAAGGGCTGAGCCGGTTTTGCGAGGAAAATCCGGGCGTCGCGAAAAAGATCATCGACAAATGCCTCATGGCCGCCCGGGCCCGGGAAGCAGCCCGGAAAGCACGGGAAGCGGTGCGCAAAACAGCCCTTACCGGCGGAGGGCTGCCGGGCAAGCTGGCCGACTGTTCGGAACGCGACCCGGCTAAAACGGAGCTGTACATCGTGGAGGGTGATTCGGCCGGGGGATCGGCCAAACAGGGGCGTGACCGACGGTTTCAGGCGATCCTGCCGATCCGAGGCAAGCTGCTGAATGTGGAAAAGGCGCGGCTCGACAAGGTCCTGCAAAATCTGGAGATCCAGACGATGATCACGGCCATTGGCACCGGGATCGGGGACGGCGATGCCGAAGGCTCGTTCAACCTGGCCAAGCTGCGTTACGGACGAATCATCGTGATGACGGATGCCGACGTCGATGGGTCGCACATCCGAACGCTGCTGCTCACGTTTTTCTACCGGCAGATGCCTGAACTCGTCAAACGTGGTCACATTTACATCGCCCAGCCGCCGTTGTACCAGATCAAGCGGAAGAAGCGCGAGGAGTACGTTGATGACGACGATCAGTTAAATCGCATTTTGCTGTCGTTAGGAGCCGAGGAAGTCCGGTTGCGGCACGTCAGCGATGGATCCGAGTTTTCGCGGGAGCAACTGATCGACATCCTTGACCTGTTGGAAAAGTTGGCCCGGCTCAGTGGAGCGGTCCGTAAACACGGAGGCGAATTCGAAGATTACCTTCATCACCGCGACCCGGTCACCGGCAACTTGCCGCAATACCTGGTGAAGGTCCGGGAAGGAAATACGGAATACGTGCGCTATTTCGCCGATGAATCGGGGCTGCGCGATTTTGCCAGGGAGAATCGCGACCTCAACCTGTACGAAGAGGAACCGGGGACGGGCTTGGACGGGGAACTGCCCGGCGGGATGCTTGCCGTGGATGGAGCGGATGGGCCGGTGCCAGGGGGAAATGGTTCCACTCCCGTAGGGCGAGGGACCCTGGCGAATGGAAACGGCGCGTCGTCTTACTTGCGACGACGGGCTCGGCGGGTGGAACTTCATGAATCCAACTCGATCCAGAAGACGGTTCAGGAACTCGAACGCCGCGGGTTGCAGATTGAACAATACTCGGCCGGTGAACATCCCTTTTTCGAGTTGGTCGAAGGGGAGGACGAGCGCGCTACGGTCACCCCGATCTTTTCCATCCCGAAAATCCTGGATGCCGTAAAGGAGGTTGGACGTCGCGGGGTGCAGATCAAACGCTTTAAAGGCCTTGGTGAAATGAACGCCAAAGAGCTTTTTGCAACCACCATGGACCCTGCGCACCGCAAACTGCTTCAAGTGGAGTTGAATGAAAACAACGCGTTCGAGGCGGACAAGATGTTTACCATCCTCATGGGAGATGTGGTTGAACCAAGGCGTGCGTTTATCGAGGACAACGCCCTTAACGTTCGGAACCTTGACGTTTAGACCCGGATCATCATTCCATGCCTTTTCACCCCACTGAAAAAATCGACCTGGTCAACGTCGCCGAAGAAATGTCGAAGTCGTTTCTCGACTACTCGATGTCGGTGATCATTTCGCGGGCGTTGCCGGACGCCCGGGATGGCCTGAAGCCTTCTCAACGACGAATTCTTTACGCGATGAACGGATTGGGTGTTTTGCCCAATCGCAAGCACACGAAATGCGCCAAGATTGTTGGTGAAACCATGGGGAATTATCATCCCCACGGCGACATGGCAATTTATCCGACGCTTGTTCACATGGCGCAAAGCTGGGCCATGCGGGACACGTTGATTGATGGCCAAGGGAATTTCGGCTCCATGGATGGCGATCCGCCGGCATCGATGCGGTACACCGAGGCCCGGTTAACCCACCTGGGTGCAGTCCTCATGGAGGACATGGAGAAAGATACCGTCGATTTTGTCCCGAATTACGATGAAACCACCCAGGAGCCGGTGGTTTTTCCGGCGGCGTTCCCCAACCTCCTGGTGAATGGCGGAACGGGCATTGCCGTCGGCATGGCCACCAACATCCCGCCGCACAACCTCAGCGAAGTGGTCGACGGCCTCTGTGTGTTGATTGATGACCCGGACCTCTCGGTGGAAGGGATTCTGCAATACATCAAAGGGCCGGATTTTCCGACCGGCTGCACCCTTTACGGCACGACCGGAATCCGGCAGTACGCCGAATTGGGGCGCGGCAGTCTGAAGGTCCGGGGCAAAGCGGTCATTGAGGAGACCGGCAGCGGCCGAGAGCAGATTTTAATCACCGAGATCCCGTACAACGTCAACCGGGCCGAACTGCTCAAGCGCATCGCGGCGTTAATACAGGAAAAGGTGATCCCGGAAATCAGCGACCTCCGGGACCTCTCGGACGAACACACCCGGATTGAACTGGAACTCAAGCGGGATGCCAATCCGCGGGTGGTCCTGAACAACCTTTACAAGCACACGGCCATGGAAAGCTCCTTCGCCGTGAACATGCTGGCCATCGACCATGGGCGCCCCAAGCTCCTTTCCCTTAAAGAAGCATTGCAGGCTTACATCGAGCACCGGCGGGATGTTATCCTGCGACGTACCCGGTTCCTTCTGCGACAGGCGGAACAGCGAGCGGAGACGTTGGAGGGGTACCTGATCGCCCTGGCCAACCTGGATGATTTCATCGACATCATCCGCCGGTCAGCCAACCGTGAAGAAGCAAAAGTAAAGCTGCTTGCCTATGAGTTCAGCCGGGGCCAGGTTGAACACTTCGGAATTCGCGTTCGTCGCTCGGAGCGCCTCGTTGAGGGACGGTACCTTTTCAGCCCCCAGCAGGCCGACCAGATCCTGGAACTGCGCCTTTACCAATTGACCGGTTTGGAGCGGGAAAAGCTTCTGAGTGAATATTCGGACCTGCTCGTCAAGATCGACGACCTGGTTGACGTCCTTCAGCGAGCCGATCGGGTTATGGGCATCATCAAAGATGAGTTGCTCAGGATCAAAGACAAATACGGGTCCGAGCGCCTGACCCAAATTGTGCCAGACGAAGGCGAAATCGCGATCGAAGACCTGATCGCAAATGAAGGGTGCATCATCACCATCACCCACCGCGGGTACATCAAACGCACCGCCACCAGTGCGTTTCGCGCGCAACGTCGGGGCGGCCGCGGCGTGATCGGCATGGCCACTCGCGACGCCCAGGCCCAAGGTGAACCGGGCGACTTCGTGGAACACCTTTTCACCGCCAGCACCCACGATTCCCTCATGTTCTTTACCGAGAGCGGGCGCTGTTACGTGGAAAAGGTGTACGAGATTCCGGAGATGAGCCGGTCGTCAAAAGGCCGTGCCATCGTCAACCTGCTCGAGCTTCGTCCTGACGAAAAGATCGCCGCAACCCTTCGCATCGAAGCCAAAGGGGAAAACGGCGATGCCGAACGCTCGACTTGGGACCCTGCCTTGCACGTCATGTTCGCTACCCGGAAAGGCATCGTCAAAAAGACCAACTTGGCCGATTTCGCCAACGTACGCAAAGGGGGCATCATTGCGATCCAGGTTGAAGAGAACGACTCCCTTATCGAGGCGTTGCTGACCGACGGTTCCGATGAAGTGGTATTAATCACCAAGCACGGCATGAGCCTCCGGTTCCACGAGGACGACGTGCGCGACATGGGGCGCAACGCGGTCGGAGTCTGGGGCATCCGGCCGGATGACCAGGATGAGGTTGTCGGCATCGCGAAAGTGGCTGCCGATGCGACGCTTCTGGTGGCAGGTGCCAATGGCATCGGCAAACGCACCGGCTTCGATGAGTACCGGAAGCAGAGCCGCGGCGGTAAAGGCATTATCACCATGAAAACCGGGGACCGCACGGGCGGCGTCATCAATGCCCTGACCGTGCACGAAGCAGATGAAATCATGCTCATTACCACCGGCGGCCAAATGGTCCGGATCCGGGTCAGCGAAATTCGTGAGGCCGGCCGAAACACCATGGGAGTAAAGCTCATCAATTTGATCGACGGCGAGCACCTTCAAGACATCGCACCCGTCGTGACGCAGGAGGCCGAGGAGGCCGTAGAAGCGAGCGAGGAACCCCCTCCGGAGCCGGCTGACGAGGGTTGACGCCGCGGTCTTTCCAAAGCGTTCCCGGCACAGCCGTTCAGCTCAGGTCACGCAGTCGCGCACCCAATCCAGGTATTCTGGATTTCCTCCCGTGAGGGGTGTAATGACAAACTCAGGCACTTCGTAAGGGTGAACGGCGAGAACGGCCGCACGCAGGCTTTCCACCCTTGATTCGGTGGTTTTAAGCAGAACCAGCACTTCCTCGGCCGTCTCAATTGCACCTTTCCAACGGTAGATCGAATTTACTCCACGCAGCAGGTTTCCACAGGCTGCCAACCGTTCCGCCACGGCGTGCCGGACGGTCCGTTCGGCTACAATCAGGTCGGGAAAGGTGATGTACACCAAAACCACCCCATCGTCCGCGCGCATGCGTCAGCGGAAAAAGCGGTCCAGGTTATCGTCCTCCCAACGCCGGGCGCGTTGAAAGCAGTGAAACTGGCGCTCACGCCGGTAGAATTCATCGGTATGAACCTTGCGCCGGCCGTTCTCGTCAACTTCCTCCGGCACAACCGCATGCAGCATTTCGTGGTAGATGACGTATTCAAGAAACCAGGTCGGCACGAAAGGTGCATCCAATAACGGGTGAATCCGAATCACGCGGTCTTCTTCCTGGATGGTGCCAAACACAAAATACTCCTTGGGCGGTTGCTTGCGGCGACGGCCCCAGGTGATCGCGTACCCTCGCAAAGCGTCATCGAAGTATTCGGCGTTTACTTTGTCGAAGAGCGACTTCAAATCAAAATAAGCGCCTTCGTGGGAAAGCTCCAAAGGGCACTGCAGGGGGAGTTTCTTAACCGAGATCTTTCTCTTTCGCTTTCCCATAAGAGAAGTGCACTAAGTGTAGGTCGCAAACGCTGAGCCGCAACCGTAATTCCGTTTACAAGGTGGAAACCTCGGCTCCGGCACAACTTAAGCGTCATTGTGACTCGACCAGGCGCGGATGTTCTGATCGCGCATTCAGGAGCACTCGACACGGTTCATACCGTGCCATTTTGACGCTTCCCCGGCTTCCTTCGGTACAGTTTCCGTTGCTTGGCGGCACCAGGCCGCACCGGCTTGGCGCTACGGGCCGACGAAGGGACTCGCCACCCTGCCGAGTCCTTGGTCACGCACACCTGCTCAGACGACCTCGGCCTACACCCCCTTACCTTAGTGCCGTTGCCGGGACCCGGATCGGTGTGAAGCACATAAAAAAGGCCCGGCTCTAAGCCGGGCCTCTACTCAGCCGCTTTCCTGGTTAATTTCTACGGTTTTTTTGCCGGGCTTGAGGCAGGGAAACCACCTGGTTTCGTGGTCGTTGCGGGAGTGTTTGCGCCCGTTGCAGGGCCGGACGGGCGTTGGGCCAATCCCGGTGTGGCCG
>DASWVC010000410.1:0-4106 GCA_036401335.1 Chthoniobacterales bacterium
AACCTGATCCGGGAAAAGAACGAAATGAGCATTCCTTCCGAGCTGAGCCTAAACCGGAAGGCAATGGGGACGTTAGAATACAATCAGGCCCTAAAGCTGTTGCTCGAGCAAGAAGCCATCACGCAAAGCACTTACGAGGGCTACCTGGATACGAAAAATTCCGTCGCCCATGCTTGATTTCGTCCGCCATTACCCTTTGAAACATTACGCCCGCACCTTCCTGCGAAGTTCGCAGGCGATGCAGGCGGCGTTTCTGGCGCAACCGGACCGAGTGGCCTGCCTCGTCCCGGTCGGATCCGAGTTCGTGTTCAAGGACAAACTCGAAAAGCTGGCCGGCGCACTCTCACTGACGGTCCCGGCAAAAAATGCCGCCGGGTTTTTTAACGCTTTCACAAGCAAGGAGCGCGTGGATGGGGGCCACTGGGTCGTGGCCGTTGACACGCCCCAATTTGCCGCGGAGGTCATCGACGCCTCGCTCAAGCCCGCCTTTCAGACGCTGACTCAGCTCAAGCGCCTGACCGACCCGCGCCAGCTTATCGAGTACCTCGACCAGAAAAGCGCCAAACGCTTCGTGTTTGAAGCGGTGGGGCTGAACCTCCAGCCTTTAACGGACGAGGCGTTGCCGAAAAAATACCTTTACCTCGGGCTTGACCGCGACATCCAGGGCCGCCTTGAAGCCTGGTTCAGGCTGGCGGGCCAGCACCTGTCTGCCATCGTGCCCATGCAGGTGGCTGCCTTGCTGGGGGCCCGCAGCGTCTGCCCGAAACCAGGGCTCCACGTTGTTGCCACCCCGCATTCCACCACCATCGGGTTGTTCAACACCACCGGCCTCGTTGATTGCGCCTTCACCATGGCCCTCGGTGAAGGCGTTCCTTACGAAGACGTCGTGGGTGGCATGCACAACATGGCTTTGCAACTGGCGCCGGCCGCCGAGGGCGAAAACGCCGAAACGGCGGGGTCGACCGCTGTCCTTGACGACCTTCAAACTTTTTTTTTCGGTTGCGGCTTTACCCCGCTCGAAGTGGATAGTCATGTGAGCCGGTTCCGCCGGGAAGGCCTGGCGATGGAAGCGGTCCGTCCCCAGGATTTTGCGGTGACAGCCGGCTCCCCAGCTCAGGAGGGCCCTCCCGGGTTCGAGGCTCGCCTGCTGGGCGCACTGCTCGGCACGCGCAAAGGAACGTCATGATGCTCGAAGGCTTTTTCGTCACGCCGGAAACCCGGGCACGCCAGGCCTACCGGACCGATCCGCTTTACCGCCGAACGTTTCCCCTTTTGCTGGCCATTGTCGCAACGGTGATTCTTACCGGCGTTGGCAAGGTGGTGGGTCACGTTTACGAATCGGGGCAGGCAGACCAGCGCCGGGAACTGGCTGGCCGGGAAGATGGCATTGCCAAGGAGCAGACGGCTTTGCAACCGGTTGTCAACCGCATCGCGGCCCTCGCAGCGCTGCGCAAGCGGATTGAGAAGCGGACCCCGGCCGCACGCATCCTGGCGGCGCTGGAAGCCGCGGCCAAACAATGCCCGAACATCTGCTTGCGGGAGGTGAACCTGGAGAGCGCCTCCGACGAAAAGAGCCCGACCGATCTGGACCGCTGGAACATCAAAGTCCAGGCTGTGACGCGGGTGCCGGACCTGCAGACCGTCTCCGACTTTCGTGATGCGCTCAACCGGGGGCTGAGCGGCGGCGCCGTCAACCTTTCCGAACAACCGAACCTGGCCCAGGCCGAACCGCAGTTCAGCCTCCAAGGCCAATACCCGCGATGAACCGTCCCTACCTTCCTTTCAGCCTTCTGGCCGTGGCGGCCATCGTGTTCCTGTTTTTCGAGTACCAAACCCTTTCGGCTCAGTACAACACTTACCAGGCCGCCCGTGCCAACAACCAGACCAAGCACGAGGAATTGGATCAACGGGCCGAAACGCTCAGGACTTTACGGGCAGACCTGCCCTACTACCAGGAAGCGTTTGACCGCCTGCTGGGCGGCTACACGGATGCCCCGTTGGACCCAAGCCAGTTCGGCGCGGTGTACGCCCTCAATCCGTCGATCAAGGTGCTGGATGCCGGCAAAAAGGTGGGAGCCCAACCGGTTGCCGCTGCCGGCGCCCGGCTTCCGAACGGTCAACTCACCTGGAACTACGAACTGTCCAGCACGGCGGTGGAGTTCCACCGGTTCATGCCGGCCCTGGCCGACCTGGAAAACAGCCTGCCCCTGCTCCGGTTCACGAAACTGACGGTCGCGAGTCCGCAGGAGCCTTTTTTCAACGAAGCGACGGCCCTCACCATCACCGGCACCTTCACCACCTTGCGTGAGGGCGCCGTTCCGCCCGTCAAGGAACTGCGGTAGATCAAATGCCAAAATTCCTTTTCAAGACGGGCGCGGTAGGGCGGGCAGTCCCTTGCCCGCCGTGCCGGGATGGCATCACAGTGCCGGCGGCAGTTTCAAAACGACCGAAACGACTTACGGCAACGGCCATAGCCGCGCTAACCGCGGCTGGCTCATGCCTTCATCCGACCGGTGCCCGGGCGGAGCAGGCTCCGGTGCTGGCGGCGGTTGCCCTTTCCAGCAAAGCATCCGAACAAGCCGCCAAACGGCTCCACGTGCCGGTGCTCACCCCGTTCGATTACAAGAAGACCACGCGTGACCCTTTCCTGGATCCGGCGGTGCTGGTCACCCTTCTCGGGGCGAAGAAGCAGGACATCGCGATGCGTCCGCCCCCCATCGACAACTACGCCGGGGAATTGCAGCAGCTTCTGAACTCGCAGTATTCGATCCAGGGAATTGCTTACGACCCCCAAACCCCCATGGCCCTGATGAGCGGACGGGCCGTCAAGGTCGGCGGACGCATCGTGCTCAAGATCGGGGGAGAAGGAGCTGTCGCCGCGGCGCCCGCTCCGGGCGGCGCTCCTCCCGGAGCTACCGCCCCGCTAACGCTCCAGGACCGGTTGTACGCCACGTCGCGCTACTGGGGCCTGGACCTTGAAAACGACCTGCGGCAGGGGCGGCTCCGGCTCAACGTTCAATCCATCAGTCCCAGCACCGTGCGCGTCAAACTTCCCGCCGCGAGCCAGGCTTTCGTGCTGGCCTACGGCAAGAGCTTTGATCCGGTGGCCGACAACGCTGCTTCCAGCTACGGAGCGGCACCCGGGGGAGGCTCCGCCCATCCGCCGCCCGTTACCACCCCCAAGGCTGAGGTGCCTAAGGCCGGCACCCCCAACGCCGTGACCACCACGCCCGTCGCGGCCTCCAAGCCCGTTCCGACGACCAAATGACGTTCACTGACCCCGCTTCCATGCCTCACACCATGCTGCGCACATCCAACCTTCTGACCGCAGGCACCCTTCTGGCGTTGGCCTGCGCCTCCGTTCCATTGCGGGCCCAGGACGCCGCCAACCCGGCCCGGCCCGACCTGTCGCCGGCGCCACCCGCTGCCGCACCAAGCCCGGCCGCGGTGCCCGATGCCCCGCTGCCTGCCTCTCCCCGCAACGCCGCCCAGTCCGTTGACGACGCGGCGGCTTCCCCGGTGAACCCGGATGCGCCGAGACATTACAGTTTTGAAGACGCCAGCCTGTCGCGCGTGTTTCGCATCCTGGCCAGCGAAGCGCACATCGATTACATCGAGCCGCCCATCAAGCCCGACGAAAAGATCTCGTTCGAAATGTCCAACCTGACGCCGTTTCAAGCCTTCCAGGTGCTCGCGGAGCGCCGGGGTTTTCGGGTCGTGCAAAATAACGGCATCTACGAACTGGTTCGCGACGATCTGCGCAACCCGAACCGGGCGACCGTGTATGCTACCCGGACCTACCCGCTGCGCAACGCCGACGGACGCTTGCTTTTTGAAGGCGTGGCCGACCTCCTGGGTTTTACTGTAAAAGCTCCGGAAGGCATCACCACGGGCTACCCCAAACCGAAAGCCATCGCAGCTTCGAGCGGGCTCTCGGATTCCGGAGGAAGCGGCGGCGGCGGCGGCGACAGCGGGGGCGAAGGCAAATTTACGAGTGGTTTCCCCCTCGCGGCAGCGTATGCCGACAGCAAGGACTCTAATGGCGGCGGCGACGCGGGAGGTCCCAACCCGGAAGCCAAAGAGTTTGCTTATACCGACCGCGGCAA
>DASWVC010000411.1:0-15115 GCA_036401335.1 Chthoniobacterales bacterium
CTCCTCCGGAGTAGAACATGCGCTGGTGTCGTCCTGGCAACGTCGCGGCGTCCTCCCGCCGCACGAACCCGCGCTCAGCCTCACGGAAGCGGACCGGATTCTGGTGGTGTCTGGAAGTGCTGCCCCGCAAACGGCTGCCCAAATCCAGCACGCGGAAGAGAAGGGTTTTGCGCTGGTTCCCATTGCAGTGGAAAACTTGCTTTTGCCCGGAGGCGGAAAATCGGAACTGGCGCGGGTCGAAGCCGCCGCTGAAGGCAAGCTCAGGGAAGGCCGGAGCGTCGTGGTGTGCTCTGCGCGCGGACCGGCCGATAGCAACCTTGTAAAGGATGTTCCACAGGTCCGAACCATCCTGGGTGCGTGGCAGGGCGACTTGTTGGCCCGTTTGATCAGGCAAACCGGAGTGCGCCGCGTCTGCGTGGCGGGAGGCGACACCTCCGGCATGGTTTCCCGCCGGCTTGGGCTTTCCGCGCTGGAGATGGCCATTCCCATCGCGCCGGGGGCCCCATTGTGTAAAGCCCATGCGGACGATTCCTCCCTGGAAGGATTGGAAATTGCGCTTAAGGGCGGCCAGAACGGCAGCGCCGCGTATTTCGAACAGGTTCGAAAAGGCCGGACCGAACCGCTTTACGGCCAACAGCTTTCAAAACAGCCTTTGTCAACCGCCAACCCAACCTAACCCTGGAATGCAACCTGTACCATGAACGTTACCCTGCTGGGTGCCGGAGGAAAAATGGGCGGCCGGATCACGGCCAACCTTCGGCACCTCTCCCACTACCAAGTCGCCTACGTTGAAGCCAGCCCAGAACGCAGCCGTCAGATGGCCGAGGAAGGTGTTAAGACGACCTCGGCTGCCGAAGCGCTGGAACAGGCAGAGGCGGTGATTCTCGCCATTCCAGACCGGCTGATTGGGCCGGTAACCCACCAGATTGTGCCGACGTTGAAACCGGGCACCATCGTGATCGGGTTGGACCCGGCGGCGGCTTACGCCGGCGTCATGCCGGAACGGGACGACATTACCTATTTCATCGCCCACCCCTGCCATCCCCGGCTGTTTTCCGACACCGGACCGGCATCGCCCGAAAGCGATTGGTTTGGCGGGCAGGGCGCGCTCAAACAAAGCGTGGTCTGCGCGCTCCACCACGGACCCGAAGAGCACTACGCAATCGGGGAAAAGATCGCTGCCGACATGTACGCCCCGATCCTCCGGATGCACCGGATCACCGTAGAACAAATGGCGATCCTTGAACCGGCGGTAGTCGAATCGACCATGGCGGCCTGCGTCACGGTGCTGCGTGAGGCCATGGAAGCCGCTGTGGCCATGGGCATTCCCAAACAAGCGGCGGAAGATTTCTGCCTCGGGCACATCCGGACCGAACTGGCCATTGTCTTCGGGTTTGCCGGTTTTCCGTTTTCCGACGGCGCCATCAAAGCAATCGAACAGAATAGACCCCGGATTTTCCGTGACGATTGGAAGCAAGTCATCAGCATACCCGCGCTGAAACAAAGCGTCCGCGACATCTGCGACGTCTGAGCCGCAATGCCAAAGAACGCCAAAAAACAACCGCATACCCTTTAGCCTGCACCATCCCCGGTTTCATCCAACCTCAACCCCGACGCTAACCATAAAGCAACCCCTCCATGAACGTTACCAGACGCCATTTCTTGTACTCCACCCTTGCGGCAACCATAGCCGCCAGGCTCTCACCAACGGCCTTCGCGCAAAACAAGCAGACCATCGCCCTGTTGTTCGATGGCTTGTATTCCACTTTCTGGGTGGCCGGCATCGATATTCTCAAAACCGAACTGGCCAAGCGCGGCTTTGGCACGGTTGAAGCAATCTCCGACCAGGACGATAACAAACAGCTTGAACAGGTGAAGTCGATGATCGCCCGCAAGGTGGACGGCATCATCATCGTTCAAACCGACTCCAGTGCGGTGATTCCGGCAATCAAGGCCGCCAACGCCGCCGGCATTCCCATGGTGCACTTCAATCGTCCGCCGGCTCAGAACGACGGGTACTCGGTCGCGATCCAGGCGGACAACAAATCGATTGCCCGCGACGCGGTGTTGAAAGGCTGCGAAGTGGCAAGAAAACAAGGGGGCAAATACAAGGCCTGCATCATGATCGGCGATCTGGGCGACCCGAACGCCGTTCAAAGGCGGGACGGTTTCCAGGAGGCGGTTGACCAGCATAAAGACCTCATTGAAGTGGTGGCCCAGGTGCCCACCAACTGGAATGCGGACCAGGCCTTTGCCGGGTTGACCAACGCGCTGCAGGCCAACCCAGACATCAACTTTTTGTTTACGTCATCGGACTTCCTGATCCCTCAGGAAATGCAATGCTTGCAAACCGCCGACAAGTGGCACCCGGTCGGGGACCCGAAACACGTCATCTTCATTGGCTTTGACGGGTTCCCCCAAGCCTATGAACTGCTGAACCAGAAATACATGGATGCCAATGGGGTACAGAACCTCTTCTTTGAAACCGATCTGGCCATTAATGCGCTTGCCGACATGAAGGCAGGGAAAAAACCGGACAAACTCCTGCTTGATCCCGGCTTCGCCATTGGCCAGGACAACCTCGAACAAAAGAAAGGGGAGATGTGGGGTTACCTGCTTTGGAAAAAGGACCACCCCAACGGGTAACCAATCCTCCCTTGCGTCCAGGTCAGGAACCTACGGACGCTCGGCCCTCATGGCCAGAGCGGTCCGCTAGGGCGGCGAGTCCCTTCGCCGCCGGCCCGGCGTGACAATGCCTCCGGTAGAGTCGGCCATTCCTTGCCGGCGGCGGGGTGAGGCGGGCCACCATGCCTGGGGCGCTTGAGGACAAGCTCCCCTACCGGAAGTCACAAGTCCATTCGCGCCTGCCCGGTAGGGGAGCTTGTCCTCAAGCGCCCCGGGAAGAACGTGACGGGGCGAAGAATGCCACAAACCGAAGAACCGGCCGGCAGGCGATTGACGCCCCACCAGCCTGGCCCAGCTCATTTCCGAACGGACTTTTGACAAACGGGATAGCCGCCTGGCACCACCGCTTTACTCTCGATGCCTACCCTTCAGCAGAAACCCGTCAGCGCCCGCGTTAGAAATGCCCCGCCGGGAGGGATGGCGCTCCTGAAACGCACGCTGTTTTCCGAGTATTTCACGCTAGTCCTTTGTGTGACCTACTTTGTGGTGATGCTGCCTTTCAGCCCGGCACTCGGCACGCCCACGGTCATCAAAAATATTTTTAGTGAAATGATCCCGTTGCTGGCGGTTGCCATTGGCCAGACATTTATCCTGATCCTGGGCGAGATCGATTTATCGGTCACTTCCACCATTGCGCTGGCCAGCGTCTTTGGCGCGTCCATTATGACCAGCAACGGCGGTTACCTGGCCAACCAACCGGCTGCGGTACCCGTTGGGTTGATGGCCTTTCTCCTTGTCGGTCTGGGCGTTGGTTTCCTGAACGGCGCGTCGATCACGTACCTGGGCATGCCTTCTTTTCTGGTGACCTTGACGACTCGCATGCTCTTCTCCGGGATCGCCATCTGGTACACGACGTTCCACACGCGTCTAAGCAGCATTTCCGGTCTCCCGCAAAGTTTTCTCTGGATTGGGCAGGGGGAATGGAACGGCATTCCTTATTCCATGGCCGGCGTCGCCCTGCTCGCGGTGGTTGCGCACCTCGCGATGACCAGGACCGTGTTCGGCCGCTGGTTGTACGCGATCGGGATTAACCGCCAGACCGCTCGCGTTTCCGGCGTGCCAGTTGAACGCGTGGTGATCCTGGCCTTTATGATTTCCGGTTTTTGCGCCGCCCTCTGTTCCATCCTGTACACCGGACGCCTCCAAACCGGCACCCCCATCCTCGGCGAACGCATCCTGCTTGATGTGATCGGGGCGGTGGTCATCGGAGGGACAAGTTTATTCGGCGGCAAAGGAAAGGTTTCCTGGACGGTTTTCGGTGTGCTTTTTCTGGTGCTGGTGGACACGACATTAAGGCTTCTTGGTTCGTCGCTGTTCACGATCTTCATGGTCAAAGGGGTGGTCATTCTTATGGCTTCGGTCATGGATGCGCTGCGCAACCGTCTATTTGCAGAGAGGTAGGGGATCACCGCATGGCCCTTCTCGAAGCAAAAGGATTAACCAAAAGCTTTTACGGCGTAACCGTCTTGCACGGCGTTGACCTTGCCATTGAACCGGGTGAGGTCCTTGGCCTGGTCGGCGAGAATGGCTCGGGTAAATCCACGAGCATGAACATCCTGGGTGGCGTGCTTCAGCCCGATGGGGGTTCAATGACGCTGGGCGGTGTTCCCTATGCTCCCCGCGATCCCCGGGATGCGTCTCGAGCCGGAATCAGTTTCATCCACCAGGAACTCAACCTTTTTCCGAACCTCACGGTAGAGGAAAACCTTTACCTTGACGGTTTCCCGTTTCGTTTCCCCTTTTTGCCGTTCATCGACCGCCGACGGATCCGACAAAGGACGAAGGCGCTGCTGGCCGAGGTGGATCTGCCGGCATCGCCGGCTACCCCCGTTTCTTCGTTGTCGCCGGGCGAGAGGCAGATGGTTGAAATCGCCAAGGCGTTAAGCGGGCAGGCCCGCCTGATCATTTTTGATGAACCGACGACTTCACTGACTTCTCGTGAAATCGAGCGCCTGTTTGCCCTTATCAGCAAACTCCGCGCTCGGCGGATCGGGATGATCTACATCAGCCACATCCTGCACGACGTGTTGCGGCTCTGCGACCACGTTCTGGTGCTCCGGGATGGCGCCCTGGTGGGAAGCGATCGGGCAGCAAACATGACGCCGGAACGGATGGTCACCCTGATGGTGGGCCGGACCATGGAGCAGATGTTTCCACCGCGATTCGAGAAACCATCGGCCACGCCCCCTGTCCTGGAGCTTCGGAGCGTGTCGCAGCCGGGTGTCGTCAAGAACATTTCATTGGTCGTTCATCGGTCTGAGGTGGTCGGCGTGGCCGGCCTTCTCGGATCAGGACGGACCGAGTTGGCCCGGATCATCTTCGGTCTGGCGCCCCGGCAAACCGGAACGATCCTGGTTGAAGGCCGTGAACTGGCGCGATCTCCGCGAGAAGTCATGCAAGCCGGGGTGGCCTTTCTGACGGAGGATCGACGGTTGGAGGGAACGCTTGGTTCGGCTTCCATCGCGCATAACCTGGCCCTGCCGGCCGTGGAATCCTATGCAGGCACCGGCACGGGCGTGCTCGATTCCGCGCGTCTGCACGCCGCCGTTTCCGGCATGGCGAGATCGGTGCAGTTGAAAGCTTCCGACATTGAGCGGCAGCCGATTAACGCTTTAAGCGGCGGCAACCAACAAAAGGTTGTGCTGGGGAAATGGCTGATGCGGTCGCCGAAGGTGCTCATTCTGGATGAGCCCACAAGGGGCATCGATGTCGGTGCGAAATATGAGATTTACAGGATCATCAATGACCTTGCCGCGCAGGGCGCTGCCATCCTCGTAATTTCTTCTGAGATCGAAGAGTTGATCGGCCTCAGTGACCGTATCCTGGTGATGTGCCACGGAGAATTTTCTGCCGAATTTAACAAGGCAACGTTTGATCCCGAGGAAATCCTGCGGGCAGCAATGAAAAAACCAGTTCACTCCAGCCCATGAAAAAAGGCGTTAAAGCGCACGGGATTCTGGTTGCGCTTCGGCTTTTGCCCTATGCGGTTTTTGTCGTTGTGCTGGTGACCTTCGCGTCCCTTTCCAGCCGCTTCCTGCAGGTCCAAAATTTTTTGAACATCCTGGTGCAGGCGGCACCGGTCGCCATTGCGGGAATCGGAATGACATTCGTGCTCCTGACCGGAGGCATCGATTTATCGGTTGGCGCAGTGATGTACCTCTCGGCCTGCATTCTCGGCGTTTTCTTCAAGAGCGTTGCCTGGCCGGTCGGGTTGCTTTTGATGATGGCGTGCGGGTCTGTTTGGGGTGCCCTCAACGCCGTCTTTATTACACGGCTCAGGGTCGTGCCGTTTATCGTCACGTTGGCTACCCTTTTCATCGCCCGCGGTGCGGCGCTGTACCTCTCAAACACCAAGATGATCTTTTTGCCGAAGGAAGTCACCGGTTTGAATCGGCTTTACTGGTTCGGCATTCCGTTTGCCATTTGGACGTTGGCGGTGGTGTTGGCCGTTGCCTGGGTGATCCTTCGCGAGACACCCTTCGGCCGCCAGATCTATGCGGTCGGCGCAGACCCGGTGGCGGCGGAAAAAGCCGGGCTGAAGGTTGGTCGCATCCTCTTTCTGGTTTACTGCATCTCGGGGGCCTGTGCAGGGATGGGCGGGTTTGTTTCAATCACCCAGGTGGGCGCCGTGAGCCCCAGCTTCGCCTTGGAACGGGAGTTCGCGGTCATCGCGGCGGCCGTGCTGGGCGGCACCAGCCTGTTTGGTGGCCGCGGCGGTGTGGGCGGCACGATTTTTGGTGCGATTCTTATTCAGACCGTCAACAACGGATTGGTCATCATCAATGCGAACCCCTACATTTACCCGCTCGTTACGGCCGCGATTATTTTCCTCGCGGTGTTGGTCGACAGCTTGCGTGAGCGGATTCTGAAACGCCTTCAGGCCCGCCAAATCCGCGTCGAGGAAGGGGGCGATGCCCGCCTTGCCTCAGCGCCGGCCCGTTTGCCGTAGGCTGCTCATGCGGGCCAGCAGCGGGTCAGGGAGCCGGTCGCGGAGTGAGCAAGCGGATGGCGGGAAAGTAACGCCTCAGATAACCCCGATCCTCGGTGGCGAGCGCGTCGGCCTGCCGGGCAGCGTGCGCCGCAACCAGGAAGTCGGGCAGGATCATCTTGCGCGGCCCGCCCTCAAGGCGATAAGCGCAAAAAATTTCGCCGGCCAGAAGCGCGGCCTCTTCTGTAAGTGGGCTATGATGCAGATCCAAACCTTGCAACGCCTCTAAGCAGGCCGCGTCTGACGGAAAGAAAGAGCGCACTTCCGCCACCACGACGGAAGAGACCAGAAGGGCACCCCTCTCGGCCGTTGTGTGGAGGCATTCCAACCAAGCAACGCCCTGAAACTCCCCTTTGAAGATGGCGAGCAGGACGGAAGTGTCGACCGCACACGTACTCACCGGCGTTTGCGTTTTTGCGGGGAGTGCCGCACCGAAGGCGGCGGTACCAGGCCAGGCAATTCGACGCGGCCACGAAGCTCATCCAGCCACTCCGCGGGGGTGCGGCCGGCGAGTTCGTCTTTCAAGCAGCCCAGCACGGCGTTGGGCCGGCTTCGGTCCACCACTTTGCGCACTCGAATGCCGTCTTCGACGGCAACAAAATCCACCTCGGAACCCGCGCCGATGCTGAACTGCTCGCGTAAAGGCTTTGGAATGGTGACCTGGCCCTTGGAGGTGACACGCGCTTTCATCCAGCCATAGTAAGGAGGAGAAGTAAGGAAATCAATTCTTTCCGAACTGAGCGAGGCTTTGACAACGGAAAAAGAAAAGCTTAAAGCCGCGGTAACTCGTGAACGTTCACGGGAATAGTTTCTTTCCCCCGATTATGACCATTACCCAACGTCTCTCTGTGCTGGCCTTTGTGGCCGGCTTCATCTGTTCCCACACCGCTTTCGGTGCCGATGCCCCCGTCCTTAAACCGAAGCAGACTTACAAAATCGGCTTCTCCCAATGTGAATCCAACAACCCCTGGCGGATCGCCGAGACCGAAAGTGTGAAACAGGCGTGCGCCAAACGCGGTTACCAGTTGGTTTACACGGATGCGGCCGGTTCGGCCGCGAAGCAGGTGGCTGATATCAACAGCATGATTGCCCAAGGCGTGGACGCGATCCTGTTGGCTCCCCGCGAAGAAAAACCGCTCGTTCCTGCAGTGATGGCGGCCAAGAAGGCCGGCATCCCGCTTGTCCTGCTTGACCGGCGGACCGACGAAACGGCGACCAAACCGGGCCGGGATTACCTGACCTTCATCGGATCGGACTTCGTCGACGAAGGCAAGCGTGCCGCGGATTGGCTGGCGAAAGCCACCAACCAGAAAGCCACGATTATCGAGTTGCTGGGCACCACCGGTTCGTCCCCGGCCAACGACCGCCATAAAGGTTTTGCGGACGAACTCAAGCAGTACCCGAACATGAAGATCGTGGCCTCCCAAAGCGGCGACTTCGCCCGGGACAAGGGCCGGCAGGTAGCGGAAACGCTGTTGCAGGCCCATCCCGACGCGACCGCCATCTACGCCCATAATGACGAAATGGCGCTGGGCGCGATCGCGGCGCTGGAAGCCGCCGGCAAAAAGGCCGGCAAAGACGTCACCGTCGTCAGCATCGATGGCGAAAAGGACGGGGTGCAGGCGATTGCAGACGGCAAGATGGGAGTCTCCGTGGAGTGCAACCCGCGTTTAGGGGACAAAGGCCTGGATGCGCTGCTGGCTTCCTCTAAAGGCGAGAAAGTGCCTGACTGGATCAAGAGCGACGATCACCTGTTCGACTCGAGCAACGCCAAAGAAAACGTCGCGACTGCGTACTAACCTGTTTGCGAACTATCTGACCGCGTGACCTCCCGTAAGGGGGAGGTCACGCTTTCCCGCCCGGAGCGATCGCCGGTCCGGCAACAGCCTTGACGCTCCACCACCGTCATGAACGCCGCCTCTGATCCGCTCCTCCGGATGACCGGAATCAACAAGGCCTTCAACGGCGTCCCTGCGTTGCGGGAAGCCGGCCTTGAAGTTCGTCCGGCCGAAGTGCATGCGTTGATCGGCCAGAACGGGGCGGGCAAGTCTACTTTGATCAAGGTTCTGACCGGTTATTACCGGCGGGATCAAGGGCAGGTGACGTTCAACGGGCAATCGTTCGAGGCCGCTTCTCCACAAGCGGCCCAGAACGCTGGCATCAGCACGATCTACCAGGAAATCAACCTGGTCTCCTACCGGTCGGTCACGGAGAACATCTGCCTGGGGCGGGAACGCCGCCGGATGGGATTGTTGGATTGGAAGGCGATGCACCAGGAAGCAGAGCGCGTCCTGGCGGCCTTCAAAGTCAAGGTGGACGTGCGCCAGCCGCTTTCAAATTACTCCACGGCGCTGCAGCAAATGGTGGCCATTGCGCGGGCCGTCGGCTTTCAATCGAAGCTGGTGATCATGGATGAACCGACGTCGTCGCTCGACGATCATGAGGTGGCCATCCTTTTTGACGTGATCCGTCACCTCAAAGCATCCGGGGTATCCGTCATTTTTGTGAGCCACAAACTCGATGAGCTCTACGCCGTTTGCGACCGCGTCACCGTAATGCGTGATGGCCGGACGGTCCTGAGCGATGAGCTGGCCCGTGTGTCCAAACTGGACCTGGTCACGACCATGATCGGCCGGAAACTCGAGTCGGCCGGTGCCGAACAAACGGCGTTCCGACGACGGGCCCACCATGAAGCGTCCAGCCGCGAGGCGCCGCTGCTGGCCGTGCGTGAGCTGGCGGTAGGGCGGCGGGTGGCTCAAGCGTCCGTCGAGGTGCGAAGCGGCGAGGTGGTGGGCGTGGCCGGGTTGCTTGGCGCCGGCCGCTCGGAAGTGGCGCGGGCAATCTTTGGCGCAGACCTTTTGGACAAAGGCGAGATGACGTTTAAAGGGCAGCCGTACGCGCCGATGACGCCCGGAGACGCCATTGCTTCCGGCATCGGGTTTTGCTCCGAGGACCGCAAAATCGACGGCATCGTGCCGGACATGTCGGTGCGCGAGAACCTGACTTTGGCTTTGCTGCCCCACTTGACTCGTGCCGGCGTAATTGACGTCGCGCGTCAGCAGGAAGTGGTGAAGAATTTTGTGGAGCGCCTGGGAGTTAAATGCGCTCACCTCGACCAGCCAATCCGCGAATTGTCCGGCGGCAATCAACAGAAGGTGTTGCTGGCCCGCTGGCTTTGCCTGAACCCGCAACTGTTGATTCTCGATGAGCCAACCCGGGGCATCGACGTCGGAGCCAAGGCCGAAATTCAAGCTTTGGTGGGAGCGTTGGCGGCGGACGGTTTAGGCGTCCTGATGATCTCGTCGGAGATCGAAGAAGTCATCGAGGGTTCCGACCGCGTCTACGTCATGAGGGAGGGCCGCACGGTTGCGTCCTTGCACCGGCGGGAAATCACGGAGGATGCAATCATGAACGCAATGGCAGATGGATCCGCCGCACTGCATCCGGTTGGAGGGACGTCGGCACCTGTTCCTGCGGAGGCGTCAAGCCGACGGCCTGCAACAGGCGCAGCCCAGCAAGCGGAGGGCAAGGTAAACGGCGCGGCCGTTCATCGAGACGTAAAAGAGGTGAGCACTGCCCGGCCCGCGATCCTAGAAGGTCAACCGCCGCCCGCAACCCTCACCCGTCGCAGCCGGGCTCCGAGGGATCTGCAAACCGCGCTCCGCCGGTACGGCACGCTGACGGCTCTGTTCTTGCTGCTGGCGTTCAACTTTGCCTTTACTCCCCATTTCGCGAACTGGCAGACCCTCAACGTTAACCTCACCCAGGTCTGCAACATCGTGATCGTCGGGGTTGGCATGACCCTCGTCATTGCGACGGGCGGCATCGACCTGTCCGTAGGCTCACTCATGGCCATCGCCGGGGCGCTGGCGCCCTTGCTCTTTCTTAACCGCCTGTTCACCGTTCCCCTGCCGGTCGGGCTGGCCCTGGCCTTCATCGTGCCCGTGGCGATGACAAGCTTGCTCGGTTATTTCAACGGCTGGCTGATCACCCGATTTCGCATTCAGCCCATTGTCGGCACGCTCATTCTTTTCATTGCCGGGCGCGGCCTGGCCCAGGTGCTGACCAATGGCAACCTGCAGGTGTTCAGCATGCCGGGTTTCCAGTTCATCGGTCTTGCCCGGCCGCTCGGGATTCCTTTCCAGGCGATCCTGATGGTCCTCCTCGTGGTGGCAGGTCATTTCTTATTGCAACGGTCCATCTTCGGCCGCCAAATTCTCGCCGTCGGCGGTAATGACGAAGCCGCGCGACTGGCCGGAATTCCGGTCATGCGGGTGAAGCGCCTGGTCTACCTCCTGAGCGGATTTGGGGCTGGCATTGCGGGTTTGATCGTCATTTCCATCAACTCGTCGAGCGATGCTAACCTCGTCGGTCTGGGGATGGAACTGGACGCGATTGCCGCCGTGGCGGTTGGCGGCACACTGCTTACCGGCGGTTCCGCCACCGTCTTAGGAACGTTGCTCGGTGCGTTGATCATTCAATTGGTCCGCTACACTTTGCTGGCCAACGGTGTGCCGGATTCAGCGGCCCTGGTTGTCAAAGGGGCCATGATCGTCGGCGCTGTGTTCCTCCAGCAAAAAGGACGGGCCCGATGACCACGACACCGTCCTCCGGCCAAGTCGGTCGGCTCACGCGGATGATCAGCGCCAACAGCGTGCTGGTCGCGTTGGTCCTGTTGATTCTGTTCGGGTCGGTGCGCTACCCGAATTTCCTCGGCGCTTTCAACGTGCTCACGGTGCTGCGCTACAACGCGATGTTCGCCTTGGTGTCGCTCGGCATGACCTTTGTCATCATGAGCGGGGGCATTGACCTCTCGGTCGGCGCCGCTGCGGCCCTCGGCAGTGTGGTGTCCGCCTTGCTGAGTTCTTCGGGGCTTTGGGCCGGCCTTGCCGGAGGGATGGCGGCCGGTGGTGCCATGGGGTTGCTTAACGCGGTGGCAATCACCAGCCTGCGGATTCCTCCTTTCATTTCGTCGTTGGCCACAATGCTGGTGGCGCAAGGAGCCGCGTTGCTGTTGGCCAACAACCAATCCGTCTCCGTCTCTTACGACACAGAATTTACGGTTCTTGGCCAAGGGGATGCCCTTGGCTTTCCGATTCCCGCCTGGATCGCGCTGGCGGCGTTCGCCGCCGGCTCCCTTGTGCTTAACCTGACCGGCTCGGGCCGGTACGTCCTGACCATTGGCGGCAACGAAGATGCGGCCCGCCTTATGGGGTTACCGGTCGGGCGCATTAAATTTTCGTTGTACGTCGTCAGCGGCCTGCTCGCCGGTTTGGCCGGAGTCATTCTGGCGGCCCAGTTTGGCGCCGGTCAACCGACGGAAGGGCAAGGGTGGGAGTTGTTTGCCATTGCCTCGGTCGTAGTAGGCGGCACGCTTTTGTCGGGCGGCCAGGGGTCGGTGCTGGCGACCCTCGCCGGTGTGCTCCTCCTGGGCCTCATCTTTAACATTTTGAATTTTGAGAACGGGCGCGGCTGGATCAGCCTTTCGGCTTATTGGCAGTCGGTCATCCGCGGCCTGTTTTTGATGATGGTCGTGATTTTTCAGGCCCGGCTGGTAATGCGTGAACGGGCCCGGCGGTAGACAAAGAGCGCTTTTGGGTGGCTATGCCGTTGCCAAGAATCCGTTGAGAAACGGGGCCGGTCAACGAGCCAAAGGAAGGGTGCGGTAGGGGTCCCGGTCTGGCAGGGGAGCTGATCCTTCAGCGCCCGGGGAGCGGCCGTTCCCCCCCTGGCCCAAAGGCAAGGGGCGGTTGGGCCCGAAAGGGCCCTGGTCTCGGCGCGTGGACGTGACCGGGCGGGCGCCATCCCCGCGGGCGCTTGAGGACAAGCTCCCCTACCGGAGGTCGCGTCGGGACCCGCGACCCGACCGGAAACGCGGAACTCGCGACACTCGTAGCCCCTCGCCCCAGCTGATCGGCCGGCTTCCCGAGAGCAAACGCCGGACCCTGCAAGTTACTTAATGGCGCCCATCGTCAACCCGCGGACAAGTTGGCGCGAGACGATCAGGCTGAAGATAATCACCGGCAGCACAATCATTGTGCCGGTGGCCATGATCTGGCCCCAGGGCAATTCGTAGCCGCTCATGAAACTGGTAGCTACGACTGGCGCCGTCTGCGCGTGGCTGCGGGTCAGGACAAGGGCATAGAGCAGCTCATTCCACGAGAAAATAAAACAGAAAATGGCCGAAACCGCGATGCCGGGTGCCGCCAAGGGCAAGCCGATGCGCCAGAAAATGCTAAAGGCGCCGTACCCTTCCAACGTGGCTGCTTCGTCCAGTTCCTTGGGAATGCTGCGAAATTGGTCCGAGCAGATCCAGACTACGATGGGGATGTTGAAGGTGAGGTAAATCAAAATCAACGCCAACGGGGTGTCGAGCATTTTCAAGTTGCGCGCCAGGATAAAGAAAGGCAAGGCGAGCACGATGGGACTGATCATCCGGTTGGTGATGAACCAGAACCAGAGGTCCCGTTTCGCCTTGAATTCGAAACGCGCGATGGCGTAAGCGGCGGGCGTACCCAACAGGAGCGAAAGGGCAGTCGTGACCAGTGCCACAAACACCGAATTTTGAAGGCTTGCCAGAACGTCAAACTTCGTCAGGGCAGCCCGGTAGTTCTCAATGGTAGGCGAGAACAGGAACTTCGGCGTCGCAGAAAGAAGGTCCTGCTGATTCTTGAACGATGACGTCACCATCCAATAAAACGGGAAAAGACAGAAAAAAATGATCAGCAGGACGGCGAGCAGGTGTCCCAGGTGAATGCGTGGACGATGGCGCAGATTGCCGGTGAGACTGGGCACTGGCGTGGTGCCGCGCAGCTCAGTTCGAGGGTTAGTAACGCCAGGGGTAGCCATAGGGGCAATCTCTTTCAGACTTCGCGGTAAACAAAGCGGATATAAATTCTTGAGAGCACGATTGATAACACAAGCATGACGATGGCTTGGGCGGAAGCAGCGCCTTGGTTGAAGGCGCGGAAGCCGACCCGCTGCACATAAATGCTGAGCAGTTCGGTCGCCGAACCCGGTCCGCCCCGGGTCATAACAAAAATCACATCGAACATCTTAAGGATGTCAGCGGTCCGCAGGATGAGTACGGCCGTGATGCCGGGCAGCATGAAGGGAAGTTGAACCCGCTGCAATACATGCCACCATTTATCGGTTTCCAGTTTGGCTGCTTCCTCGATTTCCAGCGGCACCATCGTGAGGCTCGAGTACAACACCAACGCGCAAAATGGCGTCCACTGCCAGCAATCCATGATCGAGATGGTCACAAAAGCCATGTGCGGATCCGCCAGGAACTGCGGTTTTGCGTGAAAAACAAGGTTCCAGAAGTAGCCGACCACGCCAAAGTCGTTGTTGAACATCAACCGGCCGACTAACCCCACTACGGCGAAGGTGGTTGCCATCGGCACAACCAGTGACACCCGCGCGACGACCTTGGCCCAATCGTTGCCCGGTTTGTGCAGCAGCAAGGCGATTGCCATGCCCAGGACAAGCTGAATGGGAAGGTTGATCAACAGAAACAGAAGATTACGCCCGATCGCCTCCTTGAAAGACTCGTCTGAAAGGAGGGCAGTGTAATTCTGGAACCAGACAAATGGTGCGTCGAAAATCGGCCAGAGCCCAAGGATCGTTCCTTTCAGGTGGACCTTGGTAAGGACGAACTGTTGCAGCGACGTCCAAACCGCGAAGATCAATGGAAGGATGCCGACCACCAACAACCCGAAAACCGCCGGCGCTACAAACAGGAAGGGGTTAGTCGAATAGGTTTTCTTCATCGGAGCAGCTTGTGTTTCATCAAAACCCGGCGTGTCGCCTCAGACGATCCGCTTGCTGCAGGACCCTTGCAGCGGGTCGTCCAAGCGGTCCGCGGCCCGAGCCGGCCCGGGCCGCGAAACCTTGCAGATTATCCTGAGAAGGCAGTTATTGCGCCAGCTTCCGTTTGCCGTCGTAGTAGCCGGCCTTGCTCAATACGTCCTCCATGCGTTTGCCGATCTCTTCAGAGCCTTGCTTTACCGAGGTGCTGCCCGACATCACCTTGGTGCCAACTTCGGCGATGATCTCCGAGATCTGCGGCCACTCGGCGAACCGGGGGCGGAACTCCGGCACCCCTTGCTGCCAGGACTCAACCATGGAAGGAATAAATGGGAATCGCTGAACCATGTCCGGATCCTTGTAGGTGGATTGACGGCCGCTGACGCCGCCTTTCTCCACGTACTCCTTTGCCGTTCCCTTGCCCGTGGCCCATTGGATGAACAACCAGGCAGCCGCTTGTTGTTTGTCATTAGCCTGGCGGGCGACGGCGAGCGAGAACCCACCTAGCGCCGGCTTACGACCATCGGGACCTTTCGGCTCAGGGGCAACGCCAAGCTGATCGACGATCTTGGACGATTTTGGGTCTGCCAACGTCGAATAAAAGGCAGACCATTCGGTGATCATCGCGACCTG
>DASWVC010000412.1:0-5089 GCA_036401335.1 Chthoniobacterales bacterium
AATTCGAACCAGAGCGGCACGGCCAACACGATTCAGAATAGTTATACCGCCAACACCATCAGCCGATACCCTTAGTGTGCGCGCCCGCCCCGATAACGGCTTCACCCTGATCGAGTTGATCGCCACCACCGCGTTGATGGCGACCCTGGGGATCGTGATGGTTCAGTTCATCGTGGTGTTCTACCGGTTTCGCCTGGTGGACGGAATTACTTCGATGATGTTCTCGCAAACGGAACGGATCCAGCAGGATTTCCAGTGGTACTGCCAAAATGCCAGTTCGATCCGGATGTATGGGGCTCAAACGAACCGGCAGTTCGGGTCCACGAACAACGTTCAAGCTACAGGTAACTACTTTGAAGCCACGGTGAGCTCCGCGACGCCGCCAATCCGCGGCATCGAGTACAGCCCCAGTCAGAACGCGCTCCTCATCTACTCGTATGCGTCCGACGGCACCCTGAGCCCGGGAACGCCCAACCCTGTGGTGCTTTGCCGGAACAGCGTCCAATACCAAATTCGCTCAGGCGTTCCAGATTCTGCGGTTTTTAATTTTCGCAATCACGTCCCCTACCTGGAATTTACCCTAAAGCTTCCTCACGGCATCCCGCAAGGAGGCGTGAGCACCGGCACCGTAGGGGAATACTTTGACGTGACGATTTACAGCAAACCGTCTTACATGCAATGACCACCCGCACCCAGCTTTTCGGGCACCGGGAACGGGGATCCAGCCTCGTCATGGTTATGGTCGGCTCGTTGGCTTGCATGACCATTGCCGTTTCGCTCGTCACGGCCCGCAACCAGGCGATGAAGCTCGGCGTGCGCGAACAGCTCGCCCATCTTGCCCAGCTCGACCTGGAAATCCAGACTTCCAACCTCAACCACCAAGTGACCTCGTTGCTCACCGCGTACGGCGGTACGATCAATACCTCGAATCTTAGCACTTTGGTAAACAACGTCACCGGAGTGGGCAGCCGGGTGACCAATCCGAACGAAAACAACGTAAACTTTTACCAGGTCGGGGCCGGAGCAACCCCAGCTACCCTCACCGCCGCACTGACGCCGTACACGCCGCAGATGAAATTGGTCAACGGTTCGGTTTTGGCAAGCGCGACACCCGATCCGGCGGACCTCACGGACCCTTTAAGGGGCGACCCCACCAATCCCTCTCAGGGTGTCCTCCAAAACGCCGTTGGTACCTTCGCGGCCCAATTGAACGCCGCGCCTTCCAGCGGTACCACGGTGTTTTATCCGGGCAAGACGTCCTCCCTTCGGTACAAGGTGCGCGCCATGCCGATCACCATCTATTCGGTGTACGCCCTTGGGGACACAACCCTCCCAGCCTCGTCCTTCCCGGGCGATGCGGGTCGCGTCTACGCCGGTAAGGGCCTGACCGTCAGCGGTCTGCTCAGCGCCACCCGTCCGCTGACCGCCCAACAAACCATCGCGTTTGATGCAGCGGATCCCACCTCTAAAGTTATGGTCGGCACCGAATCCCAATCGGCCACCGCCGGCGTGAGCGATCAGGCGCAGATGGTGAGCGGCAACCAGATCCTGCAGGCCGGCACCCAGTCCAAAGACGTGCAAACGCAGACCCTTCCCGCCAGCAGCCCGGGGGCCTCCCCCGCCCTTCCCGTTCCGGGAAGCCTTTTCGTTTACCAGTGTTCGTACACGGCGGGTTTGCCTAACGCCAGTGGAGTGGTTACCGGCAGTGCGTTGGTGACCAACTCCCCTGGCGTGCCGGCCGGCATGATCGCGCCGAGCCAAATGATCCCGGCCGTGCAAGCCGCCCTGCAACTCGGGATCACCACCGACTCAAACCTTCTCAATGGCTCATGGGATGTTCCGAGCCTGAACCTGCCCCTGCCGTTTGGTTACATGGCGGCCGTCTCGTCCGCCGGCACCCGATTGATGAACACCGCCGGCACCGCCCCCATGCAGTTCATCGTGCTCGATTACAGCCACATCGCTCCGCTCGCGGCAACCCTTCCCATTCCGCCCGGCGCCCAGACGTTTTACCTTGGCGGCAACCCCGCCCAGCAGGCCGTGCTTCTGCGCGGTTTCGTGGACAGCACCCAGACAGGCACGGTCATCGGGGGACTCAGCATCAACAGCAACCTCGACATCTACATTTCCCAGGGCGTTGCCCCTGCGCCAAGCCCGTCGCCGGTTACCACGGCCATCTCCCTCATGACCTCCGGCCGGTTCCACGTCACAAACTAAGGCCATTGCCTACCCGCTGAAAAAAGGGTGCGGGAAGGCCCGGCCCGGCAGGGCGGCGAGTCCCTTCGCCGCCCACGCCGCGCGTCGCGACCGCCGGTAGGGGAGCTTGTCTTCAAGCGCCCGTCCAGTGGAGCTAAAACGCCCGTTGCCGGACCGCCGGCGTTACCAGACCGCCACCGGTGCCTACAGTTTAACTACCCCCTGGCCTGATCCCTTCCAACGTGAACTCCCGGACGCGGAACCGTTGGACCAGCTCCTAACAATATGAGGGTCAGATCCGCCCTTTTGTTTGCAGTTTTGCTGGGCTTTGTAGTCGGCTTGCGCAGATGAACGGTACCCAAGGGCCGCGCCGATCATTGCTCCCGGTCCCTTGCCCGAAACCGCCACGGAGGAATAACCGCCCCCGCCCACTGACGCGACGGTTCTAATGTCCGTCCCGCCCTTCTGCCGGACCAACTCGGTCGCTTTCTGTTCGGCGGCCTTCTGAGTCAGGGAGGAGCCGTAAGCGTAACCGTAATACCCGTTGGTCGACATGACGACGGCTGAACCAGCGTGGGCCTTCATGATGCCGAGGCTGCAAACGGCGAGAAGCAGGAAAGGGGAAAGTCGATTCATAGAAAGTCGATTCATGGATTGTTTGCAACGGTGTTGGTAGGAAGCCGATGCCAAAGCTCTTGGGACATTCAACCGAATTTAAAAGCTTCTAGCAATACAATCGTGGAGCGACATTGGGTCTAAGTGAAAACCCCGGCCAATGCCACCTTGCAGATTCGGGCCAAGATTGCGGCCTGCCTTGCCACCTTCCTCCTTTGCGTCACTCGCCCTTACCTACCGATAAGCGCCAAGCTTTTCACTTGATCGGCCAGGACGACGCTGCCCGGTGTGCCGGCCATCAGGACCTCGAATGGATGGTTCTTTACCTGCGTTGTCATGGGACAACAGATCATTAGGTTGATCTTGCCATTGTACGCCGACGGGCTCAGCACCAGGGCCGGCCGATGCCCGGCCTGGCAACGATGTATATACCCTGCCAGACCGCGTTCAAGGCGTCCTCGAGTGGGGGCGCTTGCCCCTGTGCGCCCAGAAAACGTTTAGGGCTGCTCCAGCTTGGTAGGGGAGCGTGTCCTCAAGCGCGCCCTTTCAGCGTCCGGGGGAACGCCGTTCCCCGCTCCGCCTATCGGATAAGAATGACGGCCATCTCAAGCCCCTGTCCCCGCTTCGACCCATGGCAGGTCCTAACGTTCAGCGAAGCACCCGCACCGCAATCGACAGCTGCACCTTCAACCATGCAGGTTCCGTGGTCAGGACGGGCAGGCCCAAACGAAGGCCAAGGCTCAGGCAAGCCCGGTCGCCCAGGGACAATTCGTACAGCTTGGTCTTCTGCCACAAACGGCCTGCCATCTCCGCTTCTTCGGGCGTAAACGCAAGAATTCGGAGGCCCAGCGCCTCGAGGTCCATTCGCAGGTCATCCCCTACCCCCCATAAACGAATGTTTTCTGGACGACTTCCGCCCAGTTCACGCTGGACATCACCGATTCTGACAAGAGGGGATCGACTGCGTCGGCACCCGGTTCAAAGCCCAAGGTGCGCCGTAGTTGACACGGAATCACGACCCGACCCTGTGGGCTAAGCTGGACGCCCAGGTGCAGGGTAGATTTCGGCATACGAAGCCATGCCATGACACAAACGTCTAAACGTGCCACTTCATTAACCAGCATGCCCGAATCAGATTCGGCGGTACGATCTCCGGGAACGTCCGTCCTTGCCGCGGTACCCAAAAAGCATTTGCGAAGCGCAGGCCACCGAAACGTTTGAAGCGCGCCTTTCGTTGCCGCCATCGTGGCGGATCCCGGCGCTTCGTGCTTGGCCCCGCAACGGCGACGTGCTGCCTAATCCAGGTCCAGAAAACGGCTGGGCCGGACGGCGAAACGAGCTCCGAGCTTTTTAGCGTGTTCCGGCGTGATGGAGCGCTGGCCTTTAAGGATGCGGGCCGCCGTGGAGGGATGTATACCTAGCAAAGTCCCGATTTCCCTTGTGGTGAGGCCGTTTTCCTCCACCAGGAATTGCAGCAGTTCCACCGGGCTCGCCGGACCGTCGTGCATGCCCTGCTGAGACTCGTACTCAACCACCAAGTCGCTCACCAAATCCAGGAAATCCTCCTGGTCTGGGTTCAGGTCATGGCCCGCCAGCCAATCAACCACCTCGACCGCCTGCTGGTAGCCGAGGCGGTCATGGATCTTGCGCGGCAGGTAAACACGCACAAGCTCCTCGTAGGAATGCGGTTTGGCACGGGGCAGGTTTGCGGGACGGGCCTTCATAGTTCGAGTTTCCAATCGTTCCTCGAATATTCATGGTGCGGGTAAAAGCGCAGCACGAAGACCTTCTGACGGTCATAATGCACGGCAACGACCAGTCGGAATTGGATTCCGCCAACGTTGAACACAACCACTTGGCGGCCGCTGCCAACGCGGACGAAGTCGGCGGAGCGGAAAGATTGTTTGACGTCCTGCGGCCTTTCCCAACAGGCCGCGCGGACGATCTGTTCCCAACGGTTCAGACCCGATCTGGCCAAAGGATGAAGCTTTGCCGACTCTCGGAGCCGCGCCGCAGTCACGCTTTTCATTCAGGTAACCCCGTTTGTAATGCATCGCCCGCCTCGTGTGCATAGGCCAACTAGGCCACAACGTGACCGTTTTGGCGAAACTCTTCCCGCTCTTTCGTTAGACCCTCAAGGGCCGGCAGTACTTTGTCGGCGGAACTTTCGTCTTGGGGCGTGCGCCTGACCGGGGGGCCCGGTAGGGCGGCGAGTCCCTTCGCCGCCGGGGTATCGGGGTGTTTGTCCGGTAGGGGAGCTTGTCCTCAAGCGCCCCGA
>DASWVC010000413.1:0-8991 GCA_036401335.1 Chthoniobacterales bacterium
AGGGCTCCTTTTGCCGCCCAAAGCGCTTACCTTCGTGCCATTGCCCCAACGCCCCGGTACATTCTTCCGGCCGGCTAGCCCGTCTGGAGCAGCTCGGACGACTCTCCTTGAAGCTCGTATGCCAGCACGCTGAGGCTGTAGATCGCGGCGGTTTCGGTCCGCAGCACGATCGGCCCGAGGCTGACGGGAACGCACCCGGCACCCTTGGCCGCCGCGGCTTCAGCAGGTGTAAAGTCACCTTCGGGACCAATCAAGATAAGGGCGGAGACCGGACGCCGGCCGTGCTGCTCCCGGAAATCCCGGAGCACACCGCGAAAGCTTCGGGCATCCTGTTGAAGCGAGGCGATCAGGGGCGCCTCGTACCGGTCAAAATCCGTAAAGAACTGTTTGGGCGTAAGCGGTGCAGACACGTCCGGAATCCAATTCTGGCCGCATTGTTTGGCCGCCTCGATGACGAGCTGCCGCCATTTTTCGGACCGCTTTTGACCCTCCGGTTCGGCCAGTTGCACGACCGTGCGGTCGGACAAGAGGGGCACAATCCTTGCCACGCCCAGTTCGGTCGCTTTCTGGATGATCAGTTCCATGTTTTTCCCTTTGGGAATGGCCTGGGCCAGGGTGATCGCGCAACGCAGCCCGGGGCTGCGGCTGGTCAGAAGGGGTTTAAGGCTGACCCGGCCTCCGGACGCTTCAACGATCTCACACGTGATTTCCGTGCCTTGTCCGTTGAAAACCTCCACCCGGGCGCCCGGCCCGAGCCGAAGCACCTCGGCGCAGTGGTGGGCTTCACCGGCTTCAAGAACGGGATGCTGGGCGGACCATCGACCGGGCGGGATGTAAAAACGGTGCCTGCTCACGGGCAATCAACGGAAAAACGCCTTGGCTTTATCAAAAAAACTGCGGTGCATCGGGTTGTTCTCTTCACCACAAGATTCCGCAAATTCTTCCAGTTTTCGCCGTTGTTCCGGGTTCAGCCGCGTGGGCACCTCCACCAGCGCACGCACCCGCAGGTCCCCCCGTGTCCGGCTTTCAATGTTTGCCACCCCGTTCCCACGCAAGCGAAACTGGGTGCCGCTCTGGGTGCCAGCCGGGATCTTCAGCAGCGCATGACCCTGCAGGGTAGGCACTTTGACCTCTCCACCCAGCGCCGCCGTCGCAAACGACACCGGCACCTCGCAATACAAATCGTCGTCTTCCCGCGAAAAGATTTCGTGCTCCCGCACGTGGACCACCACGTAGAGATCGCCGGGTGGCCCCCCGCGCAGACCAGCCTCTCCATTCCGGGACGACCGCAGCCGGGCACCATCATCAATCCCAGCCGGAATTTTAAGCTTGATGCGCGACCTTTTTTCCAACCGCCCCTCTCCGTTGCAATCCCGGCAGGGCCGTTCGATCACCTGGCCTGTGCCACGGCACCGCGGGCACGTTTGCGAAACCTGAAAGAAGCCGCGGGACGTGATGACTTGGCCGCGGCCCTGGCACGTCGGGCAGGACGTGGCCTTGGAGCCCGACTCCGCACCCGACCCGTTGCAGCGTCCACACGTGTCGTGCTTCAGGATCTCGATCTCTTTTTCTGTGCCGAAAGCAGCTTCTTCAAGGGTGATTTGCAGGTCGTAGCGAAGGTCCGAACCGCGCTGCCGGCCGCTGCGGTCCCGCTGACCGCCGGTCGCACCAAAAATCTGGTCGAAAATGCCGCCGCCGCCCCCTCCTTCGCCGCCCATGCCGAATACTTCGCGGAAGATGTCAAACGGGTCATGGAACCCGCCGCCGAAATCAGGCCCGCGGCCCGGCCCCGGCGTCCCGCCGGCAAAAGCAGCGTGGCCGTACCGGTCATACGCAGCCCGCTTGTTGTCATCAATCAGGACCTCGTAAGCTTCGCCGAGTTCCTTGAACTTTTCTTCCGCGGACGGGTCACCCGGGTTTTTGTCCGGGTGATGCTTTACCGCCAACTTGCGATAAGCTTTCTTGATGTCCTCGACTGCAGCCCCGCGTTCAACGCCGAGCACCTCATAATAATCTCTCTTGGTCGCCATCGGTTCAGTCCGTCGCGTGCTAGCTTACCCCTTCCCGTGCGGCTGGGGCCCGGGCCACGACCACGTTGGCGGGTCGCAGCAGCCGGTCACGCAGCCGGTACCCTTTACGGACCTGGCGCAACACCGTCCCCTCCGCCACGTCGGCCGATTCCTCCTGGGCAATGGCTTCATGGAAATTGGGGTTAAACCGCTGGCCGGTGGCATCGATCGTCTCAACGCCGGAACCGCTCAAAAAGTCTTGCAACTGCCGGTAGACCATGCTCATACCGTCGAGGACGGCGGAACCGCTGCTGCTGGCTTTCGCCGCCTGCAAACCGAGTTCGAAATTGTCGAGGATCGGCACGAGACGCTCCAGGAAACCGGCGTTTGCGTAACGCGCCGCTTCTTCCTTTTCCCGAGAAACCCGTTTCCGGTAGTTGTCCAGGTCAGCCACGGAGCGCATGGCGATGTCTTTGTATTTCTCCACTTCACCCCGCAGATCCTCGACGACAGTCTCCAGCGCGGGACGTTCCACTTCCCGGTTTCCTTCCGTGGTTTCAAAAGGTGTCAAGCGAGGTTCAAAGTCGGAGGACGGCACCTTTTCGGCCACCTTGGCGCTTCCAGGTACAGCCGGCTCGGGTTGACCCATCCTGTTTGCACCGTCATCTACAGCATTCATAATTTACGTAGCGCGATCAACGTGATGTCATCATTTTGCGGAAAGCTACCCACGAATTCTTTTACTTCCGTGGTAACCCGTTCAACCACCGCCGAGGCGCCGGCGGCCGCGCTGGCCTGAACGACGTCCATTAACTTTTTGACTCCAAACTCTACCCCGTTAACATCCAGCGCTTCCGTCACACCGTCGGTGTAAAAGACGAAGGAGTCGCCTTTTTCCAGGCGGATACGAAGATCGCCCGTCACCCTATCGAAAACGCCCCCACTGTCAATTCCCAGGGCCATGCCGGGCGGGTTGACCTTTGTGATGGAACCATCGCGGGCCCGGTACAAAAGGGGGGCGTCATGGCCGGCCCGGGAAAGCACCACCTCATTGGAACCTCGTTCAATGATGAGGTAGGCCATGCTGATAAACATGTCTTCTTTAATGTCCGGATAAAGCTGCCGGTTCACCTGGCTCAATACCGCCGCCGCGGAATCTGAGGTTTGGGCAAACGAGCGCAACACACTCCGGCACATTGCCATGATCAACGAAGCGGGAACTCCTTTGCCGGAAACATCGGCAATCACAATGCCAAGGCGGCGGTCGTCAACGGTCACATAATCGTAATAATCCCCACTTACATGGCTGGCGGGGATGTTGATCCCGTCAATTTCATAGCCCTCAAACGCCGGCGAGCCGTTCGGCAAAAGAATGCGCTGAATGTCGCGCGCCACATCCAGATCCCGGTCGATGCGGCGTTTTTCGCTGGCTTCAGAATACACGACGGCGTTGTACAGCGCGAACGCCGACTGCTCGACGATCGATTGGAACACCACGAAGTCCGACGGCGAAAAGGGCGTGCTGACCGGTCCGTTTGCGACGGCGAGCACTCCCAGGCTCTGGGCCCCGTAGATAAGTGGCGCAATCATCACAGAATCCACGTGCAGCACCGATTCCTTGAGGGTTTCCAACCGAGGATCGGAATCGCGGCTCGAGAGAAACAGCGGTTCACGTTTTTCCCATACCTTGCCGAGCAGTCCCTCGCCGATCTTGACCGTGTGCAAACGAAGAAAGCTTTCCAAAGCTGCGGCGCCACCCGGCCCTTGTTGCTGGATGTACCTTGGGACTTCCACCAGGGGCGGGCACTCCCGGGAGAGGTGCGTTGGCAACAAGACCCGGCCGCTGCGGTCGGCCAGGTAAAGCGCGCCGCCATGAGCGTCGAGAATGCGCATCGCGCCTTCCACGATCAAGCGGTGCAGGTCCGACGGCCGAAGGTTATCCGAAAAAGCCTCACCCAGGCCGTGCAGGAAATCGAAGACCCGGATTTCTTCAACCTGCAATTCTTCGCGTGCGCGTTTGAGGTCTTCGATGGTTCGGCGCTGGCGCCTTAGAATCAGAGAAAACGCCGTGGCTGCTGCCATCAGCAGACCTAAAAGTAAGAAAAACCACATTGACCGTGGGCTACCTGCCTACGCCAACGCGCAAGTCTTGACGCAAATACTCAAGAACGTCTTTGAACCGCGCAAGGTTTTCCGGGTCGGCGTCCACCAGAGCCTCGTGCGCAGTAATCATGCACTCCGCGTGGTCAGCTTTTGAAACCACCGGCTGGTTGGGCAACATCGCCGGCTCCGCTACTGCCTCGTGGCCTTCCGCGGATTCAATCTGAAACAGGTTGTCTAATCCCAGGTTGCGCAGCAATTCGTAATTGCGCTCGTTCACGTTGCGCACCCGCAAGCTCCCTGACTGCGCCTCGCGCAATCGGAGGGCGATCCCGGCCAGGGTGCCCATAAACGTGGAGTCCATCACCGAGCAATCCGTAAGGTCAACGACAAAGGTCCGGTAACCTCGGTCCAGCATCCGGCGGGTAAATTCCTTTAATGCCGGACTGTTCTGAAAAGAGCCTTTTCCCTGAACCTTAGCATGGACGGTCTTCCCTGAAACCCCCACCAGAATGGATGCTGGTAAACTCACTCTTAGATCTAACAATATCGTTTCAGCGGTTTGAGTGTCAAATCAACCCCTGCCGATCGCCCCTACCTTACCGCCAAGCCCGGGACTGAAGCAAGGCCACAATCCGTCGGTTCTCAATCAAGATCGCGCGCCACATGGTAATTGGGCCATCTTCGGAGTATTCTGGCCCCACCACGGCGAACTCGGACACACGGTTGCCGCGCACTGCCGGGTAATAAAGCTCCCTTGCTTCGACGTAATTTTTCAGGTTGGCTTGCCGGTACTCCAGGCGCAACGTCAGATTTGCCCACCGTTTTGTGCGCCAGAAGAACGTAAAGTATTGTCCTGTCCGGAGCAGGTTGTCGGTGGACTGGATTGCCCCCCAGACCCGGCGTTTGCGTTCGAAATCGATCATGAGTTCCCGGGTCGGGATGGGGGTAGCGCCCGGCCGGACCGGTGCATTGCGAAAGATGTCGAACTTCCGAAACTCGACATCGTCGGTCAATGCGAGCGGCAAAACGTCGGCCCGGGGAATCGGCAGCGGGTCTTCGGCACGTCCGATCCAGACCGCAAGCGAGAGCAGAAAGGCCAGAACGCAGGGCGTCCGTTTCATTCCGGGCATCAAACCGGGGGCCCAAAAGCCTGTCAAGGCCGCTGGACGCGTATTATAGGAGTAAGTTGATGATTGAGGTGCGCTACGACCGAGGCGTTTACCTGCCGCAGATTGACCTTTGGTTGGATCCCTGGGATAAACGGGAAACGGCTTTTGTGTCCCATGCCCACAGCGACCATATAGGCAACCATGGGCATGTCATCCTGTCCGAAGTGACTGCCCGGCTCATGGGCGCACGCCTCCCGGGCCGCCGCGTCGAATCCGAACGGCCTTTCCGAGTGCCCCTTTATTTTCGCGGCGCACGGCTCACCTTGTACCCGGCCGGCCACATCTTCGGGTCGGCGCAGTTGCACGTTGAATGGAAAGGGCTTTCGCTGCTTTACACCGGGGACTTCAAGCTTCGTCCCGGCCAATCGGCCGAACCGGTGGAGTGGACCACGGCAGAGACGTTGATCATGGAAACCACCTACGGGTTGCCCCAGTACGTCCTGCCGCCGACGGAAGTGGTGGTCGCGCAGGTCCTCCATTTTTGCCGAGAAACCTTGGAGGACGGCCGTGTTCCCATCCTGTTCGGCTACTCGCTGGGCAAAGCCCAGGAAATCCTGGCCTCGCTGCACGGTTCCGGGTTGCACGTAAAACTGCACCCGAGCGTGTACCGGATGACGCGCCTTTATGAGGAGATGAGCCACCGTCTGCCGGAGTACACGCTTTACACGGAAGATGACCCGCAACCCGGGGTGGTGATCTGTCCGCCCGGCGCGAATCGAACCCGCCTTGTGCAAAAGATCAAGAACCGGCGGACGGCGGTATTGACGGGTTGGGCACTTAACCCCGGGGCAGTGCACCGTTACCAATGCGATGCGGCCTTTCCGCTGTCGGACCACGCAGATTACCATGACCTCGTCAGGTACGTTGAGCTGGTTCAGCCGCAACGGGTCCTGACGCTGCATGGGTTTGCGCGCCAGTTTGCCGAAGACCTGCGGCGGCGGGGCCGGGAAGCGTGGGCCCTGGGTGAAGACAACCAACTCGAGTTGTTAATGCCGGTCGCGGAGACCCCGGGTGCAGTCCGTCCGGCCGTTGTGGTCGCTTGCGAGGATTCTCCCTCTCCGTTTGGGAAATTTACCGACGCCTGCGAAGCCGTCGGTCAGGTTACGGGTAAGTTAAGGAAAGTGGAGATTCTGGCCAACTACCTGGCCGGGGTGGCGGAAACCGATTTGCCGGACGTAGTCCGGTACCTTACCGGGCATGCCTTTTCCCGTCAGGAAGGTCAGGCGCTCCAGGTGGGGTGGGCCGTCATCAAACGGGCACTGGTCCAGGCCGCACGGTTGACCGAACCTGAATTCCGACGCGCCGCGGGCAGCCTGGGCGATGCGGGGCGGGCGGCTTTTCAGGTCCTCATCGGTCGGACGTCACCGCGCCCGTTTTCCATTCCGGAGGTGCGCCAAGGGTTTCTGCGGGTGCAGGGCGCCCCCGGACCGATTGCCAAGGCAGAGGTTTTGGCCGACTGGCTGGCGGAGTGCTCGGCCCAAACGGGCAGTTATGTGGTTCGCATCCTGACCGGCGACCTGCGCATCGGGCTGCGTGAAGGGCTGGTGGAAGAAGCCGTCTCGCAGGCCTTCCAGGCCGAGCTGAATGCGGTCAAAGAAGCGCACATGCTGACCGGAGACCTCGGCGAAACCGCGCTGCTGGCGCGCGCAGACCGGCTGGGCAATGCCGATGTCGCCCTGTTCCGGCCGGTTAAATCGATGCTGGCCATTCCTGAAGCCGATGGAGAAGCAGTGGCGGAACGCGTCGCGCGCACCTTTCCATCCGGTGTTGCCCTGGCGGAACAGAAATACGACGGGATTCGTGCCCAACTGCATGCGGCGGAAAACAAAATCGCGTTGTACAGCCGCGACCTGCGCGACGTGAGCTCGGAATTTCCGGAGCTGCAGACGCTGGTTTTTGGAAGCGCCGTGATTCTGGACGGCGAGATCCTAGCCTATGCCGACGGGAAAAAATTAACCTTTTTTGATTTGCAGAAACGGTTGGGCCGCAAACAAACGTTGGACCTGTTTGTGACCGCGGACGTTCCGGTGATCTTCGTGGCTTTTGACGTTCTCTATCTGGAAGGTAAGAGCCTGCTAAAAACGCCTCTGGTTGAACGCCGCCGTCTGCTGGAAAAGGTGCCTCGGCCGCTTCCCATCCGCGTTTCGCCGTTTCGTGAAGTCCGGACCGGGCCGGAAGTGGAGGAAGCATTTCTGGCGGCACGACGTGCCGGTCATGAAGGGCTCGTCCTGAAAGATCCGCAGAGCCTTTACACACCCGGCCGGCGGGGTGGAAGCTGGGTAAAGTTGAAGAAAGAGTTCGCGACCCTCGACGTCGTGGTGGTGGCGGTCGAGCAAGGCCACGGCAAACGCAACCACGTGCTTAGCGACTACACGTTTGCGGTCCGGGATGACGAATCGGGCCGCCTTTTGACCATCGGCAAAGCGTATTCGGGTCTGACCGACGTCGAGATTGAGGAACTAACCGAGCACTTTCTCAAGGCCACAATCAAAGATCAGGGCCGGCTACGCGAGGTAAAACCGGAGGTAATTCTGGAAGTGGCGTTTGACTCGATTCAGCCGAGCGATCGCCACACCAGCGGCCTTGCGCTACGTTTTCCGCGGATCAAGACGATCCGCCGGGATAAAACCGTGCAAGACATTGACACGCTGACCCAGGCGCGCCGACTCGCAGGACTAACCCATTCGTTTTAGGCCTGCTGGAAAGAGCAGACTCTTTTTGTATTCGGAGTTTTGTGTTTACAAAGGAGACTCGCTATTCAGCAGCGAACTTACCTGGGCCCACCTGCCGTACTCCTTTGAGTCGATAGATTCGAGCAAACAAGTTTTTCTTGGGCTCAGGAGAAGTGAATTTGTAGCCGTTTGTAGTAAGGCCGTCCAAAATTTCACTTACGCTCATGGGTGTACCCTTTGACTTCAGGACCTTGACGACGGCCGGAGCCAATGGACCACTCGGTGAAGTTGAGCGGCGCCCGCGGCCGCGGCCATTGTTCGAAGCTGCCACCGGCAAGGGCCGCGAAGCACGGCGCCGGCTAGGCCCGGCGGATTCTCTGGACGGTTGCTCTTCGCCGGCCTGGTCGTCTGCCGGTTCGGTTTCACCATCTGCATCCATTATGCGTTGAAGGTCCGCTTCGAGTTGCTCAATCTTTTCCTGGATCTCGGCAGCTTTTCTTAGTGTCGATGAAGACAATTTCACGGTAGCAAAGTAGGCTCTGTTTGCTTCTTTGCAAGTGCCTGGATAAAAGTTAGTTCTGCGTTGGCCATTGACTGTCAAGGTTGGCTGGCGAATAGGGGTCTCTATGACCGATCAAGTCCTGGCCTTCGCACCCGGCAGGGTAGAACTTCTGGGCAACCACACGGATTACAATGAGGGGTTGGTTTTAGCCGCTGCCATTCACCTTGGCGTCACGGTAAGAGCGAGTAAGGCGCCGCCGGGCGAGCTGCGGATTACGTCGTCTGCCATGTCGGGCAAACGAACCGTGTCCATCACGCAGAAAGTTCCTGTGCGGGAGGACTCGTGGATCAACTACCCATTGGGCGTTATCAGCACCTTGCACCAGCAGGGTTTCACGGTGCCCGGTGCCGAGTTGGAAATTGCCAGCGACCTCCCGGTTGGGGCCGGGTTGTCAAGCTCGGCCGCGTTGGAAGTTGCCACTGCCTTGGCCTTGGCGCACTTGTTCGGCTTTTCGTTGGCCGGCATGGATTTGGCAA
>DASWVC010000414.1:0-12739 GCA_036401335.1 Chthoniobacterales bacterium
TTTAAGCGTGGTTTTCCGTTGTCGAAAACGGGTGCCGTTGGCTTCATTAATTAAGAACCTCAAAGCTGGTCAGGCGTTTCGAGCCTTTTACCTTTCCCATCGGTGGTGGTGCTCAACACCACGTTCCAGTTTGCATCCAAGAAGTCTGCCTCGCCATGGGCCGTAAACGCTTCGCCCGACTCTGCGAGCACGATGGTACTTTGCACGCGATGAAACCCGGTCACCACGCCTTGCTTCCGCAACGTTGCGTAGAACGTCAAGTGGTACTCCCGATCGGCGGTGCGGGTCCAGCGACCGTAACCGGGGCCGAGCTCAGTCCCAACGGCTTCGATGACCGGAATGGCCGGAAGTTTCTGGTCACCGACGTTGGTGAAGGTGCCGTCGCCGCCAAAAGTTGCGAGGCCTAAAATGATGCGCGGCGCGTCGTGCGGCGTCACCTGCATGAACCACACACCTGTCAGCGTTTTCTTCTCTCCCGGATTTGCGACGAGAACTGCCGGAAGGGCAACGCAGAGGACCATGAGGCTAAGTAATCTGTTTTTCATCACGCTTGTCTTTGATCTTCGGCTTGCCAAACAAGACCCCCCGTTGGGGTCCCCGCGCCGATCCGCATCGGACGGGATCGTTGGCCTCTACCCTGTTAATCAAGGATTGGCGGGGTTGAGTTTCAGGATTCCTCCGAACCGCATGCTTTTGCCATCATGGACGGCAAGATCCGATTGCCGGCCTGCCCTCACGAACCGGTCAGCAAAACGCCGGATTTACTCGCCGCTGGGCCGATTTGTAGTGCCTGCACGGGATCCGCCTCCGCGCTTGACCGCACGGGGCAAAGGTTCGAGGGCCGGTTAGTTAGTTGCCCTTAGGAGATGGATTCATCTTCGCCTGGGCGCGAAGTCCCTCGCTGCGAGGGTTCGGTTTTCCCACCTTTGCGTATTGGTCTAAGGCGACGATCGCCCGTGGCCAATCCTTTTGCTCCGCGCACATTTCGGCCGCTTCCAAGGTGGTTTCCGCAGGGTCCAGCTCCAGGGTGTAACGGCAACTGTCCGGAAGGCGCTTCAGATCGAAGTCGCGCCAGAAAGCGGCACGGTCCGTGTCGGCTTCGACGCTTGCGAGGGCAAGGTGAATCAAAGGAAAAGCAGGATCGAGGTTATACGCTTCTGCCAACGCCTTTTTCCGAAACGCCGGGGGGTCACGAGCCGGCCCGGACACCTTTCCCCAATCGATCGTTGAAAACATGAAGTGAGGAACCGTGCGCGTCGAGCCTGGATGGATGGCTCGGGTGCATGGATCGGCCAGAAACCACTCGACGGCAATCGCCAGCAAACTGTCTTTGATCCCCGGCTCTTTAAGCTCCGCGGAAACCTGGTCGCGACACTCGATGACACGGGCGATGGGCACGGGCATGAGAAAGCCATTCGCATCGAAATCGAGGTGACCGATCAAAGGAGGCAGAAGTTTAACCACCCCGACGAGCCGTTCAGAAAGTGGCCCGTCGATGGGTAGCTCCCAGACTCGCGCGGTGTGGTCTTTACTCGCCGTCACCACCCGTTGACCGTCCGAACTGAAGGTCGAGAACAACACTTCGTCATCGTGTTTTAGCGGCTCACCCACCGCCTGACCCGTGGCCGCTTCCCAGACTCGCGCGGTGCCATCGGCGCTCGCCGTGACCACCCATCGCCCATCGGGACTAAACGCCGCACCATGGACAACGCCATCGTGCCGTAGCGCTTCACCCATCGGCTGACCCGTCGCCGCGTCCCAGACGCGTGCCGTCCCGTCCTCGCTGGCGGTCACCACCCACTTCCCGTCGGGACTGAATGCCGCCGTCCTCACGCCTCGATCATGCCGCAGCGGCGGGCTCACTGCCCTGCCCGTTTCGGCTTCCCAGACTCGCGCGGTCCCGTCCTCGCTTGCGGTGATTACCCACTTCCCATCCGGGCTGAACGCCGCTTGCCAGGCGTAGCCATCGTGTTGCAACGGGGGGCCCACCGGCTTGCCGGTCAACGCGTCCCAGAGCCTAACCGTACAGTCTGCGCTCGCGGTGGCCACCCATTTTCCGTCCGGGCTAAAGGCCGCGCTGTTCACGGCACCCCCGTGTTGCAGCGGTCCGGTCACCAGCTTGCCCGTCGCAGCTTCCCACACCCGTGCCGCACCATCCCAACTTGCCGTGACCACCCACTGCCCGTTTGGACTAAAGGCCGCACCCGCCACGCCTCCGCCGTGCCGCAGGGGCGGGCCCAACGGCTTGCCCGATGGCACCTCCCAGAGCCGCGCGGTGCCATCGGCACTTGCGGTGACCACCCAGTGCCCGTCCGGGCTGAAGGAAGCGGCATTCACCGGCGCATTGTGGCGCAGCAATCCTCCCACTGCCTTGCCCGTGGTCGCCTCCCAGAGCCGCGCGGTGTGATCTGAACTCGCCGTAACTGCCCATTTCCCGTCCGGGCTGAGGGCCACCCCCGTTACCGCCGCCTCATGCCGCAGCGGTTCGTGAACGGCGTCATCCGTCGCTGCCTCCCACACCCACGCGCGGCCGCCTTCGGTCGCCGTGGCGACCCGCCTTCCATCCGGGCTAAACGCCGCGCAATTGACGCCGGCGCGGTGCCGCAGCGGTTTGCCCATCGGCTTGCCCGTGGCCGCTTCCCAAATCTGTGCGACCCCACTCTCGCTGGCCGTGATCACCCATCGCCCGTCGGGGCTAAACGCCGCGCCGTTCACCACGCCCTCATGCCGTAACGGTTGGCCCACCATTTGACCGCTCGCCGCCTCCCAGACCTGTGCGGTGCCCTCCGCGCTGGCGGTAAGCACCCATTGCCCGTCGGGGCTGAACGAGACGCTGGTGACGCTGCCGTGGTGCCGCAGCGGCGGGGAAACCGTTTTACCGGTTGCCGCCTCCCAAACTTGCGCGGTGCCGTCGGCGCTGGCGGTGGCCACCCGCCTCCCGTCCGGGCTAAAGGTCGCCTGCCACACGTCGAGGCCATGCCGCAACGGCGGAGCCAGCGCATGGCCGGTGGCCGGCTCCCAAAGGCGCGCGGCACCGTCACTGCCGGCCGTAACCACCCGTTTTCCGTCCGAACAGAAGGCCGCGCTGTAAACAAAGCCCTCATGCCGCAACGGAGGGCCCGCCGCATTACCCGTCTCGGCTTCCCAAAGCCGCGCGGTGCCGTCTTGGCTCGCCGTCAGGACCCACCGCCCGTCGGGGCTGAACGAGGCGCGATTCACGCCGGCGAGGTGTCGCAACGCGAGGCCAGTCGGTTTGCCCGTGGCCGCTTCCCAAATGCGTGCCGTGCCATCGGCGCTGGCGGTGAGCACCCGTTGTCCGTCGGGGCTGAACGAGGCGGTGTTGACCTTGGCCTCGTGCCGTAGCGGCGGGCCGAGTGGGCGGCCCGTGGCCGCGTCCCAGACCTGGGCGGTCCCACCCTCGCTGGCCGTGAGGAACCACCTCCCGTCCGGGCTAAAGGAGACGTCGCAAAGGCGCCCGGCGTGCTCGACCGAACAAAGGGGGGCCGTGGGGAACGAAGCCTGCCGGGTGATCAGCTGCTCCAGGGTGATGGACGCGACCCGGTTGTCGGAATCATTCCGCAGGGCCCGGGCAAGGTACGCAAGCTTAGCGGCCGGGTCCCGCTGCTGCGAAGCCGTGACGACATCGACCTTGCTGGCCTCGCGCAGCAACGCCCTCGCTCGGGCCTCGTTTTGCTGAACCCGTTGCGCATTGCCCTCCGCGCTCTGGCGTTGCCGCTCCGCCCGGAACCATTGGAAACCGGCCACAATCGCCAGAACGCCGACGGCCGCCGTGACCCCGTAACGGACCCGTTCCTGGGCCCGCTGACTCCGTTTTCGCTCCGCGATGCTGGCGTGAACGAAAGCGGATTGTTCCCGGTTGAGCGAGGTACCGAAGCCTTTGACCAGCGTTTCGCCTTCCGCCAGGGGCAGGCCCGGTCCGAGCAGGTCATCCTTTTGTTTCCCGCGGCTCAGCCAAAGCTTCAAGCTGGAATCCAGGCGGTCCCGCATGCGCAGGAACTCGCGGTTTTCGGTGAGCCATCCTTTCAGGCGCTGCCATTCCCGCAGCAGCGCTTCGTGTGCGACGCTCACGGTCACCTCGCCTTGCGGATCGGTGGCTGCGACCAACAAGCGCCGTTCGATGAAGCGATCAATAAAACCTTTCGCGCCCGCAGCCTGCGCCGGGTCGACCCCCGTTGAGGCAACGAAATCACGGTAAGGCACCGTCCGCCGGTTGGGCACCTCCTCCTCGCCCTGGCCCAACGTGACAAGGTGCCGCATCACCCACGGAAACCGCTTCTGTTCATCCGGTTGCAAACTGCTAAAGGCCGCTTCGGCGTGCCGGGCAAGCGCGCCTTTCAATTCGCCCAATTCGCGGTAATCCGACCACCGCAGCAAAGCATCGCCACGAACGGCCTGCCGGTCGTAAAGCAACGACAAAACGTGCTCGAGCAACGGCAAGGACTCCGGGGTGGCAGTGGCTGCGTCGCGAAGGGAGTCGTCCAAGCGTAAGCCCGTCTGCGGATCCTTTTCGAAACGCAGCCCTGCCGCAGCGGCCGGCAGCCGAATCACGTTTTCGATTTCAGAAGGCGTGGGCGGCCGGAGGTCAACTTTCCCTCCTGGCGTGGCGAGCTCAACGAGGTCCGGAAACGCTTGGTACGAAGCGTAAAAGTCACTCCGCAACGTCGCCAAGACAAAGACCCGGCCGCTCCGAACCAAACCGGCGAGCGTGGAGATGTACTTTTGCCGCACCTCCGGTGAAAAACCGGTCGTGAACAATTCTTCCAACTGGTCAACCACCAACGCCAGACGGGCTTTCGGTGCCTCAAGCCTTTCCCGTTGCTCGCCAACCAAGTCCGCCTCGTCCAAGCCTCCTGACTCCCGCAAACGCCGCTCTTGGTCGCCCAAGCCGTGCCAACGTTGGGTTTTCCATTCCCGCGCGACGTGATCGAGCGCGTCCCGGACCCGGAGCGCGACGCTGTCGGGGTAAGCCCTGAGTTCGGTCGCCAAATCACGAATGGCGTGCGGTGATTCCGGGTTCTCCAACGCCGGGAGCGCGGAAACCTCCAGCAGGGCAGCCGCCAAAGCGTCAAAGCAATCCCCTCCGGCCCCGCCCGCTCCCGGCCGCGTGATGGCGCGACGCCAGAGTCCAACCCCTTCAATCGTCTCAGGTTGAGTTAACAACGGCAGCACGCCCGCTCGTACCAGCGAACTTTTGCCGCAGCCGCTTGCGCCCACGACCAGCACGAAGGGCCGTTGCCTCCTAACCTGCCCCTCTAAGGCTTCCAAGACGTCCCCCACCGCTTTCGTCCTTCCGCGGAAAATGGGCGCGTGTTCAAAATCAAAGGCGCTCAGCCCGCGGAACGGGCTGAATTTCCATCGGCGGACGTTACGGGTCAAGGCGTTGCGCCCGAGCCGCCGGTTGAGTTGACCCGCGAGAAAGTCACGGAAATGCTCGCGGAAGAGCGCTTCAAACTCTTCCAAGTCGCGGTAGGTGGACAACGCGCCAACGGCGCTGCCCTGGCAGTCCTTCTCCCAACGCGCAATGAATTCCTGCACCGCCTCCCATTGCCGGCCAAAGGCTTCGCGCGCCTCCCGGGGTTCCAAGGGCGGCACCGGCTTCGAACCGTTGCGGTAAACGTGCCAGGGCAGAACGTTACCGTTCGGGTTCACCGGGTCCAAGACCCTCGGCGTGTCACGTTCCGTTCCCGCGCCCAAGGGGCTGTCCTTCGGAACCCTCCACGGGGCGTCTGGCAGGAAACTCGGGCGCGTCCAAAAGATGCAGACCGCAAGATCGGCTTCCGCGGGGCTTGGACCTTGTCCCCGGTAAGGGGGGTCCCTTCCCCAGAAACAGGGACACAAGACGGGCGGACCCGGGTTCCTCAACTCAGGGGTCGATCCCCCTTCGGCTTCCGCCAAGCGCTGGAAACGCGAAGGGGCAAGGGTCATGGGCATCTCAAACTCAGCCGCCGTCGCACGAATCACCTGCTCTGCCACGTGCCGCTCCTTTTGGACGTCGACGCCCGCAGAGACGAAAACGCGGAGCGTTTCTCTAAGGGCACCCCCGGCGGCAAGGGCAGCCTTGACGGTGGGGATCAGGTTCAAGAGTTCGCTTGGAGTCTGGACGCGATGCGCCGGATCTTTGTGCAGGAGCACCTCGAGGAGAACGACGACGGGTTGCGGGACCCTTTCGAGTTGTTCAAGGGGCAAGCGAACGCGTTGATGCTGGTGCATCACCTCCGCCGGAGAACCCTGGAAAGGCGTTCTGCCGGTCAACGCCTCCCAGAGGGTCACCCCAAGCGAGTACAGATCGGATCGAATGTCCACGCCCACGCCGGCAAATTGCTCCGGGCTGGCGAACTCCGGCGTTCCGGCAAAAGCCCCGGGGTTGGAGATCGCCGTTTGAGACGGGTGCTCGCCGACCGGTTTCGCCAAGCCCAGGTCGATGATTTTCGCCATGACGCCGCCGCCCTGCTCAAGGTGCACCATGATGTTGGCCGATTTGATGTCCCGGTGGACCAAGTTCCCCTTTTGCACCGCCACCAGACCCGCGGCCACTTGCTGCGTGATTTCGAGGGCCAACTTAACCTCCAGCCGGCCCCATCGCCTCAGGAGGCACGCGAGCGTCTCTCCTTCCACAAACTCCATCGCGTAGAAGTAGGTTCCGCCGCTTTGACCCAGGTGGAACACCGACGCAACGTTTGGATGCCGGACGCTGGCCGCAGCCCGTGCTTCACGCAACAATCGGAGCCCGGCCGAGTCGTCGCCGACGTGGGAGGCACGAATGACTTTCAGCGTGACGGGGCGGCGCAGGTCAACGTCAATGGCCTTGTAGGTGACGCCCATGGCCCCCCGGCCCAACTCGAGCGGTGCCCCGTCTTCGCCCAGGACGAGTTCATAATGTTCGAATCGATGGGCCAGTGACCCCGGCTCGGGTGCGAAACGCGTTTCTGCTGAACCTGGTCCTGGCGCCTCAGAGGACTCGCCTCCAGCTGCCATGGCCGAACGCAGCATGCAGACGGGGCAGAACTTGCATTCGCCGCGGGTCGAGAACGTCGCGCCGCAAACCGTACAAACGCGGGTTTCGCGCCGGCCCCATCCGGGATCGCGGTCGTTCGCTGGACGCGGAGGTTCCGCGTTCACGACGTGATCCACCCTTCGGTGGCAACCAGCGCTTCGCAAAGCTCGTGAAGTTCTGCATCGATGTCGACCACGTCTGAAACCGTGCGGGCAACCTCCTCCCGCACCAGGGCGGTGTACCGTTTTCGGAGGCGATGGATGAGGGTTTTACCCGCGCCCACGCTGACGCGCAACGCCTTCGCCGCATCTTCGTAGGCGGGCAACTCCTGGCCGTTGCCCACGTCGAGAAAGGCCTTGAGGGCGTCAAAGGTGGCCGCCTTACCCTGGGCCGCGTACTCCTCGTGCAACCGGTGCATCGCCTCGCCCAACAGCGCGATGGCCCAGCGGGCATCAAAGACCTTCTCCGGCGTCAGCGCGTCGACGGGCTCCAACCTCATGTGATCCTCTGCCGCTTCGGCGTCCAGGTAGACAAATTCCACCTGCCCGCCTCGCTTGAGGCACCGAGCGCGGGCGGCCTCGGTCGAGAGGTAATGCTGCAAGGACCCAAGCAAAAACGCCCGGAATTTACCTTTGAGCGGGTCCGCGCGCGCCAGCGCCTTACGTTCCAATAAATCGAGGAAAAACCCTTGCGTCAGGTCCTGGGCCTCTTCCGGGGTGTGCCCTCGGCGTCGGACGAACCCGTAGAGCGGATACCAGTAAATCCTGCATATTTCACTCAAGGCCTCCGGGGCGCCGGGTGCCTGACCCTGGGCGGAGAGCAACACCATGCTCCACCGAGTCGTCAAGAATCGGTAGGCCTCATCCCCCGGTGAGCTTTGGTCCGACTTCAAGGGTTAACTGCACCGTTATCAAGTTTGGCTTCCCTTGGAAACAAAGGATTCCCAAAAAAGGGGTCCGGGGATGAATTGCTGACTGGGGCAAGGATTCAAGTAATGCGCTTCGCGGTGCCGTGCTTACGGAAGGCGCGGTTTCTAACCCGACGTCTCTCTCCAGCGGACACTCCATGCCCCCCGGTTGCGCGTGAGATCTCTGAAAGAATTTGGTTGAACGCTTGATCTTTTTTCTTCAAGACAAATGAATGAGGCGGCCTACGAAAAACGTGGCGAGATACCTGCATTCGTTTTCAGCCCTGGCGTTCCGCATGGAGATTCTATGAAAGCCAAGTTCCTTTGTTTGCTGGCGGTGTGCTTTGCCTTCCCGGCCGTTCTGGTCGCACAGTTGGACGAGAAAAAGGCGATCGTGGGCGTGTGGGAAGTGACGATCTCACCGACGGGCCAGTTGGTTCCCCAAACGGGGAAACCGGTGCCGCCCATCTTGAGCCTGGCCACTTTTGGGGCAGACGGCAGTTTCATCACCACGATCGGCCGCGGAACGGTCCCGCCCGTTCCGGCACTCCAGGGCGTTGCGGATGAGATTGGGCCGGCGTACGGCCGCTGGTTCCAAACCACCGCCAGGGAGTTCCGGCTGACGTTCTATCACGTGATGTTGAAGGAAGGCGCGGTGAACGGATTCGTGCGGGTGCAGAGCACCGACGTTCTCTCTGATTCGGGCAACGAGTTCGCGGCGCATGGCCAGGCAGACTTTTTGGATGCAAACTGGAACGTGGTGTTCAGCGTCACAACGGAGGTGAAGGGCACCAGGCTGGAAACGCCCGGCCAGCCTTGACCGTTTCTCAAGTAGAGTCGGTGCTAAGCGCGACGGGATCCAGAATGCAAGTGGTCTAAGCCTCCGGTCAAGCGGGGAGGCGGATCCCGTGCAGGCACTACAAATTGGCCCTGCGGCGGGGAAATCCGGCGTTCGCAGTCCGCCTTCGAAGGGCGGGCCGGTGGTCCAGCTCCGCCGTCCTCGACGGCCCAGCGGTGCGGTCGGAAGAAATCCTGAAACTCGAACCCGCCAATCCTTGATTAACAGAATAGAGGCCAGGCCAACGATCCGGTCAAACCCGGATGGTTCTGGTGCCAATGTTCGATGGGTGCATGTTTTGTCTGGAGGGTCGTATTGCAGGTTTTAGCGGCAAAGAGTTTTTACAAACACCAACCTCAAAAACCTATCAACTCGTAACCAACAAGTCATTCGGGAGTATCATGATATGAGAAACAAAGGACTTCATTATCAGAAACTAATCGCAGCGATGGGTATTGCCCTATTGATAGGGGGAATCACAAAGACAAGTCGGGCCGACGAAGGGAGAGACTTCCTGTACGTCGGCGATGGCTCTGACAATACGGTAAAGCGCTTTGATGCCCACACGGGCGCCTACAACGGTGCCTTTGTCTCACCAGGGAGTGGTGGCCTCGACGGGCCGCGCGGCCTGATATTCATTCCCCGACCGTACTTCGAACGCACACTCGTAGTGACGAACCAAAACGTTGACCAGAACTTTGCTGGAGAAATTCTGACCTACCACGGCACAACCGGGACATTTCTGAAAGCGCTCGTTCCCCATACGGATCCATCTGCTCCCTATGCACCACGTGGAATCGTGTTCCAAGGAATCTTCTTTGTAGCCAGCTTCGACCACGGTGATATGGACCCACAAGCCGACGATGGCTATATTCGAATGTACACGCGAAGCGGATCATTCATTGGCGAGCTTCCTGCGCCGCAACCTACTGCTCAGCTGCCCCCTCCCCTTAATTCCCCTGGACATTTTCACCCGCGCTCCCTCGTCATCCTTGACGATCTGCTCTATGTCTCAAACGCTCCAAACCTTCCCACGCAAGGCGACCTTGGAAACCTGCAAGGGGAGGTGCTGCGTTATGACCTTCATAATCGGGCCTTTAAGGATGTCTTCGTCAGTGACCTACAAACCGACCTGCAGAGCCAACACGAGTCCTTCAACCGGCCTGAAGGATTGGTGTTTGGTCCAGACGGAAACCTCTACGTCACCGGTTTCCGCAACGATGCGAACGATACCGACAAGATCCTGATTTTTGCCGGTCCCCATGGCACTAAGAAGCCCCCCGGCGCTTTTCTCGGCAAGATTCCCTTGGATGACGTAAGTGCTGATCCGCAGGCTCGCGCGTTCGCGCAGGCATTGCTGTTTGGGCCAGATGGATTGCTCTACGTCCCGATCACGGGTCCCGGACCGCTTATCACCGGTCCTCCCAACACACCGTTTGGTTACAGCACCGGAGCAGTACGTCGCTACAGCGTATGGAACAAAAAGCGCGTCACGCCTGACTTCGTCGTCCCCTTTCTGCAAGACGGCCCTTTGCAACAGCCGTGGTATTTGACTTTCGGGAAGACTGATCCCGCGACGCTTGCATACCGGGAACATGACGACGAGGATGGCCACGGCCTTACCCGCTCGCGGTAATGACAAATGGTCCTGCCTGGCGAGGGGTAGCCCATCCCAGGTACCGCTTGTACGCCTCGATGCAGTTGGACGCGATCACTTGTGGGGCGGTTTCCCGGCGATCCAAACGCCGCAGAACCCCGGGCGAACGCCTCCACAAACATGTCCAAAACCACTGATCTGCTTAAAATAATGACCCATTTGCGTTTTCTAATCCTATTGATAACCCTGGGAGTAGGCTCCTCCAGTCCAGCCAGAGCAGGTCAGAAAGATCTCTCGGGCGATGGATCGGCGAAGCGCGTAACCGACGATTATTTTGGAACGAAAATCACTGATCCGTATCGATGGATGGAAACTGGCCCGTCCGATGCCCATTTTGTTGCCTTCCTGAAATCGCAAAACCAAGCGACACAGGCTACTTTGGCGAAGCGGGCAATTCCTCGTGCGAAATTGTTGGCTCGTATCCAAACGTTTGATTCTCCTGTTGCGGCGACCGGTCAGTGGACCCGGGCAGGAAGCCGAATCTTCTTTCTTGAGACCGGGGCCAATGCCATCGACGCCGTTCTCCGCGTCCGCGATCCGAGTGGACTGGTTCGCACGCTGCTTGAGCCCAAAAACTACAAGAGCGGAGATAAGCCCGCGGCGATCGACTATTTCCAGCCTTCGAACGACGGCAAATATGTTGCGGTCGGCGTTTCACTCGGCGGTTCGGAGGATAGCACGCTGCACGTCGTAGAGGTAGAGAGTGCGAAACCGTTGCCCGAAGCGATTTCCAGGGTCCAAGATGGATCGCCGTCTTGGCGGTCCGATGGGAAGTCATTTTTTTACTTTCATCACCTAACGACGGCACTCTACGAAAACGGGCAGACCTTTCTTCATGTGCTGGGGACTGATCCTGAAAAGGACACGGCTGTCTTTGGGCCTGGCCTGCAGGGTTCACCTGATATTCCGAAGGCAGGGTGGAACAATGTGTTTGCGTCGCCAAATTCTCCCTACGTCATCGCCTTCTACAGCGCGGGATCGAGCGACCGGCCTTCAGCGTATGTCGCAAGGGAGGTCGACGCAACGAGCTCAGACACACCGTGGAAACAAATCCTGAATCGCGACGACAAACTTGCGGCTGGCTCTTCCGTTGCCCTGGTTGGTTCAAAACTCTACATCTTGTCCAACAAAGAATCTCCAAACGGAGGCATTCTCGTTTTCGACCTTGACCACCTCGAAAACCCGCCTGCGACGGTGATGGCACCCAGCGATAAAGTTGTCGGCGGGATCTACGGTGCGAGCGACGCCCTGTACGTCAGCCAGCGAAACGGCGTAGGAAACACACTCTTCCGCTTGCCTTACAACGATGCTGCCACGCCTGAACAGATCGCCTTACCGGTTCAAGGCCCTATTTTTACCGTTGACGCGTTTCCAGATCACCCCGGAATTCTGTTTGGCCTCGACTCTTGGATCGTCCCGCCGATCGCCTATCGGTACGATCCAACGGCGCAAAAATTGATCGATACCGAACTTCAACCGAAGAGCCCACTGGACTTTTCTCGATTCGAAGTACGCGAAGTCCAGGCGTCAAGTACGGACGGTGCGTCTGTCCCGATCTCGATTGTCTTTCAGAAAGGCATCATCCTCGATGGGTCTCATCCAACCCTGCTCGAGGGTTTCGGGGCGTACGGAGTCACCATTGACCCTGCTTTCAGTCCTGATACTCTGCCCATCTTGGTTCCGTATGCGTCGGTATTTCCTTGGATTGAACGCGGCGGTGTCTTTGCGGTCGCGCACGTTCGTGGCGGAGGCGAATACGGCGAACGCTGGCACGTCGCTGGCCAAAAGGCCACCAAACAACACACCGTCGACGACATGATTGCCGCGGCAAAATACCTGATCGCGAACAGGTATACGTCGCCGGGACATCTAGCGGTTCGTGGAACCAGTGCGGGTGGAATTGCCGTCGGCAACGCGATCGTGCAACACCCTGAATTGTTTGCTGCAGCGATCGACAACGTCGGCGTAACGAACCTGTTGCGTATGCAGTTTGCTCCTGCTGGGCCGGCGAACATCCCGGAATACGGTGACGTCACAAAACCGGAAGATTTCAATTGGCTTTACGCTCTCAGTGCCTACCACCATATCAAAGTTGGCACCAAATATCCGGCCGTCCTTGCCCTGACCGGGATCAACGATCCCAGGGTACCATCATGGATGGTTGCGGAGTTCGTGGCACGGCTGCAGCATGCGACATCGAGCGGTAAACCTGTGTTGCTCCGGGTAGATTTCGAGGGTGGCCATGGCTTTGGTTCAAATCGTACTCAGCGCGAACAAGCTGCGGCTGATCAACTCGCATTTCTTCTCTGGCAGACGGGCGAC